>JBBWVW010000017.1:0-14413 GCA_050256425.1 Arenicellales bacterium | reverse complement strand
CACACAGCTGAGGACTCCCGGCATCGAGCCGTGCCGGGCAACACTCGCGCGATCGCACCGCACGGCAAACCCGGCAAACGGGCCAAGCCCCATCACCGAGCTGATGCCCAAGGTCGACGTGAGGAAAAACTCGAAATCGATCAAACACTTCCACGTCGCCAACCAGGCCGCAACGCAAGGCCATTTATCGCTCAGCCCTTGCGTCGGCGTGCTCGCGGATGCGCCTGATCATAAACCTTGGCCAGATGCTGAAAATCAAGGTGCGTGTAAACCTGAGTGGTCGAGATATCGGCATGACCCAGCAATTCCTGCACCGCACGCAGGTCTGAACTTGATTCCAGCAGGTGGCTGGCGAAGGAGTGACGGAGCATGTGCGGGTGTACGCCGCGCCCCAGCCCCTGGCGGGCTGCCCAGACCTGAACTCGTTTCTGAATCGCACGCGGTCCCAGGCGGGACCCCTGGCGCCCAATAAACACCGCGACTTCCTCCGGCTTTGCCAGGGTCTCTCGGTGCTCCAGCCAGGCAGTGATGGCCTTGATGGCATAGCGCCCGACCGGCACCACCCGAGTCTTCCCTCCCTTGCCGGTAATCACGATAGTACAGGTGGTGAAATCAATATCCTTAAGATCCGTACCCGCCAATTCGGACAAGCGCAGGCCCGACGAATAAAACAGCTCGAGTATCGCCCGGTCGCGGTAGTCCAGGTCCGAGCGCGGCTTGATCGCAACGAGTTGTGCCGCTTGTTCGATATTGAGGGTGCTGGGCAGTTTGCGCTGGCCGCGGGGGGCCAAGACGCCCTCAAAGGGGTTGGCCTTGATTCGTTTCTCGCGCAGCAGGTAGCGATACCACGAACGCGCAGCCGACAGGCTACGGCTGATTGAGCGGCTGGCCAGCCCCGCATGATGCAAACGCGCGGGAAACAACCGCGCCTGCGCTGGCGCGAGCTTGAGGAGATTACTGACGCTGCGCTCGGCCGCAAATGCGACAAGCCGTGCAAGATCACGTTCGTACGCCGAGACGGTGTGAGTGGAATATCGGCGCTCGTAACGCAGGTAATCAAGAAAAGCGCTGACCGAATTGTCTATGCCAGTCATAACCCGAACTCAGGGAAGATTAAGGCGGGTGCAGGCGGCACCGATCAGCCCCCCCAATCCCTCAAGCAGCACCGTGTCCATATCTGCACGATAGCGCTGCGAATCATGCGCAGCCAGGATCACCCAGCCGAGCAGCACCTGATCTTCGTTGCGTATCGGTACCACTGCACATGAACCAACCCGCGAAGCGCTGGCCGGCGGAAGGTGACACATCACCTGTGCCGATGGTGGTGCCTCGACCAGGCAGGCGTTTCCCTGAAAACGCTGAATCAGCGCCTGTACCATTTCATCAGAACAAGCCGCGAGAGCTTGCACTGGCACCGCCGTGCCCACAACCGTATCGAGAAATTTGACAACAACGCTATCCAGGTCAAACTCCTTTTGCAACACCTCGGACACACCACGTACCAGGTCGCTGAAATCACAGGCGCAGGCGATCGCCTGAAAACAGCGTTGCAGTCGTTGTTGTAGCCGACTGTTTTCGCGCGCCGCGTTCATCAACAACTTCAAGCGACCACGTTCAGCACCAAGCTGGTCACGCAGGACGGTAACCTGGCGTTCCAGCAGCGATACCGCACCGGTACGACCCGAATGAGGAACCACCAGCTCGGTTAACAAGGCGAGGTGGCGCTCAAAGAAATCCGGGTGACGGCGCAGAAAATCCGCAACCTCACGCTCCTCAAGGCCAAGCCCTGGGGTATCGTCGGAGGTCGGGCGCGAGGTCATATCAAAAAATCGGCCACTGCCCATCAAAAACGCTCACAACCGGACCATTCATACTGATAGGGCCATGGCCAGGCCATACCACGCTGAGTGGGCCGCCCGGGAGCGTCACACAAACCGTGTCATCGATCCGCTCCTGCAAACGACACACGGCAACGGCCGCGCAAGCCCCGCTACCGCAGGCAAGCGTTTCTCCCACGCCGCGCTCCCAGACCCGCAGGCGCAAGGTCTGCCTGTCAACCACTTGGACAAAACCCACATTGGTGCGCTGCGGAAAATCGGGGTGACACTCGAGCATTGGGCCCAACTGATCCACCCGAGCGACATCAATATCATCGACGATCAGCACCGCGTGGGGGTTGCCCATCGATACGGTTCCGATCCGTAGCGATTCACCCCCAACCACAATCGGGTAATCACCGGCGACGGCCGGCGCGTTAAAAGGGATATCCCGGGGTTCGAAACTGGGGGGCGCAAGTTGTGCCGTGATCTGCCAGTTGTCAGCCACCGTCAGACGGATACGCGTGCTGATGGTCTGTATTTCAAGTTCACGGGACTCGGTCAGGCCTTGCTCGATCAGAAAACGGCCAAAACACCGCGCTCCGTTGCCGCACTGGCCGGACTCGCTACCGTCGGCATTAAAAATGCGCATGAAAAAGTCCGCATCACCAATGGCTGGCTGCGCTACGATCAACTGGTCACAACCAACGCCGTGATTGCGATCTACCAACTGTTTCACCATAACGGTGTCAAGGTCCAGTGGCGTGCGCACGCCATCGAGCATGACAAAATCATTGCCCAGCGAGTGCATCTTGGTAAAGGGAAGCTTGCGCATGCTGATTTGGGGGCACTCGGCCCACTCGGTCTAACGCCAGCGTAATTATAGTCCGGGGCGGATCATCGCCTTGGCAGGTCAGCCCGGCGCCGTGTTACCCCTGCGTGGGCTCTGGCGGGCAAAACCGAAGCCAGTCAACATTCGAGTCAGCGATAGCAAGAAACCAGGGGTTGAGGACGCTCGCTTTGTTGTAATTCAACTCCGCGCCCGCGCAATCAATCAGTTGACCGCCGGCTTCGTTCAGTACGCAGTGGGATGCGCAGGTATCCCATTCCGAGGTGGGGCCAAGCCGCGGATACACATCGGCATCACCCTGCGCGACCACACAAGCCTTTAGCGCACTACCCATGCTGACGATCTGGGGAACAGTTCCGCTCGCCGCTGTGAGCGCATCACGAAACGCACTTACCGCCTCGCCGGAATGCGAGCGACTGGCAACCATTCGTGGCCGGGAGGGGTCATAGGAATCTACCTGTATACGCTGAGCCGGCTTTTGGGCGATCTGTCGCCAGGCGCCTGTACCTTGAGCTGCAAAATAGCTGGTCCGGGTACATGGGCTGTAAACCACGCCGAGGATCGGCTTGCCGTTTTCAGCCAGGCCGATATTGACGCTGAACTCACCATTTCGGCGAATGAACTCCTTGGTGCCATCGAGTGGGTCAACCAACCACAATCGTGGCCATTGCAGGCGATCTTCAACATCAATGCCCTTGGATTCCTCAGACAAAACCGGGATATCGGGTGTCAAGGCTTGAAGTTGCTCAACGATGACGTCATGAGCACGGTGATCCGCCGTGGTGACCGGTGAACCATCAGCCTTGTGGACAATCTCGTATTCTTTCCCGTAAACATCGAGAATCACATCACCCGCTGCTGTTGCAATATTGACGACCTGTGCCAGCAGCGAATGGTTACTCACTATCTCTGCCCCAGCTTCTCAGCCACGAGATAGGTGGCGAGCAAACTGCGGGCATCGGAGAAATCCTCCCGGGCCCGCAATCCACAAAGATCTGCCAACGGCCATTGCACCGTTTCAAGGGCTTCGGGCTCATCACCGTCCAGCGGCGATTCGAACAGATCCTGCGCAACATACACATGAGTTTGATAATCCGAATATGCTGGAGTCAGCGCTACGGTCGCCAATCGTTCAATCACGCCTGCAGCAAATCCCGTCTCCTCCCGCAATTCACGATGAGCCGCCTGATCCGGCGTTTCACCGGCATCGATACGTCCTTTAACGAAGCCCAACTCATAACGTTGCAGGCCCACCGCATACTCACGAACCAGCAGCAACTGGTCAACCGCCGGCAGGGGCACCACCAGTACCGCCCCGGCGCCCTGGCCTACCAACCGCTCAAAACTGACCTCATTGCCATTAGCAAAACGCAGGTCCACACTTTCGATATTAAAAAGACGGCTACGCGCCACTACGGTGGTCTTGAGGATTTGGGGTAACACGCTCATGAGTGGGCGGGTGCGAGCTTGCCTGGCGGGATACTGATGGGAGTGCAGATTAACCCAGACCACCCGTCGAAACAATGCAGTACCTGCGGCATAGGCCACTGCAATGTAGGGCAAATCCGACAACCCGTGGTCGGCGCTAAAATAGCCGGTACAGTCTAATTATCCTGGACGCTTTGTCGCCCTCCACCTTCATAACAGGCGTTACCCATACTATGGCCGTGATTGACTGGACGCAGATTGACTCGGTATTCCTGGACCTGGACGGCACTTTGCTGGATCTGCATTTTGATAACTACTTCTGGACCGACTTCGTCCCACGTCGATATGCAAACCAGCACCGAATCGCTCTGGACGGCGCACGCAGCACAATCTTTTCCCGGATGCGTGCCTTGCGCGGGACGCTCGACTGGTACTGCGTGGACTTTTGGACCAATGAACTGGGCCTGGACATTGCCGGCCTTAAAGCCGAACTACGCCACCTTATCCAGATCCGTCCTGGCGCCCGTGATTTCCTCACGGCGCTGCATGCCGATACTCGACGGGTGGTACTGGTCACCAATGCTCACCCAGCCAGCATCGACCTGAAGATGAACCAGACCGGCCTGGAGCCGATGTTTGATCGTATTGTGAGTTCCCATACGCTGGGTTATCCAAAGGAGTGCGCGACTTTCTGGACCAATCTGCAAGCCATTGAGCCGTTCGCGGGGGATCGCACTCTTTTAATTGATGACAATCTTGCGGTACTGCGCGCAGCCGGGGCCTACGGCATTGGCCACCTCCTTGCCGTGATACATCCCGACTCGACCGGTCAACCCGTGGACCCCGAGGAGTTCTCCGGCCTGCATGCCTTCGAGGAACTCAACGGTTTTTCCACAGCCCGGGAAACCGCAACCCTGGCAGGTGCCAGATGACCCGAACTGCTGATCTTTATGATGCCCATGCCGACCGTCTGCAGGTAGCGCAGCCTATTTTTGCTGATTTCGGCGGTGCGGAGCACTTTGAAGGAATTATTGCCACGGTCAAAGTATTCGAAGACAACAGCCTGGTACGTTCAACGCTTGAGTGCGAGGGCACGGGAAAGGTACTGGTTATCGATGGCGGTGGGTCGTTACGCTGCGCACTGGTCGGCGACCAGATCGGCGCGCTTGCGCAAGATAACGGCTGGCACGGGTTGATCGTGTACGGCTGCATCCGCGATAGCCAACAACTGTGCGCCCTGCCGATTGGTATCAAGGCGCTCGGGGCCTGTCCGGCCAAGAGCGCTAAGCGCGGCGAGGGGCAACCGCAACTGCCGGTACGCTTGGCCGGCACCATTTTTACCCCTGGCCACTATTTGTGGGCCGACAACGACGGTATCCTCGTTGCATCGACTCCACTACCTTAAGCGTGGACCTGTCCGACACGTTCGCCGCCGATTTCAAAGGGCGCCTGTCACGACCTGGGGCCACACCGGACCTTGATCAACAGCCGGCTCTGGCCGCGTTTATCCACCTGGCCGAGGAACTCAACCACTCTTTCGACAAATCCGCCCGCGCCTGGCCGACAAAGTTGTCGGACTGGGCACGGCATCTGCGCCGCCGGCCGTTATTCGGTGAAAAAGGTATTTATCTTTGGGGCTCGGTCGGCCGGGGTAAAACGCTGATGATGGATACACTGCTCGACAGCCTGCATGAATCACACTGGCGGCGGGTGCACTTTCACCGCTTTATGCTCGAGATCCACGAGCGCCTGCGGGCCTGGCGCAACCAGAGCGACCCTTTGCGCCGGATCGGCACCGAGATTGCAGGCAAAAGCCGGGTGCTCGGTTTCGATGAGTTTTATGTTTCCGATATCGGCGATGCCATGATTCTTTCCGGGCTATTGCACGCCCTGGTCGAGCAAGGAATGACCCTGATATTCACCTCGAATACGCCGCCATCGTCACTTTACCAAGGCGGGTTGCAGCGCGAGCGCTTTTTGCCGGCGATCCACCTGATAGAAACGCATACCCGCGTAATTCACCTCGGCGGTGCGCACGATTACCGTCTTGAGACGCTCAGCTCGGCACCCACTTACCATGTACCCCACAACGCCCAGGCACAGGCCCAGATGGAAACGACGTTCCACCAGATCAGCCCTGGGGGTCCGCTTGCGCCTGCCACTGTTACCATCAACGATCGAAAGATTGAGTTGCTGGCCGGCGGCGACGGAGTCATGTGGTTCACTTTTGAGACGCTGTGCGTCGGGCCGCGCTCAAAGGCCGATTACGTTGAGATTTCCCGGGCTTGCCACACCCTGCTGATCAGTGATGTCCCCTACCTGGACGCGGAGCACGATGACGCAGCGCGGCGCTTCGTCGAACTGATTGATGAGCTCTACGACCGGCGAGTCAATGTCATCGTCTCGGCAGCCACCAGCCCTGACACGCTGTACCGTGGCGAGCGAATGGCGCGGGGCTTTGCCCGAACCGCCAGCCGGCTGCATGAATTCCAGTCAACCGACTATCTTTCCAGCGCGCACCGACCCTGAGTCCAGGCGCAGATCTCAGCCACTCGCCAATCCGGCGGCGGTCAGGGCGTTTGCGTACCAGCGGTGAAAAGCATGGACGCTGGGCTCGAGGTCGGGACAAAACCGCCCGGGCCGGGCCAGTACCGAGTTAAGTCCATGCTGCTGCTGCTCAAGCACTGCCATGTCCTCGCCCATACCAACGGCCATTCGCTGTTCATAGCGGGCCAGCACCTCATCAAAATCCGATCTTGCTACGCTGTCCTGGCCAAACAGCAGGGTCAGACGAACCTGGGTGCTGGATGCGCCGTTCGGAGTCGCCTCCAGCATCCACACGGCATCACGTGAGGCAGCAAAAGTCAGCGCGGGATAGACCCAGGTATAGCGAGTTCCATTGGCCAGCCTTCCTGAAAGACCTGGCAAAACAGGTAGCGTGCGGGTTGCTTCTTCGAGGACACCGACGCTACCCTCGATGTGGTGCTCGCCAAATTGGCTGACGAAAGAGCCCCGGGTCGCCTGCAGCGGGTCGGGCTCGGCGTAAAGCCCCGCGAGTGTGCCCGGGTGCACTTTGCGCAGATGGTAGTACTCGTTGAAAACCTCGAGAAACGATTTCCAGTTGCAAGCGACCTGGAATTCCCGGGTGCTGGCCGTCACCAGCGTATCCAATTGCCAGGGGCTGTGTACTGTTTCGAAATCACCCAGCCAGGTATCGACCGGTGCAGCGCTGCCATCAATATTGACGAAAATGAAACCGGCACGCACTGCGCTTTGCACTTCGACCAGACCGAAATCGGACGGGTCGAAATTTTCCGCGCTCTGCATTCGTGGCGCCGCGATCAGCGTTCCATCAAGCCCGTACGTCCAGGCATGAAATGGGCAGGTGAGGCGGCGACAACTCCCCCGACCCGGCTCCAACAGCCGCATTGCCCGGTGCCGGCAAGTGTTAGCAAAAACCCGGACCAGGCTTTCCTCATCGCGTACCGCCACCAGCTCTGTGTCAGCAACCGAGAACGCGAAGTAATCTCCCTGATCAGATAGTTGATCGGCTCGCCCGGCGCTTATCCAGCCGGCCCGGAATAGGGTTTCGTGCTCGAAAGCGAGAAATTGAGGGTCCCGATAACAGCACGGGTCAAGCGATTGCGCACGGCTGGCATCCTGAAGAATCTGGCTGACATCCAATGGAATCACACTCGAGCTTCCCGGAAACGACAACATGGGATCATCCATGGCTTGAGCCCGAAGATGCAAGGGGTTTCTGGGTGCGACACGGTACGTCAGTACATCTCCTGCGGATCCACATCTACCGACCAACGCACCCGGGTGGCTTCACGCAAGCCTTCAAGCCTGGCCAGCCAATCATCCAAAAAGCGGTGCAGTTGCCCCTCGTTAGAGGCCGCCAACAGCAATTGTGCCCGGTAACGCCCGGCGCGGCGCTCCATCGGCGAAGGCACGGGCTCCATCAGTCGGACACCGGCCCGAGCGGCCCGGGCTTTGCCCACGCGTACCGCCGAGCGCAGAAAATCCAGGGGTGGCCCGCTGCGTGCTGATTCCGCGCGCAGCAGTACAAATCGGGCAAAAGGCGGGTAGGCAGCCGCCTTGCGCTCTGCCAGAGCGGTATTTGCGAAGCCGGCAAAGTCGTGCTGAACCAGTCGCGCATAGGCGGGGTTCTCCGGATGTACCGTCTGCACCAGTACCTCGCCTGGTCGTTGACCGCGCCCGGCCCGACCCGCCACCTGCGCCAACTGTTGGAACATCCGTTCTGGCCCACGAAAATCAATACTGTAAAGCCCCTGATCCATTGCCAGCACACACACCAGAGTGATCCCGGCGAAATCATGGCCCTTGGACAGCATCTGCGTGCCGACCAGGATATCCACCTCACCCTGGCGCACCGCACTCAGGGCCTGCGCCAGATCCTGAGAATCCCCTGCGGCATCACTATCCAGGCGCAACACCCGGGCGCTTGGGAATATCCGTACCAGCGCTTCTTCGACGCGTTGAGTGCCCTCACCTACAAGATACAGCGACTCGCCAGCACATTGCGGACAGGAATGTGGTGGTGGTGCATTAGCCCCGCAGTGGTGACAAATCAGGCGATTACTGCCCCGGTGTAAAGTCAGCCTGGCATCACAGCGCTGGCACTGCGCCTGCCATCGACACTCGGAACAAGCAAGCAATGGGGCAAAACCACGCCGGTTAACGAATACCAGGCTTTGCTCTGCCCGCTCCAGGCGTTTGCCGATGGCTCCAACCACCGGCGCTGTCAGGCCCTCGTTGACGGCCAGGCGGTTCAGATCCAGGATCTGAACCTTGGGCATTTGTGCGACACCCGCCCGAACCGGTAGCACCAGGCGCCGGTAGCGGCCGCTGCGAGCATTGGCAACACTCTCCAAAGATGGAGTGGCCGAGCCCAGCACCACCGGAACCCCGCTTAACTGAGCCCTTTTTACTGCCACATCCCGCGCACTGTAACGGAATCGATCACGCTGCTTGTAGGAAAGGTCATGCTCCTCGTCCACGATAATCAGCCCCGGCCGGGACAGGGGTGTAAAAACGGCTGAGCGGGTACCGAGGACGACCGCGGTGCTGCCCTCGCGGGAACGCCACCAGGCCCGATGACGCTCCCCAGGGCTTAGTCCCGAGTGCAGCACCGCCAAAGACCCCCCCAGGCGTGCCTGGAAGCGTTCCACCAACTGCGGGGTCAACGATATCTCCGGCACAAGCACCATCGCCTGGCAGCCACGGGAGACCGTCTTCGCCACGCAATCCAGGTAAACCTCAGTTTTACCGCTACCCGTTACCCCATCCAATAAAAATGGCACGTAATTGCCCTTGGCCTGATCAATCGCCAGACAGGCATCCCGCTGCGCTGAGTTGAGGCGTGGTGGCGCCGACAACGGTGCCGGTGATACTAGTGCAGGCGTGGCCTGCTCAATCCAGCCACGGTCTGCCATTAGCGCCACTGTCGACGATGATCGGGGTGCCATACCCAACAATGTTTCACCCGCTAAACCTGCTGCGCCAGCACTCACCAGCACTTGGAGCACGTGACGCTGCACGTGGTAGCGCACGGGCAATGTCGATAACGCCTGCTGGCCGGCATCACAGATACGCCAGTGGGGAGCAATCCTGGGTGCGGCGGGGCGATCGCGGCGCAACAAAGAAGGGATGGCTGCTTGCATCACCTCGCCGACAGGGTGATGGTAATAACGTGCAGCCCATTGCGCCAGCGCAAGAGCCTGCGGTGTCAGCAAGGGTTCATCATCGAGCACCCGGATGATGTGGCGCAGACGTCTCATTGGTACCGCGCTTTGAGCCGACATACCGCAGACAATCCCGACTACGGTGCGCTTTTGGAGGGGCACCATAACCCGCACACCCGGCACGGGCAGAGACTGATTGTCCGTGCAGGAATAATCAAACAAGTGGCGCATCGGTACAGGCAGTGCCACCTGCACGACTTGTGCATCAGTCAACGTTGCACCGCCTGATCTAACCTGCCCAAGTTAGGCGGTAGACTTTTTGTCACACACAAGTAATCGCTCATAAATATCTGAGGGCACAAGGAGATTCAAGGTTGCCCACAAACTCTGTGGATAACTTTGTGTATAAGTTCACGAGACCGAGCCAATCCTAACCGACGGACCCGAGATTTATGCAATTGCCTATTTTTTAGGCAGGTAAATTTGAGCGGTATTTCAGTCATTTAGGATAACTGACCTGGCCTTTGTCACTATATCCCCCAAGCGCAGTGCACAATATTGCGAACAACCCTGAAGGTGTGCACAAAAAGTGCCTGGCTAGGTACATCAGCAGGTGCTTATGCTCTTTATTGATCATACATTTAGGTAACAGACTTGAGCGCTCACAACAAATGATTAACCCATGTCCCGCTGCAAAACAACCACCATGGAATGGTCGCACATGAAGAACTGGGACTGCATCTTTGATGCGATCAGCAAAGCCACCGGTACAAAGTTTAGCGGTACGCAGGTAACGCCCATCGGCAGCGACAAGGTTAGTGATACCAAAATTATCAGCGATGGGCGCGAAGAATACTTTATCAAGCGCACGGCTGCTGACGCAGTTCAGCGTCTTGCCGCTGAAGTTGAGGGACTTGAAGCACTGCGAAAAGTTAACGCAGTCAAAGTGCCGCGGGTCATCGTTAGCGGCCTCGCTGGCGCCTGGTCTTATATAGTACTCGAGCGACTACGCTTCGCCCCGGCAACTGACCACAGTGCGGCGCAACTGGGCCTTCAACTGGCCTGCCAGCATCGCATCACTGATAACAGCTTCGGCTGGGATCACGACAACTTCATCGGTCGCAATACGCAGTTAAACCGGCGCCGAACCGACTGGGTGAGATTCTGGTGCGACTGCCGACTACGGCCGCAACTGGACCTCGCGGCGTCAACTGCCACTGGCAAAGTCCTGGCAAAATCCGGCGAAAGACTGCTGGAATCTTGCGATGCTTTTTTCAACGGCTATCGACCCACTCCGTCACTACTGCATGGAGACCTTTGGGCCGGTAACTGGGGCGTCCTGGCCGACGGCTCTCCAGTGGTGTTCGATCCGGCAGTTTATTTTGGTGACCGCGAAGCCGATCTGGCAATGACCGAGCTTTTTGGGGGGTTTGGACCAGCGTTCTACAGCGCCTATCGTGATACCTGGCCACTTGATAGCGGCTATGCGACGCGCCGCAACCTCTACAATCTATACCACGTGCTCAACCACCTTAACCTGTTTGGCGCCAGTTACCTGCCCCAATCCGAGCAACTGATCCTCAGCCTGCTGGCCGAGGTGCACTAAGAAAACCGCTCAGTCAGGGCGGCGTCGACTCAGCAGTTCGCCAAAACTCACGTATTCACTTCCTCCCAGCCGACCGATCGGATTGATTTTTTCAGCAAGAATCTTGACTCGGCCCTTGGCGTCTTCACCAATTACCGAATCATCAACAAAAACACCGTGAACTTCGCCCAATATCAGCGACTGGGGGTCGGGGCCAATGTATTGGATATCGTAAAGGCTACAGGCAAACGCTACCCGTGCGCTGGCAAGGCGTGGCAACCGTGACCCTTCGAGCTCCGTAGTCTCGAGCCCAAGGTTTACCACTTCGGACTCGCCCGCGGGCAAGTTGGCTGACGAGGCATTCATGGCATCCAACTGATCCAGGCTAACGATGTGGATCACAAAGTCGTGTCGATCACGGATATTGTCCCGAGTATCCTTGGCGCCACCCTCAGGCTTCATCCCAGCGGAAATCATCACCAGCGGGGGATTGCTTGAGATCGCATTGAAATAGGAAAAAGGCGCCAGGTTGAAACTGGCATTGGCATTTTCCGACAACACCCAGGCAATGGGACGCGGAATGACCGCCTGGGTCAGCGTGATATAAACCTGCTGAGGCGTCATGGTCCCTAAATCGATAAACATCCTTCGCTCCTCGTTTGTTGCCTGGCATCCGAGATGGGGATCATTCCCCCAGCTCAGATGATCTTGCGCAGTTCGTATTCGAGAATCCCCTCTGCTCCATGCTCGCGTAGCGCCGGGATCAACGAACGCACGCTGTCGCGGTCCACCACCGTCTCAAGAGCCGCCCACTGCTCATCGGAAAGGGCACTGACCGTAGGCGCATGCAAACTGGGCAGTAGCTCGAGAATTTCGTCGAGCCTGTCCCGCGGGGCGTTCATTTTTAGTGCCACCTTCTGGTGTGCCATCAGCGAAGCCTGCAGCAGCAGTGCAATATGCTCGATCTTGCGCCGCTTCCAGGGGTCAGCCATTGCATCCGGGTGGGCAATCAGGCGGGTATGGGTATGCAGCAGATCGCAAACAATGCGCAGCCCGTGTGCACGGATAGTGCTACCGGTCTCAGTGATCTCCACAACTGCGTCCACCAGCCCCTCGACCGCCTTGGCTTCGGTCGCACCCCAGGAAAACTCGACCTCACACTCAATGCCCCGCTCAGCAAGATAAGAGCGGGTGAAGTTCACAAGCTCGGTCGCAACCCGCTTGCCCTGTAGATCCTCGACCGACTGGATTGGTGAATCCTGCGCCACCACCAATACCCAGCGGCAAGGCTGGTCAGAATTCTTGGAATAAACAAGGTCGCAGACCTCCTCGACCTTCGCGCCAGTCTCGAGAATCCAGTCCAGTCCTGTCAGGCCCAGATCCAGGGTGCCTTTGGCCACGTAGGTAGCCATCTCCTGGGATCGCACCAGCGCGCACGAGATCTCTGGGTCATCGATGCTGGGAAAATAGTTGCGAGACCCCGACTGGATGTTCCAACCGGCCTGCTTAAACAGCGAGATGGTGGCTTGCTCAAGACTCCCCTTGGGCACGCCCAGTTTCAACTGATTCATGGAAAGATCCGGATATCCGAGGAAAAGGCGGCGGATTATCGCATACGCGATTGTTTATCACTGCGAGAAAGGCTCAGCCGCGCAATTCGCTGATCAGCGGCACGATAACTTCCTGTAACACTTTGCGGTCGACCGGGCCGATGTGCTTGTAGCGAATCACCCCCTCGGAGTCGATAACGAATGTCTCGGGCACCCCATAAACCCCCCAGTCGATTCCCACCTCGCCTTGTCCATCGACTGCAATCATGTTGTAGGGATTGCCCAACTGGCGAAGCCATGCCCGGGCATCCGCCGGGGCATCCTTATAGTTCAGGCCAACCAGGGTAACCAGTTCCTGCGCAGCTAGCTCATTGAGCAGGGGGTGCTCAGAGCGACAAGCCACGCACCAGGATGCCCATACGTTCAGCAGCCAGACCTCGCCGCGCAGATCTGCGCTACCCACCGAATCATCCATGGCCAGCAAACGTGGCAACTCGAAGGCCGGCGCCGATTTGCCGATCAGCGGTGAGGGTACCTCACGGGGGTCGAGCGTAAGGCCTACTGCCAGAAACGCGCTGATCACGAGGAAAACCGCAAGCGGTACAAGATAACGAAGTGATTTCATATCAGCACAAAAGCCGCTAAGCGTCCGGTACACCAGACGCCTGCGGGCAGGGAAAAATGCCGGCCCGCCGTGATGGTCAGCGCGACCTCAATCATCCTGTTCGGTCGTGGGATTCTCTGCTATCAGAGCCCTGATCGCGCTAAATACCTCGGGTGCGCCAAAATTCCTGGCGCCGGTAGCGATATAGCGTGTCCGGCCAGCCCGATCGACGATATAACTGGTCGGCAAAGCCCGGACTTTCCATTGCTTCGTCACGATCATGTTCTCATCAAGCAGTACCGGGAAATCGAGCGGAGGATCAAAACGCTGGAGAAAAGCCGCGACCTGTCCCGCGTCCTCACCCACGTTGACCGCGATGAACTCAAAAGGCTCTGCCGCGAGGCGGTTGCGGACCACCTGCATCGACGGCAATTCCTTCACGCATGGGGTGCACCAGGACGCCCAGAAGTTCACCACCAGTACGCTCCCCAGAAAATCCGACAGCGCACGCTGGCGGCCATCAAGATCCTTAAGGCGTAGTTCGGGCGGTGTTACATACTGGCTTGGCACGGGCGTAAGCGAACTGCCCAGTGCCGTGGTTGATGCCATCGCACTGGCGGTGCCGGCAACGAGTCCCGCGACGGTGAGCGCGGCTACGGTCAGTCGCCCAGCCACTGTGCCAAATCAGTTGATGGCAGCAGCCGCGGCGTTCGCCAGTCCGATCAGCTCACCAGCGGGAACATATCCAGGAATGGTTTTGCCATCTTGCAGCACGATCGTGGGTGTTCCACGCACCCCGACCAGTTTAGCCACTTCCATATGCCGACCGATGTCCGTGTCGCAGATGCGCGGCTCAATCGCTCGTCCTGAC
>JBBWVW010000016.1:0-3329 GCA_050256425.1 Arenicellales bacterium | reverse complement strand
GCCAGAACAGGTTAATCCGGTCAGAATTCCGTGCACTTCAGCCGGCGAGCATCCTGGAATCTGGTTTTCGAGCAGGGTCTGAAAGTGCTGGTAGAAGGCTCCGTCCAGCTTCAGTTCCGGAGGAGAAGTCATGGTAGGTCGAAAAAGGCTAGGGGGTAATCGGCAATTATATCAAGACTACGCTAAACACCTCGCCGTTGACCCGATTAGCCGGGAACTCTATGATTCTGCTTGTGCGGGGCAGATCACGATAAATACAGGCCCTGCCAAATACCCTGAGGAGGACCAGGCCAAGATGAATGATAAGCAAACGCCACCTTTGCGCGACGAGATTGAGGGGTTGGCCCGGCAGGTGGAGCACTTGATTGAGACTTGTGGGGATTTGCGCTCCCAAAATGAAGAACTGCGAGCAGCCGAGGAGCAAGTGACCCGCGAAAAAGAAGAGTTGGTCAGTAGAAATCGCGAGGCAAAGCGCCGGATCGATCTTGTGGTTGATCGGCTGCGAGGCGCAGACCCATCTTGACTGGCGTCACTGTTCGTGATTCTGTCGGCGCAGCGGTAACATAGCAGCGTGTCTAAGGAAAGCGTCAAGGTCCGGATTCTTGATCGTGAATTCACGATCGCGTGCCCGCCGGGTGAACGTGAAGATCTGGAGGCAGCGGCTGACTATCTCAACGGGCAACTGCAGATCGTGCAGGCTCAGAGCAAAGTGATCGGCCTTGAGCACACCGTGGTACTGGCTGCCTTGAATCTCAGTAACGAGTTGCTGCGTTTGCGCCGCGATGGTGGTGAAGGCGATGATGCGCTACAGCGCTTGCGTGAGTTGAGGGAGAAAGTGAGCGCAGCGACGGACCCTGGCGAAACCCTCCGGTTGTGAGTTGCGTAGCAGTTTGTACACGCTTTTCTTTCGCAATCCGGTAAAATACGCACGGCACCGCCTGCGGTGTTCGCAAGTTCTCGCCAATCCCTTAGAACCTGTATCACAGACCGGGGATCATTTTGCAGGCGCCGTTGTGCATGTCCCGTTTTATCCGGGAAAGCCTTAAGGCGCCGCAGTGGTCCCCACTTGAACCTTTAGGTTCAAGGTACACCGGGAACCTGCGGCACAGGCGGGTGGTGCCTTTTTCTGACCATGGTGATGAATACGGTAGATGAAAAGCGCCAGCTGCGCCGACAGATGCGTGCCAGGCGTCGGGCATTGTCTGAAACTGAGCAAGGGCAGGCTGGAGAGAAACTCTGCGCCCAACTGCTTCGGTTGCCAGGCATACATGGAGGCAGGCGTTTTGGCGCTTATTTTGCCAGTGATGGAGAGATTGATCCCTTGCCGGCGCTCGAGTCTCTAATAGCGCGGGGCCGGATAGGATATTTGCCGGTACTTTTCGGTACTCAGCGTCCACGCGTGCGCTTTGCCCGCTACTTTCCGGATGAGCCGCTACAAGCAGGGCGCTTCGATATCCCAGTGCCTTTTCATGATCGCCGGGCTTTAGTCGATCCGGTGAATCTGGACTGGTTGCTGATGCCGTTGGTCGCCTTTGACGAAGCTGGCAACCGCTTGGGAATGGGCGGGGGATTTTATGATGCGTCACTGGCAGCATGTCGTCATCGTCGCCACTGGCGCCGCCCATTGTTGATCGGGTTGGCCCACGAATTCCAGAGGGTCACACGATTGGAGGTTGATAGTTGGGATATACCGCTGGACGGCATTTTGACAGAAACCGGTTTTTGGCCCGTTCAGCGTGGGGCAGCGAATTGATCGAAGCATCTGAAATATGAACATACTCTTTATCGGCGATGTGGTTGGCAAGGCGGGGCGCAGGGCGCTGCGTCGATTTTTACCGCAACTACAAGATGAGGCCGAGGCCCAACTGACTGTTGTCAATGCGGAGAACGCCGCGGGTGGTTTCGGGGTGACCGCAGGGGTGCTCGAAGAACTGCTAGAGAAAAGCGAAATTGATGTACTGACTTCGGGCAACCATATATGGGACAAGCGCGAAGCGCTGGAACTGATCAAGACCGAGCCGCGTTTATTGCGTCCTCACAACTATCCTTCAGGAACACCCGGCAGCGGCTGGGTGGTTGCCACCGGTAGCAACGGCGTGCAGGTCGGCGTGCTGAATATTATGGGCACGGTATTTATGCACCCGACACTGGATTGCCCCTTTCATTGCGCAGATGCGATCCTTGAGAAAAAGCCAGCGAACGTCAAGGTGGTGCTGGTGGATTTCCATGCCGAGGCGACCAGCGAGAAAGTGGCTATGGGGTGGTATCTGGATGGCAGGGTATCCGGGGTGGTTGGCACTCACACCCATGTGCCCACCGCGGATGAGCGGGTCTTGCCGGGCGGCACTGCGCATATCAGCGATGTCGGCATGACAGGCTGTTACAATTCGGTGATCGGCATGGAAACGGCCGGCGTACTAAAACGCTTTGTCGAGCGTGTGCCGGAACGCTTCGAGGTAGCTGCTGGGCCGGCTTCGGTCTGTGGCGTGGTGATCGATATAGATGAAACGACCGGCACCAGCCGGGGTATCGTGCGGGTGCGCGCCGACGAGAAGGGGTAATTCCATGGCCTACTGGCTAATGAAAAGCGAGCCAGATGTGTATTCCATTGATCACTTGCGCTCGCAAAAACGCAAGACTGACCACTGGGATGGTATACGCAACTATCAGGCGCGCAACTTCATGCGCGATCAGATGAAAAAGGGTGATCTGGCGTTCTTCTATCATTCCAACTGCGTCGAACCAGCCGTGGTTGGCATCATGGAGATCGCCTGTACTGCTTATCCTGATCATACGGCTTTTAATTCGAACGAGAAATATTTTGATGCCGACAGCGACCCGGATAATCCCCGTTGGCTTATGGTTGATGTACGGTTCAAGAAAAAATTCAAAAACCCAGTGACGCTTCAATCGATCAAGACGCAGAAGAAACTTGGCGACATGCGCCTGGTGCAGCGCGGCAACCGACTCTCGATCCTGCCAGTGACGCCGGTCGAGTGGCGGCATATCCTGAAAATGGCGGACGAGTCATGAACGTGTTCGGCAGGTTTGCAATAACCCTTCGCCTGAAGGTGACGTTGCTGGCTATCGGCGTTTTTCCGCTGATCTGCGGCTCTGCGCTGGCAGGTCAACATCAAGGAGACAAAGTTATGGTGGAGATGACCACCTCAAAAGGTGTAATCGAACTGGAGTTGGATGCAAAAAACGCACCGATTACGGTGGCCAACTTTATCGAGTACGTTAAAAGCGGGCATTACGATGGGACGATTTTCCACCGGGTGATTCCTGGATTTGTCATCCAGGGTGGTGGTCTAAAAAGCGGTATGGGT
>JBBWVW010000015.1:0-12972 GCA_050256425.1 Arenicellales bacterium | reverse complement strand
ATCCGGGAATTGTTTGTAGTCCGGGATCACCGAATCATCGGGTGAGATCCAGCTGTCGGGTGAACTTTTTAGCAGCACGATCGACTTACGTGTGCTGCTTGGAGCTTTGTCAATGGAAACCGGGGAAATCCAGTTGACAGTCAGTTGATCCATGCCGGCAGTAATCAGGCTGTCCGAGCTCAATTGGTCGCCCCGCAGATCCGGGAAAAGGGGGTAAGGTAAGCGCTGAATCTCCTGCACGGGGACAGTACCGACGTACCGTTCCACCGGCACTGGAAACATGGTATTTACAGGGTCCATGACCAGGCCAGCACCAACCTCGAGACCCTGATGTGCAAGCCACTCTTGCAGGCCGGATTGATGCGCCCGTACTTCAAAATCGGTCGCGACGTGGATGCCCCGAGCAGAGGTGGCCAGGAAAACGGTACCTCCCTGCATCAGGAACTGATCAATTGCGAACACCTGTTTTTCGTCAAGGCGAGATGGGGCGACGACCACCAGCAGGTCAGCGTCTTCTGGCACCCGTCCACTCCTCAGGTCAGTATTGGTCACTCGGTTGTTTTCCATCAAAGCATTGCTGAGATATTGGTATCCGACAGAAGTCGGGCCTGCGGGCGGCTCAAACAGTGCAACAGTCTTTAGGAAACCGGGCGCCAAGCGCTTTAGACTGGCAATCAGCGTACGTCGAATTGCTTCTTGACCCAAGTCTTCTGGCAGCGGCACCTGAATTGCGTCCCCTCCTCGCTCCATCAACATCGAAAACCAAAATGGCGATTGATCGAAGAGCTCGGCACGCTGGGGGCGAAAGCCATAACGTTCACTGATTTGCCGGGCTAGGGCTCCTCCCTCTGCATCCGGGTCGGAGATGGATATGATGAATGTGCTGTCTGATTCGTTCTGTAGCTCCGTCAGTACCGTTTCCAGGTCGTGGCGCAGCGTGGATAGTGAATCGGGAAGTTGATTTGCCGGTGAAATATACCCACGGAAGGTCACTTTTCCAGTGAGCGAATCAAACGGATTTCCGCCTGCGCGAAAACTGGTCAATACCTTTTTGATGCTGCTAGTAATGGAGTACTCCGGGTTTTTGAGTGCCACCTCCAGGCCTTCACTACTGCCCGCCTTGAACTCGGTGAGTTCTTCGAAATCCAGCGTTTCAATCTGATCCGCATACGACACGACGATGTGAAAGTAGGAATTTACGACCCCGTATTGGTGCCGGCTCGCTATCTGGAACGGTGTCGGCCTAATGCCGTACTTGCTTGCAGCCTCTTCTTCCAACGCTTGATTTTTGTGTGGATCAACAAATTCGACTCGCACCTTGCCCTGGCCAAGTTCGGCATATTCCTCCAATAGATCGTGAATTCTAGGAACCAGTGGGGCCAATAACGGATGAGTCTTGGCCGAGAAATATCCACGGATCAGTAGCGGCTCCTGCAGCTGACTTAAGTACCGTTCCGTGGCTTCCGAGAGTGAGTACATTTGGTCCCTAGTGATGTCCACGCGGGCCCAGCTAATTGGCTGAAGCCAGAAGTTGGCAGCAACAAGATTGGCCACAGTGAGCACGACCGCGCACCACCAGCGGGTGTGATGACGACGCCCGGGATTTCCCGCCCAACAGATCCTCTCTAGTGAGAACAGGTTGAGTGTCAGGAAAACGCCGATAATAGAGGCATAAAAATACAGGTCTCGTAAGTCGAGAACGCCGCGGGTCACCGAATCAAATCGAGAGCCTGTGCCAAGCAGCATTAGGAATCCACCAATGTGATATCCGAATAAACCGGTAATCATTGGTGATCCGATCAAGTAAAAAGCAGCGCAGACCACTGCAGTCAAGATCCAGGCGACGATCGGATTGTCCGTTTGGGCGCTCATGTAAACGCCAATCGACAGGTAGGCACCAGCCAAAAATAGTGCGGCCAGATAGCCCCCAATGACCGGGCCCCAATCCATAGGCCCTAACAGCGAAACCGTGACTGGTAATGGAATCGTAAGAGCCAGCGCCACCGCCACAAGCATTAGACCGGAGAGAAACTTGCCGAGTACCAGATGCAGTCGGTTGACTGGACTGGTTAACAGATTCTCGATCGTTCCCGCCCGCCGTTCTTCAGACCAGGTTCGCATGGTTAGCGTTGCTGCCAGAAAGATGAGTAGCACTGGCAACCACTTGAACAACGGCCGCGCATCGGCGATGTTTCTCGCGAAGAACGTTTCCATCCAGAAAAACAGGAACAGCATTACCGCAAGGAAAGCGCCAAGGAATAGCAACGCCGCCGGCGAGGCGAAAAACTCGGAAAATTCTTTTCGTATGATTCGAGCGATTTGCGACATCCTACAGGTCCGGTCGGGGTTCATTGACAGCGGCAAAAACACTCTCCAGGGTCCGCCGTTCGGGCTGCAGAAGGTGCAGTTTTAAGCCCGCTGCATGAATCGCCCCCGCAATATCCGATGCACAATCACGCGACACGTCGACTACGTAGTGGACGAGACCATCGTTTGTGGCCCGCTGCGTTATTCTTTCGACCCCCTGGATATCGCCCAACACGCTTTTCCCATCGGCACTAACAACGATGAGCAAGCGCTGATTTTGCTCCAGATCTTCGATCCTTGAATCTAGTTTGAGCCGCCCTTCACGCAGGATCAAGACCCGCTCGCAGACCGCTTGCACTTCCTGCAGGATGTGAGTCGAAATGAGGATGGTTGACTGTGTGGCCAGATCTTTGATGAGTGAGCGCATCTCGAGAATCTGGGTGGGATCGAGTCCATTGGTTGGTTCATCCAAGATCACGATTCGCCGCTCGTGGAGGATTGCCTGGGCAACGCCCAGTCGCTGACGGTACCCTCGGGACAATGTTCGGATCATTTGGGTTGCTCGGTCTTTTAGGCCCGTACGCTGTATTGCGAGAACGACCGCACTGTCACGTTCTGAAGGGCCAAGACCGTGCAGGCAGGCCAGATAATCTAGGTAATCGGCGACATGCATATCTGGCCAGATTGGACAATTCTCAGGTAGGTATCCAATGCATGCCTGGGCTAAACGAGTTTGCTCACCAATGTCCAAGCCGTTTAGTGTGATCTGCCCAGCAGTCGGCTCAAGAAAGCCGGTTAACATCTTCATGATCGTGGTTTTGCCCGACCCATTGTGGCCGAGCAAGCCGACGACCTCACCTTGAGCAATTTCGAAACTAACGTCATCTACGGCGATCGTACTGCCGTAACGTCGGACAAGGTTCTGGGCAACGATCATCATGCACTCGGCTTGATAGAGTCTTAGCGAGATAGATCGAAGTGATTCATCAGCTTGATCATTTCCAACTTCTTACTGGAGTACCGCACGGTTGACGACCATTTCCGCGGCCAGTGTCCCGTCAAATGCGGCCAGCACATTCTGGGCTGCGATCTGCGCCACGCGAACGCGCGACTCGCGTGTTACCCCGGCGCAATGGGGACTCAGTACGATGTTATCCAGCCCGAGCAATGGATGATCCAGTTTGGGTGGTTCTTCCTCGAACACATCGATGCCAGCACCTGCAATGTTGCCCGAAGAAAGCGCTTGGTAGAGATCTGCCTCGTTGATGATGCCGCCTCTCGCTGTGTTGATGAGTATTGCTGATGGCTTCATGGCATTGAGTTCTTCTCGTCCAATCAGGCCTAGCGTTTCGGTGGTTTTGGGGCAATGGATTGTAACAACGTCCATTTGGGGCAGAATTGCTCGAAGATCAGTGACGACCGTAGCAGCCGTTCGGCGGATAATGTCTGGGTCGATGTACGGATCAATAGCATAAAGATCCATATCGAAAGCCCCCGCCCTCGCGGCAACCCGACTGCCGGTTCGGCCAAAGCCGATGATCAGAAGAGACTTTCCTTCAAGGCAGGAGGCTGCCGGTTGCTCCCGAAAGTCGAATTGGCCTTCCCGCGTGGCCCGGTCGTAGCGAAATCCCTGTTTGGTAAGCGCCAGAATAAGATGCATTGTCTGCTCGGCAACCGATACGGCATTGCCGCCTACAGCCAGTGCCAGCGGAATTCCTCTGGCTGTGAGCGATTTAACATCGACATTATCGTAGCCCACGCCGTGCCGGGAGACCACTTCAAGTTCTTGGGCCGCAGCAATGACCCGTGGTGTGATAGCAGCAGTTCGCACCAGCAAGCCATGGGCTTTTTGCACTGCTTGGCACAGATTTTCTTCTGAGACGTCACTGATAATTTCGCATTCAACGTCTGAACGGGCTTGGAGCACCGAAATGCCAGCCGAATGAACAGCGCCGATGATAGCGACCTTACGAGGTATCACGTTCTTTCCTGTCGGAGATTTCCAATTGCTGCACTCGCCCCAACTTACCCTAGTATCGCTTCGGCTTCAATTTCTACCTTGAGTTGCGGCGTGATGAGCGCGGACACTTCAACCAGCGTCGATGCAGGGCGGTGCTTTCCGAAGTAATCCTGACGCAGCGGGTTAATTTTGGCCCGGTCGTTGATGTCGGTCAGAAAGACCTGTACCTTCACGATATGTTCGGGACGCCCGCCCGCTGCCCGCAGGGCGCGATCTAGCCAATCCATGGCAACCTGAAACTGGTCCACGACATCCTCGGGGATCGACCCGTCTTTGCGGATCCCCACCATGCCGGACACCCAGACTCGATCACCAGCACGAACCACATGACAGTAATGGCTGACGGGCGCTGGCAGGTTATCCAGCAGCAGTCTTTCAATTTGGGGCATATTCGATCTTTAACATGGTGGGTCAGAATTATGGGCGGCGCTAAGACGGTAGCATGATCATGGCGTGCGCACCAGATGTTCAGGGACGATATGAAACTCTCACAGAAGCGCCGTACCCAAGATAGCCCCATTGTACTAGCATGATCTTATGAGAGCCCGTCCGGTACAAGCAACACTCCCCCCTGGCCGGTGGGCGTTGTTTCGAAATCCAGAGTTCTTGCGCCTGTGGGGCATCGGTGCGGTATCCAGCACTGTTAGGTGGCTCGAGATGCTGGCGGTCGGCGTGTTTGTCTTTGACTTGACAGGCTCGCCTTCTCAGGTGGCATTGATGTTGATTTTGCGCATGGTCCCGCTCGCCTGTTTTGGCATTCTGGCGGCGGCTATCGTAGAACGGGTCGGCCATCGGCGCATGCTGATGTTTGGAATCATCGCAATGATCTGCGTGTCAGCATTACTCGCATTTCTGAGCAGAACGGAACAGATTCAACTTTGGCACATTGGTATGGGCGCGTTTGTGAGCGGAATGTTCTGGGTGCTGGACTTTCCGGTTCGAAAAACATTGCTGGGCGGGGCAGTGGATGCGGGCTCGATAGGGCATGCTATGAGCCTGGACACCGTGACCAACAACGGAACCCGGATGCTGGGCCCCATTCTTGGGGGAGTGTTCCTGCAATGGGTGGGGTTAACCGGCGTGTATGGGTTTGCTGCGATGGCCTATGTGTTGGCGCTGCTTTGGACCGTATCGCTTCGCCCCAAAACCCGTTCGCCTCGGCACAGTGACTATGGAGTGTTTTCCGCCATTACACGAAGCCTGTCGCTGCTGAAAAGCCGTCCGCTACTGGCGGGGGTCTTGATGGTTACCGTAGTGTTCAACTTATGGGGTTTCCCATTTGTTTCCATGATACCTGTGATCGGCAAGGAAACTCTCGGGTTGAACTCGTTTCATGTGGGTTTGCTGATGAGCGCCGAGGGCTGTGGCGCCCTGGTGGGGGCGTTGCTGATTGTAGGCGTGGGCCAAGTGCGTTACTACCGCAGGCTGTACATATGTGGAATCAGCTTGTATCTCGTGGTTGCAGTGATTTTCTCGCAAGTGACCTTTTCCGCGGGCGCTGCAGTATGCCTGTTGCTGGTTGGCTTGGGTGTTGCGGCCTTTGCGGCAATGCAAAGCACGCTCATTTTGTTGAAAGCGCCGGAGGAGGCTCGCAGCCTGATGATGGGCCTTCTGTCTGTCTGCGTTGGCATGGCGCCCATTGGATTTCTTCACATCGGTTTGTTGGCGGATTGGCTCGGGGCCCGCGCTGCCATCGCCATTTTGGCCAGTGAAGGCATCGTGGCACTTTACTGGGTGCTGCACAAATGGCCTTCACTCTTGGATTTGGAGTATCTTTCGAACAAACAGGGGTGAATCCGA
Organism: Arenicellales bacterium; assembly: GCA_050256425.1. Taxonomy (GTDB): domain Bacteria; phylum Pseudomonadota; class Gammaproteobacteria; order Arenicellales; family UBA868; genus UBA868. The sequence continues at coordinate 6,845 of JBBWVW010000015.1, read as the reverse complement.
CACCCAAGGAAGCCTTAATGCCCATAGTAGAAATTCATACCGATCAGTATCGCGTGCCACTGGAGACACCACTATCCGATTCGACCCACGGGGAGATGTTTGACTTCGGGCTGGTTGTAGTTCGACTGGTAGACGAACGTGGGCAGATTGGCCTGGGCTACACCTATACCGTGAACAACATTGGAACCGGTGCGATCTGGAAAATCATCGACTCGGATCTAGTGCCTCTTTTACAGGGGGCAGATCCGGGCGCTATCGATACACTCTGGAAAAAAATGTGGTGGCGGCTGCATTTTGTGGGTCGGGGGGGTATGGCCTCATTTGCCATGGCTGCAGTCGACATTGCACTGTGGGACTTGCGCGGTCAGCGCGAGTCGCTGCCACTGTGGCGATTGTTGGGAGGGAGTTGTGGGGAGGTGCCCGCCTATGCCGGCGGCATTGATCTCGATCTTCCGGTGCAAGGCCTCTGTGCCCAGGCCGAGGGTTTTCTGGACCAGGGGTTCCATGCCATCAAGATGAAGGTTGGCAGGGCCCGATTGTCGGAGGATGTCGAGCGGGTGCATGCCATGCGAGAACTTCTTGGCCCCAACTTCCCGCTGATGGCAGACGCGAACATGCGATGGAGCATTGATCAGGCGATTGCTGCAGCGGATGCGCTGGAGAAATTCGGCCTCTTTTGGCTGGAAGAGCCCATTGTCCCTGAGGACCTCGCCGGACACGCGAGACTCGGACAGGAAACCAGGATTCCTATTGCCACCGGCGAGAACCTGCACAGCGTCCATGAATTTGAGCACCTCATGACTTACGGGCATGTCGATTTTCCGGAACCGGACGCGGCAACGCTTGGCGGTATTACGCCGTGGATAGGGGTGGCCAAAATCGCGCAAGATAGAGGTCTGCCGGTGACATCCCACGGGATTCACGATGTACACGTTCATCTACTCGCAGGAGTCCCCAATGCATCCTATCTCGAGGTACATGGATTCGGCCTGGAACGATTTCTCGAGCAGCGATTACAATTGAAAGAGGGCAAAGCAATTGCACCCGATAGCCCGGGCCACGGCGTGGCTTTGGATCTCGACGGGTTGCGACCGTTTCGACAGGCTACCGGCTCGAGCCATGATTGATCGAGGCACGGTGATGATTTGCTTGCGTAAGTGGACATGCATCGAAGGGTGCCAGGCGAAATAATAAAGAGGAATTGACCGACATGAACCAAATTGATCTTTCCGGGCGGGGTGCGGTGGTAACCGGTGGCGCACAGGGGATTGGGCTCAGTATCATTACCCGATTTTTGGCATCGGGAGCAAAGGTGAGCTTGTGGGATCAGGACGCCTCTTTGCTGCAAGAAACGTGTGCGCAACTGGAGTCACAAGGGCCCGTACACGCGGTTGTGGTAGAACTTACTGATGCCGAGGCGGTCGCCCAAGCGACTTCTGAGACCGCCAGCGCACTGGGCGGAATCGACATTTTTGTCAATAACGCCGGGATTGCTGGCCCCACCGGGCCTTCCTGGGAATATGCACTGGAAGATTGGCAACGCGTGATCGACGTCGATCTTAACGCCGTGTATTACTGCTGCCGGGCTGTTGTTCCTTTTATGCGAGAACAGGATTACGGCCGTATCGTCAACGTGGCGTCGATAGCAGGGAAAGAGGGTAATCCCAATGCTGCGGCATACAGCGCTGCAAAGGCCGGCGTGATTGCGCTAACCAAATCGATAGCCAAAGAAACTGCGGACAAAAACATTTCTATAAATTGCATTACGCCCGCCGCCGCCCGAACCCGTATCTTTGATCAGATCAGTCAGCAACATATCGACTATATGCTGTCCAAGATCCCGCGCGGGCGGTTTGTCCAAGTTGAAGAGATTGCAGCGATGGTCGCCTGGCTTGTATCAGAGGAGAATTCCTTTACAACCGGTGGCGTGTTTGATCTGAGTGGCGGACGGGCGACCTATTAGGTTGCGCTCGATGTTACTCCTGCGACCAAGAGCACTGTTTGCAGACCGGTTTCAGTGGTCGATTGGCCGGAGATAATTAGCAAACATGCGAATTGCAATCATGGGTGCCGGTGGTGTGGGTGGTTTTCTGGGAGGAAAACTGGCGCTCGCAGGAGGAGACGTGGTGTTCGTCGCCCGGGGCAAGCATTTAGAGGCGCTGCGTACACACGGGCTGCGCGTTGTCGGTGCAGAGGAATTCACCGTCTTGCCCGTTACTGTGTCGGATCAACCCCAGGTGCTGGGCCAGGTGGATGCCGTTCTTTTTTGCGTCAAGCTCTATGACACCGAGAGCGCAGCAGCCCAACTGGAACCGCTACTTGCGGATCACACGGTGGTGGTTACGCTTCAAAACGGGGTCGAGAGCCTGCAGCGAATCGGCAGCGTGATTGGCGAAGAGCGGGTCCTGGCTGGAGCTGCATATTTTCCGGCCAGTATCAATTCACCGGGCGAGATCACCTTTAAGGGCTCGATCCCAGGCAAGCCGCTGGTTGAAGTGGGAGTGCCACAGGACGGTTCGAGTTACCGTGCAGAACAATTGATTGAGGAGATGCAAAACGCCGGGATTGCTGCTGCCGTGAACAAAAACGCAAACCTGATGCTGTGGGAAAAATTTTGTTGGATTGCAGGCGTGAGCGGCGTAACCGCCGTGACCCGACAGCCGATCGGCATCGTACGGGCTGACCCCGACATGTGCTCTTTGTTTGCTGAGTGCGTCCGCGAGTGCGCGGCGGTTGGGCGGGCTGCCGGAGTGCCACTCGATGCAACCCTAGAGGAACGGTTGATGGGCCTGCTCGAAACCAATCCGGCGCAGGGTACGAGTTCTCTATTGGTGGATCTGGAACGGGGTCGGGCGCTCGAGTTGGATGGATTGTCGGGTGCCGTTCAGCGGTTAGGACAGGAATACGGCGTGCCTACGCCGGTGACATCAGCAGTCTACGCCGCGCTGAAGCCGTTTCGCACAGGGGATGCAGCACGCTCATCTGCCAAGCTCCCCTAATCGGAGTCGACATTCGTTAGACGCAGCGGCCGCCATCCACCTCCATGGTTATGCCGGTGATGAAGGCGGCGTCGTCGCTGGCCAGAAACAGCGCCGCTGCGGCCACATCGGAAGGGGTTGAAAAGCGTCCCATTGGGATCGTGGCTTCGAACTTTTTCCGGTTCTCGGGTGTATCGGGAACACCCATAAAGGTCTCGAGCATTCCGGTCTCCCCTATCACCGGGCACAACGCGTTGATGCGGATCTGATCGCTCGCGTATTCGACCGCCAATGCTTTGGTAAGGTTGCTTACAGCTCCCTTGGAACTGCAATACACGGCAAGACCGGGCCGTGGCCGAAGCGCAGCCGTGGAAGAGGTATTAATGATGCAGCCGTGACCTTGCTGCTGGAAAGTGGGGATGACTTCCTGGATAGCGATGTAAACGGCTTTAACATTAACGTTATACACCCGGTCAAATTCTTCCTCGGTGACTTGCGTAAACATCTTATTCGAATGCGAAAAGCCGGCATTGTTGATCAAGATGTCGAGTTGGCCGGAATGTGCCACGGCCCGGGCAATCATCTGTTTGGTATCAGATCGCGATGTTACATCTGCATGAACGTATATCGCATCCCCGCCAGAATCTCTAATCTCGCTTGCAGTCAATTCTCCTTCCCGGTCGTTGACATCAGCGAGTACCACCGAAGCGCCCTCGCGCGCGAAGCGCTGGGCAATGCCGGCGCCGAATCCGGAGGCCCCTCCGGTCACGATAGCCGTCTTATTTTCTAATCGCATGGGTACTTTCCTTTAGTGAACAATGGTTATCGAGCAATGGCCGAATCCGGTCAATCAGGGCATAATTGTTGGCAACATGTTGATTAATGGTTACGCTGCTTAGGGTCGACTCAGATCATACATTACCATTTAGCTAACGAAATAGAGCCTGTGCTAGGCCATATAATGGAATTGTCTGCGGGTGAAACGGTTCATTAGGGCTTGTGATGAGTAATCCCACAACATCAACAAATGCGTTGATTTAATTGCAATGAAAGCGGAACAAAGATATTCACAGCCCCACACACCCCCTGGCTGCTTTTCCCTGACAGGATTAAGATAGCGGTATGAAGCTGCTTTACACATTTGTTTGTCTGCTTCTTGTCAGTCATTTCGCACAAGCCGGAACAACGCTATCGCCGGAACAGGAAGCGGCATATAAGCAGGGTTTGGATCGGCCAGCCGTTAGGACAATCCGCGAATATATTGACGACTGTTTGGCTGATGAGCCGGCAATTGGTTACCCCTGTAAATTTACATGGGATGGAGTAGAAGGGAAGTCGATAGAGGAGCAAGGGACCGACAAAATACGTGGTCGTTTTATGGTTTTGAGGTTTGCACCATTCGACTCCGAAGGAGACATGTCTGCCCGTGGCGATCTGGTTACGGTGATATTTGATGCTCCACCACATTGGATGTTTACGGTATCAGTGATTTATCAAGGTGAAGATAAATATCCGATCATTTTGGGATTTTATTCGGTTGAAATGACACCGGACAAACGGCAAAAGTTAGCAGACGATCTAAGCGTCTATCTCAACGATAATTCGTTTACCAGATAGCTATTTCGAGCCCCGCTACTTTGGTTTCCTTTGTGGGACAAGAATAGGGGTCCAACATAAGCAATAATTATTCTCTCTTGGTTATCTTACGCATACTTAAGGAGGTACATTATTCTTGATATCTTGCTTGTGCTAACGCCAATGCCAATGCCAATGCACTTGCTGATCTTACTGTAATACATACCCTCTTACCGAGATTCCAGGATCTTCCTGACTATCAAAGGTGGGGTAGTCGGCCTAACAGACTTTGTGTCAATAGACCGAGTCGCGGATCGGCCCGTTAGTTAGATTCTGGCCAAATTTGGCGATGTCAATTAATCTAGGGGAAGATGAATCAGGCTGTATTGAACCAAATGAGGACAACGTTCAGATGAATTTTCTGCCGTCGCAAGAGGAATTGACCATTCAGTTTGTGCATCCCGCTTATCGAGTGGCAGAACGATTTTTGTCGCGAAATACAGGCGTACGGCATTTCCAGACCTGGACAGAGGAGGAAACACGTTCCCGTGTAGGCGAGGCCAACGTTCTCGTGATCTCCGGACTCTGGCGAAACGATCTCCTTGAGACCGCTCATGATCTTCGCTACATACAAGCGATCAGTGCGGGCTATGAACAGTTTCCCCTGGATCAACTACGCACGAAGGCTATCCGGCTAGCCAATGCACGAGGCGTGAATGCCGATGCGGTGAGTCATCATGCCATGGGACTTGTTTTGGCTCTGGCCCGTCAACTGCATCTTGCGAGGGACCAGCAGCACAATCGCCATTGGCGGCCAATGATATCCGACCGGGCGCTAAGAGAAGACGATCTGTGCGGGCAAACGATGTTGATCATTGGGCTTGGCGAGATCGGCTCTCGACTCGCGAAATTAGCGAAGGTCTTCGGAATGCGGGTACTGGGTGTAAAACAGGATGTCGCTTCACACGAAGGCACTGCGGATGAAGTGTATGCGCCGGACCAATTGCAGATTCTCCTGGGACGCGCGGATTTTGTTGTATTGTGTTGTCCGCTGAATCGGTCGACCCGCGAGGTGATTGATGCGAATGCTTTTTCGGCGATGAAGACTAGTGGCCAACTGGTGAACGTAGCGCGAGGGGGTTGTGTCGATGAAACGGCGCTTGCATCCGCTTTGACGACGGGGGAAATTGCAGGTGCGGCAATTGATCACTTTCATGATGAACCCCTACCGATGAATTCACTTTTCTGGTCAATGGAAAATCTCATTATCACGCCACACTCGGCAGGGGAGACGCGAAAATACGAAGACAACGTGATCGATATCTTAATTCAAAATATAGACCGGTTATGGGCTGGCAACAAAGAACTCGTCAATCAGATCCTCTAGCACTGGCTTCGCAGGGGTTTAGGCGCTCGCCTGTGCGCATTTCGGAGCTTGAGTGGGGATGAGTCAGCGGGGCATGAATCTGGGCCTTTTTCTCCAGCCTGTACACCGCAGTGAGAAACCTTGGGCAATCGCTCTTCAGGAAGACCGGGAGACAGTACTCCTTGCGGAACGACTGGGGCTCTGTGAGGTCTGGATCGGAGAGCACTTCTCAACCAGGGCTGAACAAATTCCTTCGCCACTCATGTTCCTGGCGACGTTGATTCAGGAAACGTCTTCAATCCGATTTGGCACGGGCGTGATCAATTTGCCCTTTCATGACCCGGTGATCGTCGCTGCAGAGGTGGCCCAGTTCGACCAGTTAAGTGGCGGCCGGGTGATGTTCGGTATTGGCCCTGGCGGCCTGATGAGCGATGTGGAACTTTTCGGCAATCGAGAAATGCCCGAGCGTTATCGAATTGCCCTGGAATCGCTCGATCTGATCCTGAAATTATGGCAAGAGGATGCACCGCTGCATTGGGATGGTGAGTACTTCGGGCGCGCTCTGGAGCGTCGAGTGTGGTTGAATCACGGTGTCGGCCAGTTCGCACGCCCATTGCAGCAGCCACATCCACCGATAGCAATGGCCATGGTTGGGCCGGGAGGGCGTACCGCCGAGACGATCGCCGAGCGCGACATGATTCCTATCTCGGCCAACTTCGTGCCGATCGAAAACGTGGTAGCCCAATGGCGAGATTACGCTCTGGCAAGAGAGCAGGCGGGAAAGGTAGCCGACCGACATGTTTGGCGGGTTTGCCGCAATATCCTGGTAACACAAACGGATGAAGAGGCGGCCGAGCTTCTGTTGGATCCCGACGGTGTCATTGCACATTATTTTCGCTACATTCGCGGCGTCCGGCGAATCGAGG
>JBBWVW010000014.1:0-19357 GCA_050256425.1 Arenicellales bacterium | reverse complement strand
CTGGCGTATTTGCGTTTGCACTCCCGATCTTACGGTACTGGCGCTCCCCAAATTCAGTCCAGTAGAAGTGGAAGTGGATTGACTTACGCTTGCCGGATCCAACTTGGGCGTAGAGGTTATCCACCATCTCCTTGGAGGCGGGTTTCCTCTTTAGGAGGCGGGTAACGGTGGCCCTATTGATCTGCATGGGCGAGGATTCTATACCCTTTTTATACCCTTTTCAGCCACTTTAGGCAGATTACACGTTTACAAAACCCCTATATTTATAGACTCTTGAGCCAACTAGAGATTATAGGTAACTATCGTGGTCATACTTGTATAACGGTGTGCCTCGGGCTCTGGCCTTCTTTGCCTGCCTTGCTCCCCCGGATGCTAATGTGTTGCGCGCTTTTGAGGACGGAGAAACGGTTGGGCTATAGGACATCGCGAATCCGCTTCCATTGCGTAGCGATCTGTACACCGGTGTGCGCAAAAGATCGAAATGGTATTGTCTTGAAAACAAGTTTATCCCACGCAGTTTCACTTCCCCGACTCTCAAGCATCTGTTGGGCGACTTTGTATCCCGCATATGACGCCCTGGCTACCCCTGAACCGCAATAGCCAATTGCGCTATAAATACGTCCCTGCTTGTTTATATGTGGAAGCGTGTCCCGTGTAAAGCCAACATAGCCAGACCAGGCATGGGAAATTCCAACACCTGCTAACTCAGGAAATATCTCAAGCATATGGCGATATAGATGAAAAAAATCCTGTGGGCGTGTCGTGTCTGCTCGCCCTGCAAGTCGCCCCCCCATGAGAATCCGCAATCCGTCTGGACTGGACCGGTAATAATGATGCACACGCCGGGTGTCACCAAAGACTCGTTTCTTTGGCATAAGATAAGTCATAAGATCCGGCGATAGTTCCGTTGTTGCGATAATTGCGGAGGCAACTGGGATAACTCGACGATAGAAATAAGGGATTGAACGATCACTGTACCCGTTGGTTGCAATCAAAACCTTATCAGCAGATAACACGCCACGGGCCGATGTTATCTGCAATTTCTGACCCCTGTCTTGAACATCTTTTACCCTAGCATGTGAGAAGACACGAACACCTGCGGTCTCCGCCCGGTCAAGAAGGCCGCAGTGGTAAAGAGCAGGATGCAAAGATGCATCCCTGGGAAGTACTGCACCACCGTAATACAGGCCGGTGCCTATCTCTGAACCTAGTTCAGCCCGGGGCACCATATATGACTCGACACCGGCAAACGTGTGAAGGTCGCCCATGTCACGTGCGAGAGTGTCGTAATGCTTCGGCCGGGATGCGCCACGAAATCGACCAGCCTCTCGGTAATGACACTGGATCTCTTCGGCAGCAATAATGGCTTTGATGTATGAAAGCGCCGATATGCCTTCCCGCAACAGGGCTTGAGCTTGGTCCTTACCATACAACTCGATGAGTCGAGCAACTGTAAAACGTTGATTGCCGCTACCCACTTGACCGCCGTTGCGGCTGCTAGCGCCATAGCCAACTGTGTCCGCCTCCAAAACAACTACATCACGCCCAGCTCGGGCCAGTTGAAGTGCGGCGACTAGGCCGGTAAAACCGGAACCCACAATGGCGATTTCTGCCCGCTTGGGTAAATTCTTCTTCGTTCGAGTTTCACGCGGTGCCCACTCCCACCACCACGGAGTGAATCTGGCATCACGAAACGGATCGAGGTTCATTCTTGCTCCCTTGGCTGCGCAGAATCAGTTCAGGGGTGATTGTCACAGTGCAGCAGAGGTCACTTTCTTTTTGAGCAGACGGTTCCCCGTGGAGTGATCAATCTCTCATCGAGCGGGACTATATACTTTTAGAGTGATGGGTGTTTAACGCGATACCCATCTGAGGTGATCGAAAATCCTGGTAACTTTTGACCATAAGCACGGCAAGTTCCTGTGCTCAAAAATCCAATCTTCTCGAGAACTCGCCTTGAACTCTTATTTTCAGGATCTATAACAGCCACGACTTCTTCAAGGGGAGAGTCCTCAAAAGCAAAACGCAATAGGCGCTCAGTCGCCTCTGTTGCAAAGCCCTTTCCCCATGCGGCCCGTTTGAGAAAATAGCCGATCTCTATCTCGCCGTCGGGTAACTGGTTTTCAAGCAGTTGTTCCCAATCTGTATCATCCTGGTCTATGGGCAGGGGCAACAATGCAATGCTGCCCAGAGCCTCGCCGTTCGCTCGATCACAGATGCACCACACACCAACACAACCCTTTCCACCACGGCGTATGTACAACGCCATTTCTTCGGTGATTTTCTCTTCAGAGATGGGACCCCCGGCATATTTCATGATCTGATGATCGGTGAACATCTCTATGACCAGCCCCACATCGCTCATCAAAAGAGGTCGCAAGGTCAGCCGCTTTGTAGTTAATTGAAGATCCACGATGGTGGCCTGTTATGTGTTCTTCAAAGGTAATGGCCTCGTACGTAGTCTTTTGGATACGCCCGTGTCATCCATTCTTGTATTTTGGAGTACGTGTCTACTGCCAGGCAGACTCTGGAGATCCTCAAAAACCCTTTGATGAGGTCTGTCGGAATCCCATCTAAGAGTCCGCATGACAGCTTTTCTTAACCCGTTGAAATTACTCCCCATCAATAATTTTTTTCCAAAGTCTATGCCTTCGGCAAAAAGGGCGATTTTTCAACTTCTGCGCTCGAGATGATGAAGACCCACAGGAACAAGTCATCTCCATCGTAAATACTGCGACTGCCAATGGTTCAGGTCTGGGTGATGGTATTGCTACCTTTACCCAGAATCATGGTTACAGCATTACCGCAAATGATGTTTATGCTCATGCTGATTTCTTGGGTCAGGGCGATGTTGACCGGGTTTGAGTTGGCGATGGTGAGTGGGGGTGGCCTCCAGAAATACCAGAGCCTATGCTGAGGTAGTTGTTAGCCATCTCTCCCGTAATATTCCCCCCCAATTTCTGGACGTTCAAAATTCCCCAACTATGCTGTATTCACTTAAGCAGCAACAGAAACTCAAGTTGTTTGAATTGGAAGTTCGTCACGCTGCCAGGCTTCAAAACCACCGACTATGTGATGCACCCGAGAAAAGCCCTGATCCACGAAAAAAGATGCGGCAGAGTTGCTGGAAATACCATGATAACAATAAATGATGAGCGCCATTTCTTTGTCCGTATTTTCGAGAAATGGTTCTACCGATGCATTATCTAATTGAATAGCGTTGGATATGTGACCGGCGGAATATGAACCGCTGTCTCTTATATCGATAATGCAAGCCTCTTCCTTTTCGATCAAGGTATTTGCTTCATCAGGGGTTAATTCAGAGTACACGCGAGTTTCTCAATAACCTCGACTCATCCACCTACCCACTGGACGACCGCGGAAGCCATCCAAAGACGCGGTATCAGAAGTATCGTAATTCGCCAATCCATCCGTGTTTTTCCTCACTACCATACAAGAATAATATAATGCAGTCCTATTGTCCCCCTCTGTTAGAGATAATTACCTCGTAGGTAGTCTTTGGGATACGTCCGTGTCACCCATTCTTGTATTTTGGGGTGCGTGTCTACTGCCAGGCAGACTCTGGAGATCCTCGGAAACCCTTTGATGAGGTCTGTCGGAATGCCATCCAGAATTCCGCAGGACAACCAGCCCATGAGTCGCCAGATTGCTATATCGGCAAGACCCAGATCAAAACCTAAAACCCAGTCACTCTCATCCCGGATATTCTTATCCAATACGCCGAGCTTTCTCGCCAATTCTCCTTTGCATAACTCCTGTCGCTTGATCTTCTTGGTCTCCTCATCTTCATCGCGACCGGTAGTGAAAATCAAGTTAGTGATGTCGCTGGCCATATCTAAGAACTGATCAATTCGGGCGGCGAGTACATCATCGTTTTTGGGATACATCCCCGATAACTTGCCGCAAAACCGGGCAATCCCTGCTGTTTGTGCAATGGAGACTCCATCGACTACTAAGCACGGAAGTTGATGAAAGGGAATCGTAGTGCCGTTATCCAACTTGCCATTTTCCTTAACCCGTTGAAATTCCTCACCCTCGACAATTCTATTTTCAAAATCTATGCCGCCCATGAAAAGCGCGATTTTCCCCACCTTTGCTCTCCAAAAAGGGAAATCAAAGTAAATAAAAGTGAGTTCCAATTTGACTCTCCAATGTTTCGACAAAAGGAAGGATGTAACGAAGCGATCAGAGAACTCCGGCTCTAAATCCAGACATCATTTTTTGCCATTAAATGGCCGCCAGACTCGCCGGTATTTACGATATTGTCGGGCTCGATAATCATGACTTGGCACTCTTGTGCGGCAAACGGCTTGTGCTGTTCACCGCGCTTCACCACGATCATCTCTCCTGCATTGAGTTCAACGACTCTGTCTTTAAACTCTATACTCATTGAACCTTCGATCACAAAAAACGTCTCATCGGTATCTTTGTGCTCATGCCATACGAACTCGCCCTTGATTTTAACGATCTTAAATTGGTAGTCGTTCATCTGGGCTATGACTCTTGGCGCCCAATAGTCAGAAAACAGCTGGAATTTGGATTCGAGATTGACGGGCTTATTCATGTGATTTTGGCCACTTCGCCTGGCGCGATAAATGATTAAAAAGATAAGCGGCTTAACGCTTGTTTTTCGCCATGTACCTAATACCAGGCATCCGGCAATTCTTCCTTGCGCTTCGCGACAAAATCTTCCAGAGCCTCTTTCATGCCCGCATCGATAGGCGGCGGTTCATATTCGTTTAGCAACTGGGTCCAGTGGGTGTGGGCGCGGGTCCGCATATCAGGCGCACCGGCTTCTTCCCAACTCTCGACGTTCTCGCTGTCGCTGAGACGGGGCTCATAAAAAGCGCTCTGGTAGTGGCGCAGGGTATGGCCCGAACCGAGAAAATGCCCGCCTGGACCCACTTCTTGGTAGGCATCGCGCGCCATGGCCTCATCCGAGGTATCCAGGCCCTGATCCAGCAGTTTCTGGTAACACCCCAACCGATCGGCATCCATCACCAGTTTTTCGAACCCGGTACATAGACCGCCTTCCAGCCAGCCTGCTGCATGCAGCACAAAGTGGGCGCCAGCGAGCATGGTTGAATGCATTGAATCGGTGGATTCATAGGCCGCCTGGGCATCCTCGATCTTGGAGGCCGTCAATGAGCCACCGCAACGAAGCGGCAATCCTACCCGTCGCGCCAACTGTCCGATGACGTAATTGGACATCACCGGCTCGGGCATCCCAAAAGTCGGAGCACCTGACTTTAGTGACATCGAAGACAAAAAGTTGCCCAGCACGAAAGGCGCGCCGGGACGTACCAATTGTGCGTAAGCACAGACCATCATTGCCTCGGCCATAGCCTGGGCCACACTGGCTGCGGTTGACACCGGGCCCATTGCGCCAGAGAGGATAAAAGGCACCACCACAATACCCTGGCCGCGCCCACAGTAAACGCGGATCGCTTCCGTGACCACTTTATCCACCAGCAAAGGTGAATTGGTATTGACGTTACCCATGATGACGCAGTGATCCTCCATAGTCTCACGGCCAAACACGATCTCGGCCATATCAACGCTGTCCTGCGCTCGGCTCATCTCGGTAATAGCACCCAGATGTGGCTTGTCCGACAGTGTCATGTGCGCCAGCAGCATGTCGAGGTGGCGCTTACTGACTGGGACATCGCAGGGTTCGCAAGTGACAAATCCGCCGTGATGCAAAGAAGGCAACAGGTAAGTCAGCTTCACCAGGTTTTGAAAGGACGCGATATCGCCGTAGCGCCGACCCCTTTCAAGGTCACGTACAAAAGGTGCTCCATAGATTGGAGCAAAAACCTGGTTCGTGCCACCGATCGTGACTGAGTGCGCTGGGTTACGCGCAAGCTGGGTGAATTGGCTCGGCGCTTGACCGCAAAGATCGCGAACCCAATCCGCCGGGGCGCGCACGATATCGCCCTCGATCCGGGCGCCGTGCTGCTGCCACAGTTGCAGGGCTTCAGGATCATCTCGAAAGGCAATCCCCACATCCTGCATGATCCAGTCGACCTGCGTTTCGAGGCGCACGATCTGTTCTTCTTCGAGTACCTCGAAAAACGGCAGGCTTCTGCGGACATGGCCAGAAAGACCGGCGCTACTGCTACGCTTTGATCGATCGCGGCCGGTACGGGTTCGGCGAGCCCTGACACAACCTCCTCGGGGTAACCAGTCACAGCTTTGACCATATCGCGGTCAAAGCGTGCTGTCAGACGAAACATCAGATGAAAATATCAGGCCAATCTACCCTTGCGTGGGCGGGGGCTTTTACCCCAAAGCGACATCAGGGGCCTCAAACTCACGGCCCTATTTGTACTCCTGGGTGCGCGGTTGGACCATCATAAGCAAAGTGTGTGATTCCGCCATTTTTTTTAAAAGCAAAGAGCAAAGCTCTCCTGTTATTCAACCAGGCCCGCCATCTTGAGGCACTCCTTGTATCGCATAAGCGCCCCTGGATAGGTATCCTCGAGAAAACGCTGGCTAAGGCTAGGGTTAATTTCCAGAGCCCGGGCCAAAGCTTTCGCGGCATCATCCGAATTGTTGAGCGCAGACTGGGCAGCCGCCAGACCCGAAAATGCCCAGAAACCGGCGTTTGGGTAAGCAGCCGCTTTTTCCATCCACTCGAGTGCTTCGTCATTGCGGTTAAGGTTAAGCAGCGTGACACCCTTCATGTGCTCAAAAACCCAAAGCAGAGGATCCCTTGGGCTGAGGCGAATCGCCTCGTCCATTAACCCCAGGGAAACTTCAGCATCTCCACCTGGCGTCATCATGTATAGATGCGCCAGGCCATGGTAGGCATGCGCGTAGCTTGGGTTTAATGCGATCGCCCGCTTTAGTTCCAACTCCGCTTTATCATGGTGAAAAGAGAACGCCTCTGCACGTCCAAGTGCATAATGGCAAAAAGGATCCTGGTCTTCGATAACGACAGATTTGCGGGCATGTTCCAGCGCTAAGACAATATCCTGCTCGGGCTTTTCACTGAAGTTAGCCCCAACCAAGACCAGGTACCCCACAGCAATTCCCGCGTGAGCTAAAGCGAACTCGACGTCGACCTCGATTGCCTGTTGGTACAGTGCAATCGCAGACTCAACATTCTCTTTGGAGAACTGATACATATGCCACTGCGCCCGCTGAAACAGATCCCAAGCGCCAAGATCGGCGGATCCCTTACGATGAGCTCGCTGGCGTTCTGAGCGCGCCAGTTCTGGCTCGATAGTTGCCGCGATTGTTTCGGTTATTTCATCCTGCAACGCAAAAATATCGTCTAATTCCCGATCATAACGTTCACTCCAAAGATTGGATCCATCTTGGACGTCGGCGAGCTGAGTGGTGATACGAACTCTAGCGCCCGCCTTGCGAACGCTTCCCTCGAGAACATAGTCAACCTGTAGCTCAGCCCCGACGCGGCGAATATCGACCGCTTCCCCTTTGTACACAAAGGTTGTATTTCTGGAGATAACCGAGAGCCAGTGGTAGCGAGAGATAACAGAAATAATATCTTCGGTAATGCCGTCGACGAAATACTCCTGCTCAGGATCTGCGCTGAGGTTAGCGAATGGCAGTACCGCTATTGCTGGAAGCTTTCCGGTCGTTGCGCCTGGAACAGGGTCTGTCACTGGAGCTTGGGACTCGCTCATCGGCGTCGAGTCCACCAGCCGTTGGTTTTGAGGGACTGATGCCAGCTCAACCTTGAAAGTCGGTACCGGCACGGCGATATTTTTCATTGATTGCTCGCCGGTATCAATGAAAGTCATATCGAGCTTACGACAAACTTCATCGTGAAATTTACCGGAGAGGGTGACGCCGCCCGGCTCTGCCGAAGCCTCCAGGCGGGCTGCAACGTTTACTCCATCACCATAGAGATTCTCCCCCTCTACGATAACGTCCCCAAGGTTAAGCCCTGTACGAAACAGCATTTGATCTTCTTCAGCAACGCTGTCGTTGCGACTCTTGAGATCCCTTTGAAACTCAGTCGCGGCAATGACCGCATCGACCGGGCTGGCAAACTCAGCAATGACAGAATCCCCTGCGCTGCCAAATATACGGCCATGGTTGTTCTTGATCGCGATATCGGTTATCGCACGACACGCTTTTAAGTTTCTGACAGTTCTATCTTCATTCTCCCCCATCATACGGCTGAAATTCACCACATCAGCCGCGAGGATGGCCACCAGCTTACGACGAGGACCAGATTCCGACATCTAAAGCTCTCCGTGAAAACCTCTAACACGATTGTAGATCAGAAGCTCAGTAATACGAGGTTCGATTTCTCTTTTACCGGTCACCTATTCGTACGAAGTTTTTAGGCAAATTCGATCAATCCTCTGCCAACCCTTTGCGCGTTGATAGACCCCAGGGGGTTGATGAACCTGGTTTAACCCTTTCCCAATGACAGCCAAGGTCCGTTCGTGACCATCCGACGAAACCAAAGCATTGGGGAGACAACCGGTGGCTGGCAAAGGCTTTGGCCTGTATTCGTCTGCCTCGGCGTCGTGATTTTTCTGGTGAAAGAAGATCGCGTGTCAAGTCTTGAGTGTCTTGACCAGGTGGCCCGCGAAATCCTCGATGGGTGGTATCGCAAGACCCGCCACCTTGGCCTGATCATCAATCCGGCGCAGGCGCACGGCGGCATTGCACCCTGGCAGTGCTGAAAACTCTTTGGCCTTAGCCTCGCTCATTGGTCCGCCTTGCTTTACCAGGCTGGTTTTTGACCCGTTTGAAAGACCTGCCCAGTAACCCGGATCGACCGCACACAGATAGCGCTTGGCAGACACATGCAGGCGCACGGGCTCTGTCACTTGTGGGCAAAAAGAGCGAGCCAGCCAGTTGGCGCCGACAATCTCGTGTTTGAGATCACGGTCGCGATAACGATCATCTTTAGTCTGACTCTGCATCAGAAAGTGGCCGACATCGTGCAAAAGTGCCGCGGTGATATCAGCGCTATCACCGTTTGCCGAGCGAGTGAGCACCGCACCTTGTACTGCATGCTCCAACTGGGTAATTTCCTCGTCATAACACCAGTTGGCCCCGCACTTAACGATCCAGGCCAAAAGGGCGTCGCCAAAATCCGTGTCCTGTGCAAAGTCAGAACGCTCAGGCCCCCCAGTCATCGTGCGTACCTCAAGAAGCTGGTTTCATGATCGCCCAGTCTTGGACAGGTGAGCGGGTCGTGTCAAATTTTGGGCTCTCATCCATGAAATCGTGCGTGTGGATGATGAGCGAATCATCCTGAAATAAAACGACGCAGTATGCCGGTGGCTCGAAATTTCCCTGTAGAGTCGCGTGATCAGCAAAATCCAACTGCATCTGGTGATTCATGGCACGCAGACTGGATACCGGTATGCCCCGCCAGTTACCGGCCAATGGGCGGTGAATGTGGCCGAGAAACAGGTGGCGAATCTGCTGTTTATATGGGGCAACCAGTTCAGTGAAGGCCGCTTTGTGAACCAGTGATATCCGATCCAGGCCTGGGATACCAATATCAAATGGCGGATGATGCATAAATAAATAGATATCTTTCGCCGGCGCACCTCTAAGTTGTGCATCCAGCCACCGCATGCGCTGCTCACAGTACCAGCCTTCATGGTGGCCTGGCTCGTGAGTGTCAAGGTAGATAAAGCGACCAACGGGCAGGTCTTCGACTGACTGGACGAAACCGTTTTCATCGCACGCCTGGTCTGGAAACCATTTTCTGAACTCTTCACGCGAATCATGGTTACCCACCAGCAAGCGTAACGGCGGCTTGAGTACGCTTAGGTGCTGCTTGAGATTATCAAAGGCCTCAGGCTCTCCCCAGTGGGTCAAATCTCCCGTAATGACACAACGCGCGGCATCCGCGTGATGATGGTTGATGTCGGCGATACAGCGCTCAAGAGCGGCTGCCGGGTCCCGGCCATACAGGGTTTTTCCGGCTGGAATAAAATGGGTATCGGTAAAAAGAATAATCTTCATCCGCGCATCCGGTGTCCATCGGGATCAAACAGTGGAACCGTAATCCTTCGGGCGGATCGCATATCTCCCAGTATCTCAATTTCTGCTTCAAGGTTTTCATTCACGTGCTCGGCATCAACTAACGCCATAGCGATAGATTTTTGCGCGTAGTGGGAGTAGCCCCCGGAAGTACAAAACCCTCGTACTGCGCCGTTTATCCAGACCGGCTCGTAGGCGATCACATCTGCATCCAGCGCATCAACCTCGAACACGACCGGTTTGCGTCTTGCGCCCTTGGCTCTTTCCGTCTCTGCGGCTTGGCGTCCAATGAAATTGCTTTTCTTGCCAAAAACGATAAAGCGATCCATCCCGGTTTCACCAGCCGTGTAGTCGGGCGAGTATTCGTTCAACCAACTGCCGAAAAATTTATCCAGCCGAAGACTCATCATGGCTCGCATGCCAAAGGGTCGCATACCGTGCGGCTTTCCCTGCGCCCACAAGGCATGCCAGAGCGCCCTTTGGCTCATGGCATCGGTATAGATCTCAAACCCCAGGTCGCCGGTATAACTGACCCGCTGCACAATACAGTCGCACATGCCGACAACCATGCGCTTGACGTCAAAAAACCGAAAAGCTTCGGCGGACACATCAGCGCCGGTAACACCATTTAGTACGTGGCGCGCCAAAGGGCCTGCGATCTGAAAACCCGTGCGTTTATCCGAGATATTTTGCAGGCCTACCCCGTCAGACAAGTTCTGTCGCAACCATCGCTCATGGACGGCCTGGTAACCGTAAGAAGATGTTAATTGGAATTCATCTTCTGCAAGACAGGACACGGTGAAATCCCCGATCAGACGCCCCTTGGGCGAGAGCATCGGGGTCAAACTCATGCGCCCCTCCTCAGGTATACGACCTGCCATGATCCAGTCCAGCCATTCGCGCGCACCAGCTCCGGTCACCGCAAACTTGCCAAAATTTTGCACCTCGTTGATACCCACGCTCTCACGAACGGCTTTGACCTCACGGGCAGCCGCTGCAAATGCATTTGATCGGCGAAACGACGGGGTCTCGTAGCGCGATTCATCGCCGTGTGCAAAAAAATTCACCACTTCAAGCCCGAACTGCTGGCCAAAAACAGCGCCGAGTTGATCCTGAATATCGTACATAGGTGTGGTGCGAAAAGGACGGGCCGCCGGTAACTCTTCGTTCGGATACGTCACCGAGAATCTCGTCTGATAGTTTTCAATGACCTTGGGCAGGGTGTAGCCGGGCGTTGTCCAGGAACCAAAGCGGGCCACGTCCAGCGCAAAAACATCGCGCTCGGGCTCGCCTTCGATCATCCACTGGGCCAAAGTCAGGCCAACGCCACCGCCCTGACTGAAACCCGCCATCACGCCGCAGGCGGACCAGTAATTGCGAAGACCTGGCACCGGCCCTACCAAGGGATTGCCGTCGGGCGCAAAAGTAAATGGGCCATGGATAACGGTCTTGACCCCGGCGTTCTCCAAAGCCGGAAAACGCCGATAGGCAAACTCTATCGAGTCGGTAATTTTGTCCAGGTTGTCGGGCAGCAGTTCATGGCCAAAGTCCCAGGGGGTACCGTCAACAGCCCAGGGTTGGCACGCTTGCTCATAAAAACCTATACAAAGGCCTCTGCCCTCCTGGCGCAGGTAACTCTCGCCACCCGGGTCCATCACATGTGGATGCTCGGTATCGCGCTCGTAAATCATGGCGATATCGTCGGTGACAATATACTGATGCTCCATGGGGTGCAGCGGCAAATAGACGCCCGCCATAGCGCCCACCTCACGTGCCCACAGGCCCGCCGCGTTCACCACATGCTCGGCTATGACCGTGCCCTGATCGGTAACGACCTCCCAACTGCCGTCGGCCCGCGGGGTTGTTGCAATCACTTTGGTATGCAGCTGAATCTCAGCCCCATTCATGCGAGCTGCCCGGGCGTACGCATGCGTGGTGCCCGATGGATCAAGATGGCCATCCAGGGGATCGTAAAGCCCGCCGAGCAAACCGGCGGTGTTCGTCGCCGGTGCAACCTCGTTGATTTCCGCGGGCGACAGAATCTGGGTATCTAGCCCCATGTAACGGTGCTTGGCGCGCTCCGCCTTGAGCATATCCATACGCTCGGGGGTGTCAGCCAGTGTGACCCCACCGACATGATGCAGCCCGCAGGACATGCCAGTCAGCTCTTCCAATTCCTTGTAAAGCTTGATGGTGTAGCCCTGCAACGCCGCCATATTAGTGTCGCCATTCAGCGTATGAAAGCCGCCTGCCGCGTGCCAGGTAGATCCGGATGTCAGTTCAGATCGCTCTATCAGCATCACGTCTGACCAACCGAGCTTGGTGAGGTGGTACAAAACGGAGCAACCTACGACGCCGCCGCCGATCACGCAAACCTGTGAGTGACTTTTCATGCGATATTCTCTTTTAATTTCCGTTTATAGTCTGCGCAGCGCTGGCCGCTTGTATCCAACTTGAGTGGTAGCACTATCTATTTGAAAAAGCGTGTGGGCAATGCACCAGAGCGCCCCGAATTGTTCTTCTTGAGACTTGCCACCCGCACAGTATCAGTATAAAACTCATTTGCACTGTGCCTGCGACACTGCCCAAGGCTTTGTACCCAGCGCTCAAGATCAAGCCATAAAAGGCCCGGTGATCGCAAGCGTCAAATCCTCCCACTGGATATTCAGGAACATCCATTTGCCGTCAGGCGAGAAACAGATCCCAGTGATCTCACTGTCGCCGTCATTCATGACGTTGCGCGCGAAGTAAAGCAGGCGACCATCGGGTTTGAGTACCCGCACCCCATTGGGTGCATCGCCGTCCTCGGCCAGGAATATATCGCCCCAGGGCGATACCGTAACATTGTCAGGGTGATCAAAGTCCCCATCGCCTTGCGCCTGGGCAATCAGCGTCAGGGTATCGGTTTGCGCTGGGTTGGCGATGTCAAGCCGATACAATTGCCCACGACCTTTTGGACCGCCGTCAGTGGAACACAGATACACGCTGGATCTATCCAGCCAGGCACCCTCTCCCCGCGAAAAAATAGCGCCACCGCGTTGGTGTGCCTGTGTACGCGTCGACGTAGCAACTGCTGTTGGATCAGCGATATTCACCCACTCAACTGCAAGCTGGTCGCCGATCTTTGGGCCTTCAGACAGGTCGAACCGATTCTGTCCCTGAACTTTAAGCGCCTGCAAATGCCCGCCCACAAAAGGCTGCCCAGGGCTATCCGGTACGTGGCGGTAGATTGCGCTTTGGGAGGCATCCTCGCTGAGGTAAGTTATGCCCGATGCTGGGTCAAAGGCAGCCGCCTCGTGGGGAAAACGCCCCAGCGCCGGTAACCGACGTGGGGCCTGCACGGAAGATGCTCCTGGATCACAGAGAAAAACATAACCGTGTCCCACTTCCTCGCAACTCAACCAACCATAAGGTGTCGGCCCGCCGGAGCAGTTACGCGAAGTACCTGTGAGCACAATATTGCTCGAGCGCAGCGCGCCGCTCGCGCGGTCGATCACCAGCCGGCTGACCCCGCCACCCCGATTAGGCGCGGCGGCAAGCCGGGTATCCACCGGGATGCCTTCGTGAATCTCGTGGTTGCGCATGATGACCCAGGTGTCTTCTTCTCCGGGGAAGCAGGCCATGCCATCCGGCGCAGATGGCGCATTAAAGCCGTCACTCATGGCGTCACCGACCCGCTGTAACACCTGGTAGGAAAAGTCCGGCGGCAAATCGATAATGCCTTGGGGATCGGCAACCAGGCCGACCGCTTCACCCCAACTGTTCCGGGCTTTATAAATCCAACTGAACGCGCCAGCAGCTGCAGCGGCGGCGACCCCGACACCGAGAAACGACCGGCGGGAGATTCTCGGGAGCATTGTCAAAGACATTGGGCTAAGTCCCGTTATCCGGAACCACAACGATCTGTGCAATCACCGCATGGGCTGGTTGTTCCAGCACAAACAGTATCGAACGTGCGATGTCTTCAGCCTCGAGGCATTGCCCATAGTTGTCATAGAACTCTTCACCACGCTCGGCACTGAAAAAGCGCGTTGCGGCAAAATTGGTTTTCACCATGCCCGGCAGCACTTCTGAGACACGGATACCAGTTCCCGCATATTCTTGTCTCAGCGTTTCGCTGAAACCGTGTACTGCAAATTTGCTCGCGGCGTAAGCGCTGCAGCCAGCAACCGGAGCCAAACCTTGGGTCGAACCGATGTTGACGACGTGCCCCTGCTCCCGAGCGAGCATGCCCGGCAGCATGGCCGCGGTCACCTGCATGAGGCCAGTCACATTGGTCTGTATCGTTCCGGCCCACTGGTTGATGTCGCCTTCATGGAAAGGCCGCCGCCCACCGATATCGCTGCCGGCGTTATTCACCAGAATATCGACCACTTGCCAGTCTTCTGGCAGCCGCTCAGGCAGGCTAGCGGCAGATACGGCATCGGCCACATCCAGCTCTACGGCCAGGGCAGATCCAGGCAATTCATCAAGCGCTATCTGCAAGCGCTCAAGACGGCGGGCGCAACAGATTACTCGCGCTCCAGCACGACTCAGCATGCGAACGGTTGCGAGGCCAATGCCAGCACTGGCCCCCGTCACAAGGGCCGTTTTCCCCTGGAGTGTTGTCATTGGTATCTCCTGATCTGGGCTGTGGTTTGGATTGATGACGAAAGTATAATGTCGCGACGTCTGTCCCTAAATGCGATCTTCATAACCTTATGCCCGAAAAGACCCTGCATCAGCTGATCGATCAACTGCGTGATGAAATCAGGCAGTTGCCTGCAGCCGACCACAGCGCCCGTGACCGCCTGAACACGCTGGTGGCAAATCTTGAGACACGCCTGGAAGTCTCCGGCGACGAAAGTCACGATACCCTGGTCAACAATGTCCAGGAATCGATCCGCCAACTGGAAGTTGAACACCCACGCGCCACAGGGGTGCTCAATCACATCATGATGGCTCTTAGCAATATGGGCATCTGAACCTGCCCCTGATCAGTCCATCCCCAGTTCTTTCAACTTGCGGGTCAGGGTATTGCGTCCCCAACCGAGCCAGCGGGCGGCTTCCTGTTTGCGGCCACGGGTAAAAGTGAGCGCGGTACGCAGCAGCACACGTTCGAAGTCCGGCCCAACCTGTGAAAGAATGTCTTGGTGTCCCTCGGACAGACGATCTGCCACGACCCGGCCCAGCAGTTGCTGCCAGGTCTGGGCCGGTTCACCGAGGCTGACCGCGGCGTTAAAACCGGACGGCAGATCTGTCAGCGTAACGGTTCGCCCGGGCGCGACAACGGTGAGGAGTCGGCACAAGTTTTCCAGTTCACGGACATTACCCGACCAGCGAGCCTCGCAGAGTACCGTCATCACCGCCTCATCCAATTGCTTCGAGTCAACCTGTAACTCATGCGCAGCCTGGTCCAAAAAAACCCGGACCAGAGCGGGAATATCCTCGCGCCGTTCACGAAGCGCCGGCAAGTGAATGCCGATCACGTTAAGCCGGTGGTATAGGTCTTCTCGAAACCGGCCTTCGCGAACTCGCCCTTCGAGCTCCTGATTGGTCGCGGCGATCACGCGCACGTCCGCTGCGATCTCCTCGTGGCCACCCACCCTAAAAAAGGTGCCATCTGAAAGTACCCGCAACAGCCGAGTCTGCAGATCCAGCGGCATGTCACCGATTTCGTCCAAAAACAGCGTTCCGCCCGCGGCTTGCTCAAAATGCCCCTGGCGCTGGCGCTCGGCACCGGTAAACGAACCGTTCTCGTGACCAAAAAGTTCTGACTCCAGAAGATCAGCGGGAATTGCCGCGGTGTTGATAGCAACAAAAGAACGCTCTGCTCGCGGACTGTTGCGATAAATCGCACGCGCGACCAGTTCCTTGCCAGTGCCGGACTCACCAGAGATCAACACGTTCATTTGCGAGCCGGCCAGCCGACCAATCATGCGAAACACCGCCTGCATAGCCGGTGCCTCGCCAATCATGTCGCCGCTCCGTGCAACTGGCGCCTTGGACATCTCCTGGCCGGCTTTTTTCTGCAGGGCTCGCCCGACCAGCGCTACCGCCTCTTCCAGATCGAACGGTTTGGGCAGGTACTCAAAGGCGCCGCCGCGGTAAGCCGACACCGCACTGTCGAGATCCGAGTGGGCAGTCATCACAATGACCGGCAGGTCGGGCAACTCATCGCCCAGCGCCTTTAGTAGATCGAGGCCACTGGTGCCAGGCATGCGGATATCGGTAATAAGAACATCAGGGGCACGACGCAGGGCGTGGCCGAGGACATTGTCGGCATTATCGAAAACAGTAGGCGCAAACCCAGCGCTGGTAAGCGCTTTTTCCAGCACCCAGCGTATGGAAGCATCGTCATCAACCACCCAGACTACAGGCACCGGACTCATTGCGCTTCCCCTACCGGCAGGGCTAGCACAAAGCAGGTTCGGCCCGGCTCACTGGTGCACTCGATCGAGCCCTCATGACGGTGAATAATCTCCTGGGCCAACGCAAGACCCAGGCCAGTGCCCTCGGCCCGCCCCGTCACCATCGGAAAGAACACCCGGTCAATCAGCTCCGGATCGATCCCCGGCCCGTTATCCGTGATTGAGGCCTCTACGACTAGCCGATGTCGTTGGTTACGCAAGGTGTACTGTCGCCTGACACGGGTCCGCAGGCTAATCTGTCCACGCCTTTCCATGGCCTGTACCGCGTTACGCACAATATTGAGCACCACCTGGATCATCTGGGCGCGATCCCCGCAGACATCGGGAATGCTCGGGTCATAGTCGCGCTTGAACTCCACCCCTGCCGGTAACTCGACCAGTATCAGTTTGCGCACATGTTCGAGGACCGAATGCAGGTTAAACGGCTGGCGATCCATGGCCTGAAAGCCGCCGGTCAACCGATCAACTAATCGGCTGAGGCGGTCCGCCTCGTGGGTAATAATATGCGTGTACTCGCGCAGCTCACGCCGTGGTAATTCCCGATCCAGCAATTGCGCCGCACCACGCAGGCCACCCAGGGGATTCTTGATCTCATGCGCCAAAGCACGCACGATCTGATTCAGGGCATCCTGGCGTTCATGTACCCAGGTATCTCGCGCGATACGCGTCAACTGGTCGACTCGGTCGAGTTCAATGATCATAAAACCACTCTGAGGTTGTACGCTGAACGGCGACACCGTGCAGTCAACGCACAACGTGTTCGCATCACCCAGACGCACCAGTGTTTCCTCACGCAGCGTCGTGGTGTGGCCCTGCTCCGTAGCCATTAACGCTGCTTGCAAAGTGATGCCCAACGGCAACAATTCGCCTACGTCACGACCCACCCCGCGTTGAATGCTGGTCGCCAACAATGTCTCAGCGGCCGGGTTCATGAAACTGACCCGCTTATCTGCGTCAACGACCAGCACCGCCGTGGTAAGCGCCTCCAGAACCTGCAGATAGTTGACAGTCTGGGGTTGATTCATCTGAATTGCACCATATTGGTGCACATTAACTCAGAACAGGCGGCAACCCAGGCTGCCGCTGCCCCGCTCAGACGCTGTAATACATATCGAACTCGACCGGGTGTGTCGCCATCCGCAGACGCTGCACCTCTTCCATCTTGAGTTCGATATAGCTATTGATCATATCGTCGCTCATGACACCGCCGACTTTGAGGAACTCACGGTCGACGTCAAGAGCGTCTAGCGCCTGATCAAAAGAATGCGCTACCGTTGCGATCTCGCTCTCTTCTTCGGGCGGCAGATCGTAAAGATCTTTGTCCATCGGGCCGCCCGGGTGAATCTTGTTCTGGATGCCATCCAGTCCGGCCATCAGCATAGCCGAGAACGCCAGATAGGGATTCGCGGTGGGGTCGGGGAAGCGCACCTCAACCCGCCGTCCCTTGGGGTTGCTGACATAGGGAATCCGACACGAAGCCGAACGGTTACGGGCCGAGTACGCCAGCATGACCGGCGCTTCGAAACCGGGCACCAGGCGCTTGTAGCTATTGGTGCTGGCATTGGTGAACGCATTCAGCGCCCGGGCATGCTTGAAAATACCGCCGATGTAATACAGCGCGGTCTCGCTCAGGCCGCCATATTCATCGCCAGAAAACATATTGTCACCGCCTTTGAATATGGACTGGTGCACATGCATGCCGTTACCGTTATCTCCCACCAGTGGCTTGGGCATAAAGGTCGCAGTCAACCCATGAGCATGGGCTACATTGTGGATACAGTATTTGTAAATCTGGGTCTGGTCAGCCTTGGCAACCAGGGTATCGAATCGCACACCGATCTCGCCCTGTCCCGCAGTGCCAACCTCATGGTGGTGCACCTCTACCCCGAGGCCCATGTCCTCCATGGCAAGACACATGCTTGAGCGCACATCCTGCAGCGAATCAACGGGCGGCACGGGAAAATAGCCACCCTTAACACCGGGACGGTGGCCGATGTTGCCCTCTTCATAATCCTTGCCTGAACTCCAGGCCGCCTCGACCGACTCAATATGGTACGTCGCTTCGCTCATCTCGTTGGACCAACGTACCGAATCAAAAATGAAGAACTCGGCTTCAGGACCAAAGAAAGCATCGTCACCAGTGCCGGTTGACTTGAGATAGGCCTCAGCCCGTTTGGCAATAGAACGGGGATCGCGATCGTACCCCTGCATAGTCGCAGGTTCGACCACGTCGCAGCGCAACAATACTGTGGTGTCCTGCATAAAAGGGTCGACCACGACAGAGTCAGGATCAGGCAGCAAGATCATGTCCGATTCATTGATGCCCTTCCATCCGGCAATCGATGAGCCATCAAACATCTTGCCCTCTTCAAAAAGGTCGGCATCAACCACGGACGCCGGCACGGACACGTGTTGCTCTTTGCCGTGGGTGTCGGTGAAACGGAAATCGACAAACTTGGCGTTTTTATCCTGGATAAACTTTAATGCGTCATCAGCTGACATGGGGGCAGATTCCTCGACGGTTAACGCGCCACATCAGGACCGGTGCAATGCCCGTGCCTCCGATGCGCGCGGTGAAAAATGAAATAACAACTAGGCCTGTCTGTAACTACAGCAAATTACGTGCCAGGGAAAAAGTCCCGTATTGGCGTTCTTAATTAGTGCATTAGCACTAATTTAGTGCGTCGTGGTTTTATTATGCACTATTTTTGTGCATTCCAGCTTTTATTTTCGTACCCGTATGCAGATTAACACCTCTTCTTCGTTTTCTTGTGTACTCAACAACTCGTGACCGTGAATCCGGCACCAGGCAGGAATATCAAGCAGGGCACCCGGGTCGGTACAGTGAACAGACAGCACATCCCCTTGCCTTAGGGTCGCTACCCGATCCTGGGTA
Source organism: Arenicellales bacterium (assembly GCA_050256425.1). Lineage (GTDB taxonomy): Bacteria > Pseudomonadota > Gammaproteobacteria > Arenicellales > UBA868 > UBA868. The sequence goes on along the minus strand of JBBWVW010000014.1, from coordinate 46 downwards.
CGAATGACCGGGAGCGGGCAGAGCAATCCGGTTGCATCCAGTTGAT
>JBBWVW010000013.1:0-13191 GCA_050256425.1 Arenicellales bacterium | reverse complement strand
ACGCTGGACCAGGCTGCCCAGAGAATTGCTCGCCTTGCAGCGCCCTACGAAGCCTTCCCCGAAGCCATCCAGGCGAAGACTGGTGTGCTGCATATCACACGCACCTGGCAATTCACGCCAGCCGGCACGAGCGTGACGCGTTGAGCATGGCTTCGCAAAGTGATTTCCCCTCGCTAGCCAACCATTTCCTGGTAGCAATGCCCGAATTACAGGATCCAAACTTCAGCCAGACTGTAACGCTGATCTGCCAGCACGACGAGAATGGGGCGCTGGGCGTGGTGATCAATCGACCCTTGGATAACCTGGTGATCAACGACGTGTTGAGTCAGTTTGATCTTAAGCCGCCCACGGACAGTCCTACCGGGCTACACGCAGTGTACGCCGGCGGCCCGGTGCATAACGAACTGGGTCTGGTACTGCATGAAGGCAAAGGTGACTGGCAATCAACCCTGACAGTTGGTAATGAAATGGGGCTAACCTCGTCACGCGATGTGCTCGAATCAATTGCCAACGCCTCGGGCCCGCAAAATCTACTCTTAAGCCTGGGCTATGCCGGCTGGGGCTCGGGTCAACTGGAAAATGAGATACAGCAGAACTCCTGGCTTACGATCGAGGCTGACCCTGAAATCATTTTTCATACTTCAGCGCATGAGCGTTGGCACAAAGCAGCGCAGACGATTGGCGTAGACATTACCCAGATTGGATCTGGCGTCGGTCACGCATGAGCGCTACTTTTCTTGGCTTTGATTTCGGTACCCGGCGCATTGGCGTCGCTGTGGGGCAGAACCTGACCGGCACCGCCCAGGGAACTGATACTGTTAACAACTCCGGTGCGCAGGGTCCCTGGCCAGCGATTGCAAAGCTGGTGAAAGAGTGGCAACCCGATGCCTTGGTGGTGGGCCTACCGCTGACTAAAGATGGCAACGAGACTAATCTTGCTAAGTTGGCGCGCACATTCGGACAAGAACTTAGCAAATATTTTGATTTGCCTGTGCAATTTATTGATGAAACCCTAACCTCCCGAGCTGCAGAAACTCTGGTTTCAGATGCCACAGCTCCGGGCAAGCGCATCATCGGCAAGCGCCAAACACTGCGTGATCAGATTGCGGCTGAACTCATTTTGCAAACATACTTAAACGCACGCCCCTGCAAATCTGATGTTGCCTGAAACGGTAAACCCTCCTTTTAGGAGTATCCAGGTCGACGACACGGGGCGCCTGACACATTTTCTGACCATTGAAGGGCTTAGCCGGGAACAGCTGATCGGTATATTGGATAGCGCAAAGAAGTTTATCCCGTCACCCCGGGGCTCTCCCACAAAGCCATCAGCGCTGCTCGCGGGACACACCGTGGTTAATCTTTTCTTTGAGGATAGCACCCGTACCCGCACCACTTTTGAGATCGCCGGCAAACGCCTGGGTGCCGAAGTCATCAGTCTTAATACTGCGCGACTCTCGACGCACAAAGGCGAATCCGTTCTTGATACGGTTCGCACACTCGAGGCAATGGATACTGATATTTTTGTGGTACGCGACAGCGCCAGTGGAACCGCTCATCTGATTGCAAAGCACGTTCCTGCCGATGTCCATATTATCAACGCGGGGGATGGGCGACACGCTCACCCGACTCAAGCCATGCTGGATATGTTCACTATCCGTGAACATAAGGGCGATATCTCTAAACTGCGCTTTCAATCAAACTGGAAATTCCTATAATTATAGTAATAGTCAGTAAGTGCCAGCGACAATACACACACTGCACTGACGACACCAACTCCTGAGGCGATGCGGTTTCAAACCAAACTTTCCCTGCTTTTTGGCAGCCTGCTGATTCTTTCTTTATTAATGGTGATGGCGCTGGTCGGCCAGATCACCCGCAAGACCGTAATTTTTGAAATAGAGCAGTCTCTGGCAACAACCCTCTTGACAGTCAATAGGCTGCACGAGACTCGCGTGGAAAACCTCCAGCAGAACGTTCGACTTGTAGCCGGCGACTACGGTTTTAAGGCTGCGTATGGCACGGAAGATACCGGCACGATCAAGACTGCTCTGCAAAATCATCAGTACCGGTTGAAAGATGCTGACTTGATGATTTTATGTGACCTGGATGGATTGGTACTTTCTAATACTTTCTCAGACAGCATGAATGGCGAGCCTTTCCCATGGATGCCTGTCCTGGATGAGGCCTATGATAGTGACAGTGGCGAGGTCACCGCATATGCAGAACTCGATGGCACTGTGTACCAGTTGGCCGTAACTCCACTTCTGGCACCTGATCTGGATGCCTGGATTATCAGCGGGTTTCGTGCTGACCACAACATGGCCATAGACCTGTCGGCGCTCACGAGTTCTGACGTGACATTCGTACGTGACTCTGGGGCAAATACCCGTTTGGTTGCCTCCAGTTTGGGCAGCGAACAACAAACCGATCTGATCACTTTTCTACAGAGCGCTCCATTATCTAGCGGATTAGTACAGTATCGGGACAACCGAGAAACCTATATTGGCAACCTGATTCGTTTAACCAACGCGCAAGACCTTTCATTTTCGATATTTGTACAGCAGTCGTTAGATGCAGCTCTGGATCCTTACCGCGAACTCTTCTGGTATTCCCTGTTGATTTTCCTGGCCGCCATAGTGATGTTCGCTGTTGCCGTAGTACGCACATCAAGAAGCGTTACCAGCCCGATTACTCGCTTGTCCGCTGCAGCGGAATCTGTTTCAAAGGGCCAATTGGATATAACACTCCCGGTATCTTCCAAAGACGAGATCGGAATACTGACTCGAACATTTAACGAGATGACCCAGGGCCTGGTCGAAAAAGAACGGGTGCGGGATCTGCTGGGGAAAGTCGTTTCTCCTGAGATTGCGAAAAAATTGATTTCGGAGAAGATCGAAGTTGCAGGAGAACAGCGGCATATAACGGTGCTTTTTTGTGACATCCAAGGTTTTACTTCACTCTCTGAAACAAAGCCGCCCAAGGAGGTTCTGCACTCGCTGAATCTCTTTTTCTCTCAGATAAGCCAGATAATTGAATCCAATGGCGGAGTGATCGACAAATATATTGGGGATGCAGTGATGGCAATTTTTGGTGCGCCGCAGGACGATCCCAACCACGCCGCTAACGCGGTCCGGGCTGGCCTGGAAATATGTGGCCAAGCTGATGCTCTTACCGAATCACTGATCTCGAAAAGCGGGGTGCCCTGCCAATTTGGAGTGGGCATCCACTCTGGGCCGGTGGTTGCCGGAAATATTGGCTCAAGCAGTCGCTTCAACTATACGGTAATTGGTGACACCGTTAACGTAGCATCGCGGCTGGAGTCGTTTGGCGGTCGGGTCTACGATGCCCGCCTGATCGTCACCAGGGAAGTGGTTGATCTATGCCCGGATATCGGCTTTGTATTACTTGGAGAAGTTAACCTGAAAGGGCGCCAACAAGCCGCTGAGATTTATACGGCACAAAGTATTGACCCTAACTCTCATTAACCACCTCGGCACTTGACCTAGGTGTCGGCTCTGACCACGCCTCGCAAAGCCTGAATGTGCTCAGGCCCCAAACCGCAACACCCGCCAACAAGTCTGACTCCGTTTGCCAACCATTGCCGGGCCTGCTCTGCCAGCTCTGCCGGCTCAATAATTTCAACAAAATTCCAGTTTGGCATTTCAAAATAACCGGACTCGGGGTAGACGCCAACAGGACCCGGCCAATATTTCCGAACGACCCCTATGGCCTCTGGAACATCCGACACTGCGGTATGCATCACATTCATCAGTGATGGCGAGTATTTTGAAAGGATCCGAACCAGATTTTCGAAATCTCGATCGACATAACTGAAAGAAGATAACGAACCGTGGTCTTTATAGGTGCGGGCGCTTACCCCAATCCACAACGGCAAACCCAGCCCGATCACAGCCGAAGCCACGGCTTCGGAAAGCTCCACCCGCTCGCACATCTCCAATGCAATGATGTCGACCCCTGAGTCCACAAGCACTTCTGCCTGCTCCTTTGCGGCCCGACCGACGACATCCGGCGAATTCCAGGTTGGATCATCATCATGCGCCCATTCACAGATCGACCCAACGATGGCTACAGGGTGCTGCGCAACAGACTCGCGCGCCTGCTGGGCGAGGGATACGGCTTTGGCATTGATCTTATGCACTTCACGGCCCAAACCCCCTGGCTCCAGCATATGTCGCGCCGTTGAAAACGTGTTGGTGATGATAACTTCAGCACCCGCTTCGATGAATCGCTCGTGCACCTGGCGCACGACTTCAGGATGCGACATGATGGCACGGGCGCTCCAGACTTTTCCATCCATTGGTACCCCGGACTTTTCCAGTTCGGTTCCCATACCTCCATCAATAACAATGGGCAGTCCATCGCCGCACAGTCTTTTCTCAATCCAGCTAACTTCACGTGTCATAGCGGTCCTAATTGTTCCGTTTTATGTTTTCTCGCTTGGCTATTCGGAATTGCTCGACTCGACTGACGAAGATAGATGCGCTTGTATTTCGTCTTGTATTTGCTTCAATTCACGAATTGCAGCCGGAATGTCGGAACTATCCAGGATATTTACTTCCACATGCTTCAACGTATGGCTGAGGTTAGTGCGACTATTTCTCTCATAGGCTCCTTTGAACTCTTGCACAGAATAAACATTGACTGCCCGTGCAAACCCCTTAGGCTGTATTTCATCGACAAACTTGCAATCCACTTGCTGCTCGATCAGGGCGTAGGTAGCGTCAGAGATCAGTATTTGGCCCGCCTCGGCAAGTGATTCCAGCCTGGCCGCAAGATTCACCGGCTTGCCTAGAACGGTGTAGTCCATTCTTTGACTGGAACCAAAGTTCCCTACCGTGCAATACCCGGTAGTGACTCCCATGCGAACATTCAGACCATTTGTCACACCGTTCTTCTTCCAATAGCCCTGTAACTCCTTGATTCGCTCCTGCATCTTGAGGGCCATATCGACGCCTGCAAGAGCATCTTGATTTTCACCGCGGCTCTCAGGATCTCCAAAGAACACCAATATCGCGTCACCAATGAACTTGTCGATCGTGCCGCCACAATCAAGCGCAACTTGAGTCATTTCAGAAAGATAGGAATTGATCACCGTAGCCAGCTTCTCCGGCTCCAGAGAATCACTCATATCAGTGAACTGCACGATGTCGGAAAAGAAAACGGTGAGATTTTTTCGGTTATAGCTGTCCTCTTCTTTGCTTTTTCCAGAGAAAATGGTTTCGTAGATCTGAGGTGACAAGTATTGGGCAAGGCGTTTTGCCAACTGCTCAAGTTGCTGGGTCTTGGCTGCAATCAACTCCTGATCCTTTAGTCTTTCCTCAAGGAGTTCTTCCTTTTCGTGTTTCAGGTTCCACTCCTGGGTTCGATCCACAAACTGCCCCTGGATGCCATTAAGGTAGGAGAATGCCGAATCCTTGGTGCGGGTTGACAATAGCGAATAAACCCTCGTCTCGCCTTCCACCTCGATCTGAATCTCAGGAATCAGCACATGGCCATCATTTTTGATTCCAGCGACAAAGGCATCAACCTGCTCACCTGCAATGCCGAGTTGCTCAAGAACGTTGGGAAAATAAACATTGGTTACATTGCCCAAGATAGGAAAAAATGAACGGAAATTATCATTAACCTTGAGCACCTCGAGTTCATTGTTCGCGAAATAAGCCGCCGTTATCGCGTTTCGAAAATTATAAAAACTAAGATCGATGATGGTCTTCTCATTGAATAGATCTTCAATCGCCATTGTTTTTCCCTGTCTGATCCCTTACGGGAAGATTATGCATCAATCATGCAAGCTCAAGTTCCCGTTCTTGATCAGAATGACAAGAGGTCATCCCGATCGAATGTTCTATGCAGCAACCGAACTTACCGCCGGCCGGTGGGGATAAAACACTCACTCGATCAGCAACCCGCGTGTGTGGGCTTATTCAGAGACATCTTGAGTATCAAACCGCAGCAAATCACGCTCTTCTGTTTTATGCCAGTTACCATGCCCTCGATAGTAACGCTTCGATGCGTCATCAAATGGCTGAAAATCCAGCGACGTAACCTCACCGGTCATAAGTGCTTTATGCACCAGGGCATTGCGTCGTTGCTTAAGCAGGATTTTCTCGGTTAGTTGCTCGACCGGCCATCGTTCGTGCACTTCCTTATCAAATAAAGCGATCTCGTCACTATAGGCTGGATCCGCAACCAGGTTTTCTCTTTCATGAGGGTCATGTTGCAGATCAAAAAGACTGCAGGGCCCCCCTTCCCAGTGCACATATTTTTTCGTACCACGACGAATTAACATGCCCGGCGCGCGGGCGCCCTCAAAAAATATTTCGGCAACCACCTCATCGCGCCACGCTGTGGCGTCACCGGACATCAGGGGGCTAAGGCTGCGCCCATCGATAGATTCCACCAGATGGTCACAACCCTGATCCAGTACCAAATCCAGCAGGGTTGGCATCAGGTCGATCAATGATGTGCATTGGCTGACCCGCCTGGAGCCGTTTTCTCCGGGCACCATGATGAAAAGTGGCGCCCTGCAGGAATGCTCATAAAAACTCATCTTGTACCAGGCGCCCCGCTCACCAAGCATATCGCCATGATCTGCCGTAAAGACAACGATGGTGTTCTCATCCAGTCTGGCCGATGCCAATGCGTCCAATACCTGGCCGACCAGATCGTCTACTAATGAAATAGAGCCATAGTAACCATGGCGGGCCTGGCGTATATGCCCATCGGTAACATCATATTCATTGCGATCGTAATGCTGGAATAGCCACTGGCCATGCTCATCGCGATCGGCAACAGGCATGAAAGGGATGACCGGCATATCAATCTCGTCATGGCGGTAACGGTTCCAGTATTGGGGTGGGGTGACGTAAGGGTCATGTGGATGGGTGAATGACACCTTCAGCAAAAAAGGCCTTTGGTCAGAACCCCGGGCATAGTCATACAGCCAGCGCACCGCAGCATGGGCCGCATCATAATCATGGTCCTGTTGACTTGACCTCTCGGCAGTGCCTGCCGTGACAACGTTTCTCAAATTGTGAAACCAGTCTAGGGTCCGGTCTGGGTCATCCCAGATACCGTACCAGCAGTTGTCCGACGGACAAATGTCAGCAGTCAGTCGTTTCTCAAGCCCGTGCAACTGGTCTGCACCAATGTAATGCGCCTTACCGCTTTGCGCAGTGACATAGCCATTAGCCCGCAGATAGTGGGCAAGAGTGGGGATAGAAAACTCGTAATCACAGCCGCTGTCGAAGCAATTGATTCTGGAAGGCAGTTGCCCGGTCATCAGTCCAGCTCGAGCGGGAACACACAACGGTGAATTCGTATAGTGCGCATCGAAAATCACGCTGTTTTCGGCGATGTCATCGAGTCGGGGGGTTTTAACCACCGGGTGACCATAGGCCGGCAGAAACTGCGGTGCCAACTGATCTGCCATCAGAAACAATATGTTCATTGGCCGCGCCATCTAGCCCTCCCATAACAGAATGAATAGAAAGTGTGGACTCTAGCGCGTTTTCTCCCAGACCCTGGGCATCAGTTCGCAGTCAATAACGGTACCGGGCGATTGGCCTTGGTTGATCAGGTACTCTGAAGTTTCCTGCGTCCATTTCCCGCGCGGATTAAAGATCGTATCTTCAGCGCCAAAACGCAGGGTAAGGCGCTTCTGGGTTGCCTTCGCCGGCTGCGCCTTGTTAGTCACGCAATGCAAAGTTCTGAAATCAAATACCAAGCAGTCGCCCGCCTCAACGTCCCAGGAAAGCAACTCATAAGACTCAACATCCGAGTCAATATCTGGCACTGGCTGATAGGTGCCGCCCTCACAGGTAAAAGGCACATTCTCACTGAACTGGGGCGCGACATAGAGTTTGCCCCAGCGATGAGATCCGCGGACAAAGGTCAGTCCATCTGTGATCGGCGCAGAATCTAACGGCACCCAGACAACACAGAGCGTGCCCTCGAAATCGAAATAGGGTTCATCGTGATGCCAGGGTGCCGCATTGCTAGCGCCCGCCTCGCGCATAAACCAGTTATCCATCACCATATTGACGTGCCGTGCGCGCATCAATGCGCCCGCCATCTTTGCTAGCGGCGAGCGGAAGACCACCTGCTCCAATTCAGGTGTATCAGGCCAGGTCCAGTAATCAAAAACATAACGCCCAGGCGAGCCGGGAGGGGTGTGGTCCCGGAAAAACTGCCCTGGGTTTTGAAGGTTGCGCGCGATTCCCCGCCGAGCCAGATCGAGCCATTCATCCGCGATCATGCCGCGAAAGCAGACCACCCCATCGTCCCGATACACTTTAATCGCATCTTGGGATATCGCGGAAAATGATTTCGGCTGCGCTTCGAGCATCTCTCCCAAACAGCCTCAATCTAGTCTCGAGTTGGCGCAAAGCCCTGATGAGGCCGGCAAACTCATACCCAGTGATCTTCCAAGGGGTAGGTGGTCAGTTGCTCATAGCCATCGGCCGTAATCAGCACCTGCTCCTCGAGCTTGACGCACTCTCTACCGCCTTCAGCCCCGATAAGCGCCTCGACACATATCACCATACCTTCCTGGAATACCCCGTCGTAACCTACCTCATCATAATCCTGTGGGTAGTAAATGGCCGGCGCTTCATCGCAAAGGCCCACACCATGCATCGCCACGCCGTAACGGCCAGGAATGTACTCGTCTTTCATTGGGTGCAGTTTTTCTGTCAGTTCCCGGTAACCCAGTCCGGGCTTGAGCAGTTCGGTATTGCGCTTGATCTGTTCATAGGCCGCCGCGTACAAGCGCTGCTGCTCATCATCGGGCTCGGCATCACAAATCCATGAGCGGGACATATCGCAGCAGTAGCCGTAGGGGCCAATAAGATCGGTATCAAAACTCACCATATCGCCTTTCTCGATAGGCCGCATGGAGCATTCACGAAACCACGGATTGGTACGTGGGCCTGACGACAAAAGTCGTGTCTCTATCCATTCGCCACCACCGGCAATATTGCCATGGTGCAATTCTGCCCATAGCGCATTCTCCGTGATGCCAGGCTTAAGCACTTCCCGCATCTGTTGCACGGCCCGTTCGCAGACTTCGATCGATGTTCGCATCAGAGCAATTTCACCGTCGCTCTTGATTTCACGGGCCTTCTCCATCACCGTAAAGCCGTCATGCACCTCATAACCCAGCTCTTCCATCATCTGCATGCCCACCGGGGCCAGTCGATCGATAGCGATGCGCTGGTTGCCGCCGCTGTGCTCACGGATAATGGCGTCCATCTCGACTGCCCAGGCTTTCGCCCTTTCAGCCACATGCTGACCGGCAACCATGTAGAAAAATGTTATGGGCTTGGCGACTCGTTCGATCCCAGGCAATCCTTCCGAGAGCAGCGACTTGCCGCCGTACTCGAACACGATAGCGCCACTTTCGGCCGGCACATAAACATACCGAGCCTCATTATGTGCACACCAGATCTGCATATTGGTGGCATCGGTGGCGTAGCGCGTGTTCAGTTGGTCATAGAGTATGATGCCGGCCAGATCCTGGCGGACAAGCTCTTCCTGAATGCGTGCCAGGCGGTAACGACGTACCTCGTCGAGGTCGTACGGGGGCGTGGTGTAATCCATCGCTCCATGCTGGCGCACCGTCATCAGTTCATTGACTTTCAGAATGTTCATTGAAGCCCTCCTGGGTCGGGGTCCGTAATGGTGTCAGGCGTATACCCCTCCCCAAACTTGAGCACGCCGATTCAGCCTGCTATTTGCCGAAAGCGACTAAGCCATGTCCTGGGCATCAGGTGTGGACGACTATTGTTAAGCCTGAAAAATACCCGCTACGGGCCTATCGCTCAATTCAAAAAACGACCTGTTCAGTCGCTTTTTTTTCAACGTCCAGTAGCCGTTGATGAATGAAAGAGAACTCATATCCGCGCTCAGAAATATGAAAGATCCGGTAACCGGCTGTCCGCAACTGCCCCACCAGATCCAAGAAACCGTCATAGGGAATCTGATAATTGTAATGAAACTCAACCAATAACTGGCCCGGCAATGGACTGTTGGCCAGAATGTCTGGCAAAGACTGTATCTCCTCTCCCTAGATATCCATCTTCAGTACATCGATAACGTCATGCGCGAGTTCGGCCTGCAGGTTGGCAAGGCGCTTCACCGGGCAGTTGATCCTCCCTCCAGACCCTACTTCTGACCCGATGCTGCTGTAGTTGAACTGGTGCTCACGCCGGGGCACCAGGAATTCCCTTAACCCATCAAACCCGGGAAGGCCTACGGGATGAAAATGAAACTCCTGCGGCAGGCTCTGCTCACCGAGCCAGTTGATAGACCGGGGTGTGGGGTCAAAAGCATGCAGTTCGACCCCATAATGTTCGATCATCGCCAGATCCCAGGCAATGTTGTTACCAACCCCAAAGGGGTAAATCACACTTTTAGAAGACAACACGTCCGGATAGATTGCCCAGACACCGGAGCGTGCACCATAGGCAACCCAATTGACCTGCTGATCAACCTTAATGCCACAGTGATTCAGTTTTCTTTTTCTTAGCGCCTGCTTTAAGCGTCTGAATGCCATGTTCGGGGCTCTTCTGATAACTGAAGCTGTGAAGAAGCCGGTGAACCAATGATCAGCGAATAATCTGCAGGGTAAGCCAACGCGCCGCAATAGCGGGTTTTTTCTGATCTGCAATTTCTACCGTGACATCGTAGGCCAGCATCCACTGCCCGGGCTTTCTTTCAACTGCCTCGCGCAGCACAAAACGGCCGCGAATATTTGCGCCACTGGCGACCGGATTCACGAACCGCAGTTTGTCAAAGCCATAGTTAATACTGGTGACAACACCCTGAAGCGATAGCCTTGCATCCATTGCGAACCGTGATAGCAAAGACAGAGACAAAAACCCATGCGCGATGGTGCCATCAAATCCGCCCTCGGCACGGGCCCGCTGGGGATCAACATGAATAAACTGAAAATCTTCGGTGCATTCGGCGAACGCATCGATACGGGTCTGATCAACTTCAAACCATTGCGAAACTCCGGTTTCACAATCAATCCAGTCGCTTAGCTTGTCTGGTGATACCAAAAGCATAATTTTGTATAAGAAGGCGCCGCCTAGGAAAGCAATCAACTGGCGAGGTAACGGATCCCCCGATCCAATCCATCAAGTGTCAGCGGGTACATGTGATCTTCTACGAGCTCCTGAATCAGGCCGATAGACTGGGTGTATCCCCAATGGGCTTTGGGGGTGGGATTAAACCAGATGACTTTCCCGAAACTCTCTTGCATACGGGTCATCCAGGTCACGCCGGACTCGCGATTCATATATTCAACACTGCCGCCAACGCTGACAATCTCGTAGGGCGCCATCGAGGCATCCCCAACAATGATGACTTTGTAATCCTGTGGGTAGGTATGCAATACGTCCCAGGTCTGCGTGGTTTCATTGCGACGGCGTTGGTTATCGCGCCAGACAAAATCGTAGAAAAAATTATGAAAATAAAAGTAATCCAGGTGCTTGAACTCACTGCGTGCCGCAGAGAAAAGCTCCTCGCAGGTACGCACATACGGGTACATGGACCCACCCACGTCGAAGAACACCAGTACTTTCACGGCGTTATGGCGCTCGGGCACCATCTTGATATCCAACAACCCGGCGTTGCGGGCGGTACAGCGGATAGTGTCGTCCAGATCGAGCTCTTCTTCGGCACCAGTGCGGGCGAACTTTCGCAACCGTCGTAAAGCCATCTTGATGCTGCGGGTGCCCAGCGCCACCGAATCATCCAGGTTCTGGTAGTGACGCTCTTCCCATACCTTTACCGCACTTCGGTTGCGGCTCTCACCACCGATGCGAATTCCCTCCGGGTGGTAGCCACTATTACCAAATGGTGAGGTCCCCCCGGTACCGATCCACTTACTACCTCCGGAGTGGCGTTTTTCCTGCTCCTCGAGACGTTTGCGAAATTCTTCGAGCAGCTTCTCCAGGCTGCCCAGAGACTCGATTTTTGCTTTTTCTTCGTCGCTAAGATGCTTCTCAAGCTGTGCGCGCAACCAGTCCTTGGGGACAAGCGCATTAATGATGTCATCCACGGTTTCCAGATCCTTGAACCAGGCGGAAAAAGCCCGGTCAAAACGATCGAAGTATTTCTCGTCTTTAACGAGGCAGGTGCGTGCCAGCAGATAAAAATCATCCACTGAGGCAAATGCCAAGCCCGCCTTCACCGCTTCAAGCAGCACCAGGTATTCCTTAACCGACACCGGCACGCCGGTATTTTTCAGGGCCTGGAAAAAATTGATCAGCACGCGGCTGTCCTCGGTAATACCGAGTCAGTTTGATTGTGCGTCACGCCGGACCATGAAAGCCAGGCGTTGCAACATGTGCACATCCTGCTCATTCTTGAGCAGTGCGCCATAGAGCGGTGGAATCGCCTGGCTGGGATCGCGTGACTTGAGAATCTCCTCTGGAATATCATCGGACAGCAGCAGTTTGAGCCAATCGATCAACTCTGAAGTTGAGGGCTTTTTCTTCAGGCCTGGAATCTCGCGCACCTTGAAGAACACATCGAGTGCCTCGCGAATCAGATTTTTGCGAATATTTGGGTAATGCACATCGACGATCTTTTCCATCGTCACTCGATCGGGAAAAGCGATAAAGTGAAAGAAGCAGCGACGCAAAAATGCATCCGGCAGCTCTTTCTCGTTATTGCTCGTGATCACCACGATGGGACGGTGGTCGGCAACTATTGTTTCACCCGTCTCGTAGACAAAAAATTCCATTTGGTCGAGTTCGAGCAATAAATCATTAGGAAATTCGATATCTGCCTTGTCAATCTCGTCAATCAGAAGAACCACCTGCTCTGGCGCAGAAAAGGCCTCCCACAACTTGCCGGGGCGAATATAGTTGCCGATCTCCCCTACGCGACCATCGCCCAGTTGTGAATCGCGCAACCGCGAGACGGCATCGTACTCATAGAGCCCCTGCTGTGCCTTGCTGGTTGACTTGATATGCCAGCGGATCAAGGGCTTGCCCAGGGCTAAAGCCACCTCCTCAGCCAGCATAGTTTTGCCCGTGCCGGGCTCCCCCTTGATTAATAGCGGTCGCTCAAGTGTGACCGCGGCGTTAACCGCCAAAGAAAGATCTTCAGTCGCGACATAGCGCTCAGTACCCTTGAAACTCATGCATTACTCCTAAT
>JBBWVW010000012.1:0-44002 GCA_050256425.1 Arenicellales bacterium | reverse complement strand
TAACCCCTGCCTTGAGCACACCCGCGGCTTGCCTTATGCGTTGTGTATCCGTGCCGGGCTCGATGGTACCGGTACCCGCCGCGCGGTCGAATCAATAGCATCGGGTCTGGGTTGGCGGGCGGTACAAGAAGCACTGGTCTGTAAAGGCCAGTGGTGCGAGGATTTTGTAGAACAGTGCCGCGAGTTAGGCGCGGCCATGACCGCAGGCCTGGACGTGGGGATCTTTTAAAAGCAGCAGCCAAAGCGCTGCGGCTCGTGCAATGACAACTCCGCCGTGGGTGGGCCCCAAAGCCTCCGCCTGCTATATTCAATTTCATGAAGACAGTACTTGTTGTGGTTATTCCCCTCGCTGGCGTGCTAGGGTGGTTTGTGTTCTAAACAGGGAAAACTCAGGTCAGGGTGATCACCGCCAGGTGGCTCCTCGACTTTTGCATCGTCGGCCACGGTGGTATTGTGGCACTGGGCGTATTTTCTGTACTCAACATTGCGCAACTGAACAACATTTCAAGTCGGAAAAAATCTAATGCTCTCAAGTCAGGTTCCGCCTCATGGCGGTGAACTAAAACATCTACTGGCTTCTGAAAAAGAGGCAGAGCAACTCAAGGCCCAGGCTCTGGAGTGGACATCGTTAACACTGTCTGAGCGTCAGGTTAACGAGCTTGAGCTGATTTTAAACGGTGGTTTTTCGCCGCTTGATGGATATATGTCCGAAGCGGATTACCGTTCGGTCTTATCAGACATGCGCTTAGCTAACGGCACGCTGTTCCCCATGCCGGTTTGCCTGGATGTCTCTCCGCAATTTGCTGAAAGCCTGCAACCGGGTAGTCACGTTGCGTTACGTGATCACGAAGGCTTTATGCCAGCGGTACTGGAGGTCAGCGAGATCTGGCAGGCTGATATTCAACAAGAAGCCCAGTCTGTCTATGGTACCACCTCCCTCGCACATCCAGGTGTCAGGCTGTTTATGGAAAACCGACACTCTGTATGCCTTGCCGGTAAGGTCAAGGGTTTAGAACTGCCACTGCATTTTGATTTTGAATTTGCCCGTAATACGCCATTGGAATTACGTGAGCACTTCCAGCGCATGGGCTGGACCAACGTGGTCGCCTTTACCACCAGTGAGCCGATGCATCGTTTGCAGCGTCAGGTTACCCTCGATGTCGCCAGAGAAATCCAGGCCAATATTCTGATCCATCCGTTACTGGGTGAGGACCAGCCAGGGGATATGAATCGTTTTGCCCGCGTGCGGGGCTACCGCGAGATTGTGCGTAAATATCCGCATCAACTGGGCATATTGTCGTTGCTGCCATTGTCACGGCGCTCAGCTGGACCTAAAGAAGCATTATGGCACGCGATCATTAATCAGAACTATGGTTGCTCTCACCTGATCGTTGGGCCGCAACACGCATCGCCCAAAGAAGTTGAAGAGGCTGGATTTTACGAGCCGTTTGCGGCCCAAGAACTGGTGTCTGCTTATCAGGACAAACTTGGAATCACTATGGTGGCCACGGATGAATACGTTTATGCGCCCTCCAAGAAAATGTTCCTGCCAAAGCGAAAGATCGACCAATCGGGTGAAGAGGTTTTGTCTTTAACGCGCAGGCAGATGCGACAGCGTTTGCTTAAGGGAGAGTCCTTGCCTGAGTGGTTTACCTACCCTGATATTGAACGGGAGCTGGCAACCGCTTACCCATCCCGTGAAAAGATTGGTTTTACGCTGTTTTTTACTGGCCTGTCAGGGTCGGGTAAGTCCACCTTGGCCCGCATGATCCATTCACGCCTGATCGAAGAAGGGGGTCGCCCGGTGACCTTGCTCGACGGCGATGTGGTGCGCCTGAATCTGTCCAGTGAATTGGGATTCTCAAGAGAGCACCGAAACCTGAACATCCGTCGCATCAGTTTTGTTGCCAATGAGATAACCAAAAATGGCGGTGTCGCCATCTGTGCACCGATTGCGCCCTATACACAGATGCGTCGAGGCGCGCGTGAGCTGATTGATCAGCACGGCGCATTTATCGAAATACATGTCTCTACACCGCTCAAGATCTGCGAGGCGAGAGACAGAAAGGGCCTGTATGCCAAGGCGAGGCAGGGCATTATTCCGGAATTTACCGGCATCAGCGATCCTTACGACGAGCCGGAACACCCGGAGTTAAGAGTCGACACCAGCCAGGGCACACCAATGGAGCAAGCTCAGAAAATCATGCTCTACCTGATTAGAGAAGGTTTTCTGGGTAACGATAAAGAGGAATTTTGATCCATGGATATGCAGGCAGTTGTTCAGCTGGCCCGCACAGCGGGATCCAAGATTCTGGAGGTTTATGCGCGTGATGATTTTGGTACACGGCTTAAGTCAGATGATAGTCCGCTGACAGAAGCCGATCTGGCCGCGCATCACGAAATTGTTGAAGGGCTGACCCAGTTGGATTCATCGATCCCCGTATTGTCAGAGGAGGCGGCCGGTATCAGTTGGGAGGAGCGTCGCCAATGGGCGCGCTACTGGCTGGTTGACCCACTTGATGGGACTAAGGAATTTATCAAGCGCAATGGCGAATTTACGGTCAACATTGCCTTGGTAGAAGATCATCAACCGGTCCTGGGGGTGGTTTATGCACCGGTACTGGATGTGAGCTACTACGGCGATGACCAGGGCGCGTTTAAGCTGGAAGGGTCGGCCATCGAGGATGCGGTTGCGATCAAAGTCAAACCGCGTCAACCTGGCGAGATCTGGAAAGTAGTCGGCAGTCGCTCACATGCCGGTGATTCACTGGCCTCGTTTCTTGAGGCGCTGGGTGAGCATGAAATGGTATCGATGGGCAGTTCCCTTAAATTGTGTCTGGTGGCTGAAGGCGCAGCACATATATATCCGCGTCTGGGTCCTACGTCCGAGTGGGATACCGCCGCCGCACATGCCGTGGTGACGGCGGCGAGCGGCGAGATTGTTATTGCCGATAGCGATGAACCTTTGCAGTACAACACCAAGGAATCGCTGCTAAATCCATTTTTTATTGTAAGGTCGGGCTCGTTTGCGGGTTAAGAAAGATCAGACAGTCTTCCTTTATCGCTATCACCCACCAGACAGTGTTTTGAGTTTATGGGAAACTGGATTGGTCGGCCTTTAATTAGATCCACTGCCTCTATTATTAAAGTTGATGATTGTCGCGCCTTTAATTGCTATCTTTCGTTGCGGCGGCTCACGCGATAGCTTGCAGGGGCAGCGTCTGGCGTGAGGTTTTACCGGCCCAAAAAATCACCGGTCAATCCGGTTTTCAATAATCGGGGTTCTATAAAGTGTTGCTTGCGTCGATTCAATCCTGGGTCTTGATGCATCGCCTGCGATGACTGTGGTCGGCGTTAACGATACACCCCCGACGCTCGAGCAGATAAGCGCCTGGCTGGAAGGCGCCACACGAGTGGTGGTACTGACCGGCGCCGGTATCTCCACGGCCTCGGGCATTCCTGATTTTCGTGGGCCTCAAGGGTTGTGGACGCGCGACCCGGACGCGGAAAAACTCTCGGATATTCATTATTACCTTAGCGACCCGGCGATCCGGCGCAAGGCCTGGCGGGCGCGGCGTGATTCGCCGGTATGGCAGGCAAGCCCAGGGGCGGGCCATTATGCGTTGGCGCGATTCGAGCAAAGCGGTCGTCTGCACACTCTGGTGACCCAGAATATCGATGGCTTGCACCAGTTGGCAGGCAGTGCCGACGAGCGGGTGATCGAGATTCATGGCACGCTGCGCCAGGTCGCGTGCCTGCAATGCCGTTACCGGGTCGCCATGGCCGTGGTGCTTAAGCGCCTGGCCAACGGTGAAGAAGATCCGGATTGCCCCGAATGCGGTGGGATTCTGAAATCCGCTACGATCTCCTTCGGCCAGTCGCTGGTTGCCAAAGATCTTGCCCGCGCCGAGCAGGCTGCCCGGGAGTGTGATCTGCTGTTGGCCGTGGGCTCCACGCTGTCGGTTTTTCCAATCGCGGGCCTGGTGCCCATGGCCCGCAAGGCCGGGGCCCGGGTGGTGATAATCAATGCGGAGCCCACGGCAATGGATGACCTTGGCGATGCCGTGCTCATGGGTGACATAGACGACTTGTTGCCGCAGCTGGTCGTTGAAAGCGAGAGTTGATGATAAAAATTCAGGTCAAGGTTTGTTGTATAGCGTCAGCGGTCGAGGCCCGCCTTGCGGTAGGACTCGGTGCCGATGCGGTAGGTCTGGTGGGGCATATGCCCTCGGGCCCCGGGGTCATCGGCGTGGCAGCGGCGGCCCAGATTGCCAACGAGATGCCTGGTGGTACCGACACTTTTTTGTTAACCGGCGCGATGTGCGCGAGCGAGATCGTTCAGGATCTTACCGTGTGTCCGGCCAGCGCGGTGCAGATCGTGCGCCACATCGATCCAGGGGAGTATCCGGAGTTGATCGAGGCGGCACCGCAGGTGCGCCGGATCCAGGTGGTGCACATCGAGGACGAGGGCGCGTTGGAACTGCTCGCGCGGTACCAGCCGTTTGTAGATGCTTTTCTACTGGATTCGGGTAAGACCTTCGGGGCAGACCAACAGTTTGGCGGTACCGGTGCTACGCATAACTGGGCTATCAGCCGGCGCTTTGTCGAGAACACCGACATTCCCGTCTACCTCGCCGGCGGCTTAAAAAGCACCAATGTCTTCGAGGCGATTACCCAGGTCAGACCCTACGGTGTAGATCTTTGTACCGGGGTGCGTACCAATGATCAGCTGGACCCAGCCAAACTCGAAGCCTTTATGAGCGAGGTACTGCGTGCCGGGCAGGCACTCGCCGGTTGATCGGTATGGAGAAAGATTTGTGAATTTGCATTTTACCCAGGCGGAATTTGCCGAGCGTATCGCCGTGGCAAGGCAGCGGATGAGTGAGCAAGCATTGGATGGCCTGCTGTTGTTCAAGCAGGAGAGCATGTATTACCTCAGCGGTTATGACACCGATGGTTTCGTGCTGTTCCAGGCATTGTTCCTGGGGCTTGATGGTGGTTTGATCCTGGTAACGCGCTCCGCCGACCGGGTCCAGGCGGCTTACACTTCGATAATTGATGACGTTCGCATCTGGATGGACTCGGGAGACGAGAACCCGGGTAACGATGTGCGCGACATGCTTCAGAGCCAGGGTATGCGCGGCAAGCGCATCGGTGTCGAGTACGATGCCTATGGGCTTTCCGCCAGGCGCGGGCAGATGCTGGAAGCGGCGCTCAACGGTTTTTGCGAAACGGTAGATGCCTCGGATCTTGTGCGCCAGCAACGTCTGGTAAAAAGCCCGGCGGAACTTGATTATCTTCGCCGCTCCGGTGCGATCTGTCAGGCGGTTCAGCAAGAGGCGGTGGCGCTTTCGGTGCCGGGTGCTTTCGAGGGCGATATCCGCAGTGCCATGCACCGCGTGGTCTGGTCACGCGATGGCGATACGCCGGCGCATGTCTGGCCCATGGGCAGCGGCCCCTCGGCCTTGTTGGTGCGTTACAAGTCCGGCGCGCGGCATATCGGTGAGAACGACCAGGTGTTTCACGAGTTTGCCGCGGCTTATCGGCACTACCACGCCGCGCTTACCTTTGCCCTGGTCACTGGCAAAGCGAGCGAAGCACACCATGCTATGTTCGATGTCTGTCACGAGGCATTGCAGGCCTGCAAGGAAGCGTTGCGCTCAGGCAGGACCGTGGGCGATGTTTTTGAGGGCCATCGACGGGCTTTTATTGCCGGAGGTTTTGGTGACAGCTACCTTAACGTTTGTGGCTATACGATGGGCGCCATGTTTCCGCCCACCTGGATGGAAAACCCGCTGATCCGCCAAGGGGATTTGCAGGTGCTGGAGCCGGGGATGACTTTTTTCATGCACATGCTGATGGTCGACAGAGCCAGTGGCCATATGATGGCGCTGGGGGAACAGGCGATTGTGACCGACGGCGCCTGCGAGCCGATCACGCATGCGCTCGATGCGCTCGTCGTCAACTGATCAGTGGTGCGACCTTTGATTGCTAACAAAGGGGCAAGATGGATAGCTGCTTGCCTGTGGGTTGGCACTGTGGCATGCGTATCCGCTGAACCGATCGATTTTGCGCCCTGCTGTACATCGCTCGACCGGCCGGTGCGCAGCCACGGGTCGCGTTATGCCGGGCCTTTGATTGATGCGCATGCGCATCTTGACCCCGGCTCGAGCAAGACTTACCGGGATGAGATGCTGGTGGCGGTTGCGGGCGGCGTGGTAGATGGCCTTGTGTTGATGCCGACCCCCAATCACGCCCGTTTCAATGACGGTGCCCTATCGACAAGACAGATGGCTGATCTTGCTACGCATTCGGCTGGCGCTATCAAAAATTTTTGCGGCAGCGAGGACTGGAACATCTGGATGGGGCAGCAACGCTCGGTATCCGATTCCGGCCTGGAAAAGCGCAGAGGTGCACTCCAGGCCCGGATCCACAGTGGCGCCTGCATCGGCATCGGTGAGATTGCCACCCGTCACTTTGAGAAGTGGGCTGGCCAGGCGGTACTGACGGTAGATTTTCGCTCGCCCGCGCTGCACGCGTTGTTCGCGATCGCACAAGGGCACGGCGTGCCGATCGATCTGCATGTCGAGCCGATGGAAGCGCTCGGACACAGCCACGAGCAGGCGTCGTTTACAGAGCTTGACCAGATCTTCAGCCGCTACCCCAGGATCATCGTGATTCTGGCGCACACCGCGATGACCAGTGCGGCCAACGTGCAACGCATGATTGCGCGCTACCCGAGGCTCTACTTCAGCATCAAGGCGGTCAACCGCCACAGCCATTGGCGCAACCTCGAGCCAGTAAACCTGCGCCAGGACAAGACGGCCTACTTCTACGAGGACTGGGCGCAGTTGCTGGAGCGCCACCCGCAACGTTTTTTTGTCGGCAGCGATTTCAAGTTTGCCCGCAAGATCAAAAATTCTCCTGGCGGGCGCAAGACTCTGAAGAAATACCGCAAGCTGATCAGGCGCTACCGCGACCTCCTTGGCAGCCTGGAACATCAGGCCGCACGGCAGATCGCCTGGGATACCCCGCGCCGGCTGTTCGGCCTGGACTGAGTGTTTCAGTCCGGGGTATCTTTGATGGCAATGCCGGGTACCCAGCAGTAGCCATCGGGATCCAGCAGATAACACTCGCGCAGGCCGTGTGGCCGATCCTCGCTGGTGCGCAGTACTACGTGAGCGCCGGCGATTGCCTTTGCCTCGCAAGCATCCGGGTCGATACCGTACAGGCGCAGTTCCACGCCTGCACCGCGGGCCCCGGCCTCGGGCAGCAGTGACGGCAGCGGGTTTGAATGGTAAGTATGATCAGCATGCAGCTGGATGAAGTGCCCGGCTGATTCGAGTACCGCGAAATCGCCGTTGGCCCGGTGCACTTGCATGCCCAAGACCTGTTCAAGAAAGTCGACGCTGCGCGTGACATCGCACACCAGCAGGTTGATGCCAAAGCCTTTCAGCGCGTGGCCGAATTCAGCTGCCGGGGCATCGCGTGCAGTTTGCTCATCCATGCTTGCGCTCATTGTTGTCTTTTGCCATAACCATTACAGGCCGACGGGTGTTCTGAGTCAACTAGAATCACTCAGTAATAATGTCGCGGGATGTGTGATCAAGGGCCACAAACTTGCTGACTGGGTAATTACCGGAGAGATGCGGTGGCTCAAGACCTGTGGCTACAGGCCAAAATAGATGGCTCGATAAACCTGCGGGTGCGGGTGATCCCCCGGTCTCGCCAGGCCGGATTCGGGCCTGTGCGTGCTGGCCGCCTGGTGGTGCACATTACCAGGCCCCCGGTCGACGGCAAGGCCAACCAGGAGCTGCTGAAAACTCTGGCCAGTGCCCTGGGGTGCAAGCGCGCTGAACTGTCGATCGTGCAGGGGGTGACAACCCGTGACAAGACCGTGCGCGTGGCGACGCCCCCTGCGGATTTGCCTACCACCGCGGGTGCATTGGCCCGTTATCTGGGGTTGTGATCCGCCAGTGTGTCCGAGTCAGCGCGGGTCGTCGGTAACACCATTAAAGCGCCGGGGCAGCAGGCCCGATTGGAACCAGCTGACAAAGGTGATGATGCTGAATATCGGCAGGCCCAGCGCCTGACGCAGGTCCGCAGCATAGGGGCCCATATTGGTGCACTCGAGCACGACGGCACCCACCTGCGGGTGCTCGCGCACGAGCGCAGCTCCCGCATCGAGCAGATCCTGGCGACAGGCGTCGACATCCATTTCGGTCTCATCCTCGAGAATCACCCGGGTGAATTCCCGGCCACCCTCGGTGCCCACCACCGGGGTGTCGGCCGGCGCGCCAGCGGCTGCCAGGTGATCTACAGTCAAACTCTTCCGAGAGATTGTGATAACACCCACCTGCTGATGGTTGGGCAACAGTTGCTGAGCCAGCGGTACCTGCATCAGGGAAGAACTGGCCACGGGTACTTTCACGGCGCGGGCGATCTCGTCCTGAAACAGGGATAAAAAGCCACAGGTGGTCGACAGGCCGTCGGCGCCGTCGGCAACGAGTGATTGGCCGGCTTCGATAAAGGCATCAAGCAGGCCTTCGGCGCGATGGTGCACCACCCGGTTGGGAGAGGCGCCCCGTACCACGCGGTAGAGTACCGGGAAAGGCCAGGTCGCGGCATTGCCGAAGTCGCCCGGGATACGGGGGAAGACCGTATCGAGCATGAGCATGCCAACCGTAGCGCCGTAGACTGTTTTGCCGCCGTGCGCCGATGCGTTTGCTTTGCCAGTCATTGCTATCTCCCCTGCGGTCTTGAGTTTATCCGTCGGCCATGTCCTGGTTAGAGTTGCGGGCTATTGTATACACCTGCTAACACCGGCCACCGAGCGCTCGATGAGCGCAGACAACGCCAAGTCCGACACAGCCCTCAGCGGGTGGGTTGCATAATCTTTGCATCAAAGATAAAAGCCTTTCCTTTAGTATTTAAATTGCGGTAAATTGAGTACTGCTGCCAGACACAAGATTTTGGTCTGGTTTGGTAAGGGCGATAGGGGCTGTATGTCGTCGCGGATCCCAATCGCTCAGGGGCGGGTCTGTTTAGCCGACACCGCTTTGGCAGCAATAATGAAAGTAATAGCAAAAACCAAGGAGAATTCTGTGAAAGCAACCATGTTAAAGACTCTGGGTGTATCGGCGATCGCTACTGCGGCAGTCTTCGCCAGCGCGCCAGCAGCGGCCGAAAAGTGGGATATGCCCATGGCCTACTCGGACAGCAACTTCCACACCCAAAACGGCAAGGCTTTTGCCGAGGCGGTTAATGTGGCAACCGGAGGCAAGCTTGAGATTGTGGTCCACGGTGGCGGCTCGCTGTTTAAGGGCAATGAAATCAAGCGCGCTGTGCAGACCGGCCAGGCGCCTGTCGGCGAGCGGTTGTTGTCAGCACACCAGAACGAAAGCGCTATCTTCGGCGTGGATTCGGTGCCGTTTCTGGCGACCTCTTTCGAGGCATCAGACAAACTGTGGCAGGCTGCGCGCCCGACCATAGAAAAGACTTTGGCCAAGCAGAACCTGGTGCTGCTTTACGCCGTTCCGTGGCCACCGCAGGGTTTGTATTTCAACAAGGAAGTGAACTCCATTGCGGATTCCAAGGGTGTGAAGTTCCGGGCCTATAACGCTGCCACTGCCCGTGTCGCCGAACTGATGGGTATGCTGCCGGTACAGATCGAAGCTGCTGAACTGGTGCAGGCACTGGCGACTGGCGTTGCCGAGGCATTTGTGTCGTCCGGCTCAACCGGTTATGACCGCAAGGTCTGGGAACACCTGTCGCACTTCTATGAGGTGAATGCCTGGTTACCTCGTAACTACGTGTTCGTCAACCAGCAGGCATGGGATGCACTGGACGCCGATACGCAGAATATCGTCAAGGGTATAGCCATGCTGGCCGAGCGTGCTGGCACCACCAAGTCACAGCAGTTGAGCGGCTGGTACCTGGCCCAACTGGCCGCCAACGGCATGAAAGTGCAGCCGGCCGGTGATCAATTGCGCGGCGAACTCGAAGCCATTGGCGCGACCATGTCCGGCGAGTGGATGGAAGCTGCTGGCGACGAGGGCAAAGCCATCGTAGACGCCTACAAGGCAATGTAAAACTGCCAGGCAAGGGGCCGGCCAAGCGGCCGGCTCCGCACCTGGAGCCTTAGTTCTCTTTGATATGAAAGCGCACCCACTGCGGCGCGCCCTGGATGGCGTGTATTTCACGGCCGGTATGCTGGGGGCGGTGTTCATGCTCGCACTACTGGTGATCATCGTCATGCAGATGGCCGCCCGTTGGACGGGACAGGTATTTCCTGGTTCCACCAACTACGCGGGTTACTGCATGGCGGCTATGTCGTTTCTGGCGTTGGCTTACGCATTGAACCACGGCGCGCATATCCGGGTTCGATTGCTGCTCACGCGCCTGGGGCGCTTTCGTCGCCTCGGTGAGTTGTGGTGTTACGGCATCGGTGGTGCGCTGTCGATATATTTCTGTTACTACGCTATCAAGGCCACGTACTGGTCACACCTGCTGAACGATATTTCGCAGGGCCAGGACGCAACGCCGATGTGGATTCCCCAGATCTCAATGTCGGTGGGGACTTTTATTTTTGCCCTCGCCCTGGTGGATCGCTTCATCAGCATCGCGCTGTTTGGGTTTGATGAATCGACTGAAAAAACCAACGTTATTGATTGACGCGACTCACTCATGGAACACCTTGCACTGACAGCTATTTTTCTCTTCACCTTGTTCCTGTTGCTGGGAACCGGGGTCTGGGTTGGCTTGGCGTTGCTGGGCGTAGCCTTTGTGGGTATGGAACTTTTCACCACGCGCCCTGGCGGCGACGCGATGATTACCACTATCTGGACCACTGCCTCAAGTTGGTCTTTGACTGCGCTGCCACTTTTTATCTGGATGGGCGAGATTCTTTACCGCACGCGATTGTCTGAGGATATGTTCCGTGGCTTAAGCCCATGGATGGCGAAGTTACCGGGTGGACTTATACACACCAATATCGCAGGCTGTACCCTCTTTGCGGCCGTGTCCGGCTCGTCGGCGGCTACGTTGACCACCGTAGGTAAGATGTCGATCCCGGAGCTGCGAAAGCGCGGTTATCCGGAGCATATGGTTATCGGCACCCTGGCAGGTTCGGCGACGCTGGGATTGATGATCCCGCCGTCGCTGACACTGATTGTCTACGGTGTCACCATCAATGAGTCCATATCCAAACTGTTTATCGCTGGGATTCTGCCTGGGCTAACGCTGGCGTTGCTGTTCATGACCTATGTCGCCGTGTGGTCATTTGTACGACCCGAAGAGGTGCCGCCGCCTGAGCCCCCGACCTCCTTTGCCCAGAAAATAGCCGATTCACGTTTTCTGATACCGGTGCTGCTGCTGGTGGCTCTTGTCATCGGTTCGATGTACCTGGGCTGGGCTACCGCCACCGAGGCTGCATCGTTTGGTGTAATCGGCTCATTGGTACTGGCGCTTGGTCAGGGCTCTTTAAACCGCGAGACTTTCATTCAGAGCCTGCTCGGTGCGCTGCGCACTTCGTGCATGATCGCGCTGATTCTGTTTGGCGCAGCCTTTCTCTCGCTGTCGATGGGATTTACCGGGTTGCCCCGGGCGCTGGCCGAATGGATCGCCTCGTTGGGTCTATCACCGACGGTGCTGATCCTGTCGCTGATGCTTTTTTATATCGTGATTGGTTGCTTTCTTGATGGTATCTCATCGGTAGTACTGACCATGGCCGTGGTTGAACCGATGATTCGCACCGCCGGTATAGACGTGATCTGGTTCGGTATCTTTATTGTCGTGGTTGTCGAGATGGCGCAGATCACCCCGCCCATTGGTTTTAATCTTTTTGTGCTGCAAGGCATGACCGGCCACGAGATGAGCTATCTATCCAAGGTAGCACTACCGATGTTCGCGATGATGGTGGTGATGGTTTTTATCCTGATAGCCTTCCCGGATCTTGCCACTTACCTTCCGGACAATATGCGCTCACGCCCTGCTGGTTGAGTTGGGTACTTACAAGCCTGAAGGGTCTTGAACCGGTTTCAGGAATCGCCTCACGCTGGGGTGGGTAGCCGATACCATCTGGCCGAAGACCGGTAGCGATTGAAATAACCAGAACCACACTAAAGTGCCACAGAGGCAACGTGGCCTTCGGTGATGATCCTCCTGCCGGATGAGCGCTCTCGGGCAGTGTCAGTATGACAGTCGTCTGGCAGATCGATCACCCTCTACAGCGAAAAACAGCCCCGATGGGTCGAACAACCTGGCGTGTGACCGTCATCGCGTAGTGGCGGCTTTCCCAAGCCGGTTAGAAGCGTATCGGACCGCGTCTGATCTTGTTATTTTGTCTATTGCAGAGGCGTTCTTGACAGCCTCTGGTGTGCTCGCCTACATTGAATGGCGTCACGGTCGTAATGTTTGTGATGGAAATACCAGATTGACATGTGTATTCAACCAATAACTAATTTAGAGGAGAGGAAACATGATTAAACGCAGTGTATTTTTACCGTTGATCACGCTGTTCAGTGCGCTGGCCGTATTGGTCGCAGGGCCCGCGCAGGCCTGGGAGCCAAAAAAGCCAGTGGACTTTGTGATTATGGCCGGAAAGGGTGGCGGGGCTGACAAGATGGCACGCCTGATGCAAAGTGTGATCGAAAAGCACGGCTTCTCATCCAAACCGTTTGTCCCGATCAACAAGCCAGGTGGTTCGGGCGCAGAGGCGCTCATTCATATGAAGGGCAAGCAGGGCGACAACCACACCGTGATGGTGACGCTCAACAGTTTTTACACCACACCGTTGCGTCAACCGGGTTTGGATGTAGACATCTCGACCTTCACGCCGGTCGGGCGCATGGCTGAGGATACCTTCCTGCTGTGGGTCAACGTCGATTCGGGCATCACCAACGTTGACGAGTTCGTGGCTGCAGCCAGAGCCGCAGGCAGTGATTGGATCATGGCCGGCACGGGTAAAGGCCAGGAAGATCAACTGTTAACGGCCTTCCTCAATAAAGCGTACGACCTCAAGATCAAGTACGTGCCTTTCAAAGGCGGCGGCCGGGTAGCTAAGGAACTGGCGGGTAATCACTGTAATTCCACAGTGAATAATCCCTCCGAGCAGTTGGGCTTCTACAAGGCTGGAAAAACACGGGCAATCGCGTCGTTTACCCCAACACGGTTACCGTTGTTTCCAGACACACCGACTTTCAAAGAGCTAGGCAAGGACTACGTCTATTTCATGCAACGCAGCGTAGTTGGAGCACCAGGCATGAGTGATGAAGCAGCCGCTTACTATCGTGACGTGTTCGCCCGGGTCTATGCGACGGATGAGTGGCAGGCCTACATGACCAAAAAGAGTCTGATGGGTGGCTTCCTGACTGGACCTAAGCTCAAGGCCTACTGGGCTCGAGAGAAGGCAGTCCATGAAGTCATCTTGAAGGATATCGGCGAGATTTGATCGCATACCCGTTGGCTTAAGGCAGAGGGGGGAAGCTGCCATGCGTAGAGCCGAGCTGTTAATGGCCCTGGTTCTTGGGGTCTTTTCGGCCTACTTGATGGTTAAAAGTGCGGAACTCCCCATCGGCTGGATTCCTGATGAAGGGCCAGGCGGTGGGGCGTTTCCCTTTTGGCTGGCATTTGGGATGCTGATCTGTTGTGTGTGGATTGTGGCACGCTGGTTTAGGCGGAAAAGTTCGCCGTCACGTTCGACCGAGCCTTACCTGGCCGTTACAACGCGGAGCACAGTAATCAGGGTCATCGTTGCACTGACACTGATGATCGGGGCGATCCACATTATTGGCATATACCTGTCCATACCGCTTTTCCTGTTGTACTACGTGCGGGTGATGGGAGGCCACCGCTGGCCGCTCAGTGTAGCGGTGTCTGTGATCACACCTGTGGTCAGTTTCTTTTTCTTTGAGATTGCGCTGCGGATTACTTTACCTAAAGGTTACACCGAACCACTTTTCTATCCGTTGTACGATATTTTCATGTGAGGCCCTGTGGAAACGTTTGACCTGCTGATGCAGGGTTTTGGCATTGCGCTGGAACCTTTGAACCTGGCACTTGTCATATTCGGCTGTGCGCTGGGTCTTTTTATTGGCGCGATGCCGGGGCTTGGTTCGGTCAACGGCGTAGCGATTTTGCTGCCGATGACTTTCCTGGTGCCGCCCACAGGCGCGATCATTTTTCTTGCAGCCATCTACTATGGCGCCATGTACGGCGGCGCTATTTCTTCGATCATGCTGGGAATCCCCGGTGCTTCGACCGCTGTCGCCACCACCTTTGATGGTCGGCCGCTAGCCCTTGCCGGCAAGGCAGACCAGGCGCTGATTACTGCCGCTGGCGCCTCGTTTATTGGCGGCACCATATCGGTGGTGTTGTTTACGCTGTTTGCGCCTCCCTTGGCTGAAGTCGCGCTGGCTTTTGGTGCTGCCGAGGAATTTGCACTGATGATGCTTGCATTTGCGACGTTTATTGGACTGGGTGGCGACGATATCCCCAAAACACTCTTTTCAATATTCATCGGTTTGGTACTGAGCGCTGTGGGTCTGGACATCATCAGCGGAGAGCCGCGGTTGATTTTCGGCGGCTTGCCCGGGTTTTTCCATGGCATTAATTTTCTGGTTCTGGCGATCGGTATCTACGGGATTGGTGAGATGCTCTGGACCATCGAATCCAGCCATGGTGGGGTAAAAGTCTCCCAGGCGTCGTTCAGCATCGGGGGTATCGTCACTCATCTGAAGGGCCTCAAACATTCACTGAAAGCCAGTTTGATGGGATCTTTTCTGGGATACTTTGTGGGCATACTGCCGGCTGCAGGAGCAACCCCGGGATCCATTATGGCCTACGGCATGGCCAAGACGATGTCCAAGGACCCGGACTCTTTTGGCAAAGGCAACATTGAGGGCGTGGCCGCACCTGAAGCGGCTAACAACGCTGCCAGCACGGGTTCAATGCTGCCTATGCTAACCTTGGGTATTCCCGGGTCGCCGACTACGGCGATCCTGCTGGGCGGCATGGTGATCTGGGGCCTGGAACCCGGGCCGATGCTGTTCGTTGAGCACCAGAGCTTCGTCTGGGGCCTTATTGCCAGTCTCTACGTGGCGAACCTCTTCGCCATGTTGATCAATCTGGCATTCATACCGGCGTTCATCGGCGTACTGCGCATGCCTTTTACCATCCTCGCGCCTATCATTTTTGTGCTGTGTCTGGTGGGCGGCTACGCGCCCACGCAAAACATGCACGATGTCTGGCTGATCCTGATTTTTGGTATCGTCGGTTACCTGATGCGCAAGCTGGATTACCCACTGGCTCCAGCGGTATTGGCGATCGTATTGGGCCCACTGGCTGAGACATCAATGCGTCAGGCCTTGTTGATGAGTGACGGCAACCTGATGATCTTTATCGAAAGACCCATCTCGGGCCCCATCATGGGTGGCGCTGTTGTGCTCTTTTTGCTACCACTGGTAAAACTGTTGCGTAAGCCGCGCGTACCAGCATCGGATTGAGACTCGCCGTAAATCTGCGGCAATCAGCATCTGGGACCTCGCCAGGTATGCGCCGGGAACCAAGACTAGAACAACGGTTTAAACCCCGCTTGAGCTTTGGACTCCCGGGAGCTTTGGTGGCCGGATTTACTTTCGATCCAAGCCAGCAAAGGGCTATTGATGAGCACTGACGTCATACGACCGCATCTCTCAGACCTTGCCCATCGGCTGCAGTTGGCATGTAACCCGGATCAGCACGCGCAGATTCTCTCTGATGTCGTGCTGCAGGAGTTCGATCGCTTTTATCTCGATTTTCGTGCTATTCCCGGTCGCGCCAAGAGCGCTTTTGAGGAGCGCGATTTTCCACAGTCGTTGCTTCATAGCCAAAACCAGTTACTGCTTTACGGTGAGCGTATGCATGCGTTGGCCTCGGCCTGGGTCGCCCAGGTGCCAGCGTCCGAGCCTGCGACGATGCTGTGGGATGAGCTTGAAATGCTTTACCGAGGTTTGGTTTCTGGGCGATACGAGGCTGACTTGGCGCTTGCTTTTCTGCATTCGGTGCGACGTTCTGTTTTCATGGGCGAGTGGAAGCCGGTCGACTATTCCGTCGGTATCAAGGCTGACCCGAGTGCGGCTGGCATCAGCGAGATGATGGTGAGCTATCCGGTCTCAACGATCAGCGCTGGCCTGTTACAACAGATTCTCGATTTGCCTGGCTTTAGTACCCCTTATCGAGACCAAGCAGGCGACGCCGTACTGGCAGCGCAGCAGATCAACGCCCTGTTATCTTCGGACCAGCGGGCGCACGTTGTTGGTGTCGATGTCATTCGGGGTGGTTTTTTCCGCAATCGTGGCGCCTACATCGTTGGCCGCATTCGGTTGACTGAGCGGCCGGTTGTTCCGCTTATCCTGGCTTTGCTCAACGATGAAGGCGGTATTTACATTGATGCTGTGCCATCCAGTGAGTCAGCGGCGCACAATTTATTCAGCACCACCCGTGCCAATTTCATCGTGACGAACGATCACTACCACGAGCTGTCTGAGTTTCTGCACGGAATCATGCCCAAGCGCCCGTTAGGACTGCATTACTCATCCATTGGTTTTAATCACTTTGGCAAAGTCGCTGTGATGGACGAATTGAACCGGGAGTTGGATCAGTCTGGGGCTTTATTTGACACGGCGATTGGTTTTCCGGGTACCGTGGCCATTGGATTCCAGGCGCCGGATTCGGCGTACAACCTCAAAGTCATCCGTGACCGCCCGACCGAGGGTTACAAGTGGGGTGATTTTGCTGGTGTTGATTCGGTGCTTGCCAAGTACAGCCAGGTTCACGATATCAACCGCACTGGCAGCATGCTGGACAACGTGATCTATTACAACGTTACGTTGCCGCAACAACATTTCAATAACGCGCTTCTGGACGAGATGCTGCGCGATGCAGGCTATACGGTATCGCTACGTGGCAGTTCGGTGGTATTTCATCACCTGATTGTGCAAAGGCGCATGATTCCCTTGCCTGTGTTTTTAGAAAATGCTTCGCGTGCGGACTGCGAACGGGCAGTAGTGAATTTGGGCTATTGCATAAAGAACAACATGGCAGCCAACATCTTCAACCGTGATCTGGATGGGCGCAACTATGGTGTGGGCAGCCACATACGCGTGTATCTTTTCGATTACGACGCGTTGGAGCCATTTACCGAGGTCAAGATCCGCAGCAACGCTGACCGCTATGACGGTGAGGAAGATATACCGGACTGGGTTTTTGAAGACGGCGTGATATTTTTGCCCGAGGAAATCGAATCGGGCCTGCGTATCGCCGACCGGTCACTACGCCGACTTTTCCGCAGCGTCCATGGTGACCTGTTACGAGCAGACTACTGGGAGCGGATTCAGGATGAACTATGCGAGGGTAAGGTGCCGGCGATCCAGGTCTACCCCGAGAGTTATCGATTACACCATTGAGTCAGTGGCGCTGATTATTGCGATCTTTGTGTTAAAACTACTGGGTAAAACGCCCCGGCCAGTATCCGGCTGACGCCAACTGTGTCGCCTGGATTGTTGGGGGCTGTATAGGTTTGCGAAAGACAGGTACCCCGGCTTAAACGCCGGGGTACGGTTGATGTTAAGGCTTGATGTAGGTGAATCCCTGTGCCTGCAGGTGAGCAAGCTCAGCGACGCCGCTTGGGACAATGTCAGCTTCGGAAACATCGAAAAGATTGGCTTCGATATCGATCTTCTTGCCGCGCACGGTATTGGCGCAGACATCGAAAGCAACACCCTGGTCCTTGAGGCCGGATATCTTGGCCGTCATGTTGTCGGTGGCGTTACCCACTTTGAACTTGGTGTACTGTGCCTGGTCGGGCTCAAGCAGCAGGGTCAACCCCTTGCCGTGCAGAACAACCCGCAGTTCCAGGTTCTCCGCACCCACCGCGTTAATGTGGTTCTGGATATTGCGCAGAGCTCCTGCCTGGGCCTTGGGATTATCGTAGTTCACGTGATAAACGACTTTTTGTTTGCCATAGCCTCCGGCGAGCGTCGCCTGTGTAAGACCCAGTGCCAACGCGGCGCCGAGCAAGGCCCTAGGCCACCATTTCGATTTTTTCAGTACAGACATATCTCACTCCTTGGGGTTTTGAGCATGACTGACCATTTTGGGCGAGTCTACGTGCGGATGCAATCCAGCGAGATCCTGTAGTCATCTAGGGGTTTACCCTGGGATTTCGCGGCTTGAGCCAGTTGGCCCGATAAAACTTGAGCGGTAGGCCCCGAGCGCGCGATTGCTTCGGCCGCACCCTGACAGGCGAGCGCGTCGATCGTGTGGATGTCAGCCAGAGCTGTCGTAGTGCCGGCCAGTAGATCAAGGGCGGTTACGATCGAGCTGATTTTCAGAACGGATGCGCGCATCAGTTGGACACCCTCCTGGTATTGGCGTTATCGTTCGAGCAACGCATCAATGCAACCACAAGGGCGTTGGGTCATAGACCGTAATGATTTCGCTTGGCCGGGGGGAGGGCGCTATCGCTGGCTGCTTTGCGTTCCCGGGCGATCTGAAGGCGGGTCTGCAGATGGGACCAGTCCCCGTACAACAAGGAGCATGTTATGAGCGATGAACTGTGGCAATTGAGCGCTTGCGATGTGGCGCAGGGTATCCGCGAGCAGCATTTTACCAGTGAGGCGGTCGTGACCTCGGTGACAGAACGCATCGCGGCCCACAACCCCCGCCTCAATGCCATAGTGCTTGATCTTGGCGACGCAGCCCTGATGCAGGCGCGTGCGGCTGATGCCAGCGTCAAAGCCGGGGCGCCGCTGGGGCCGTTGCACGGCGTGCCTGTTACGATCAAATCCAATATCGACGTTAAGGATCAGCCCACGCCCAATGGCCTGCCCGCCTTTGCTGATCTCATCGCCACAGATGATTCCCCGGTGGTGAGCAACCTGAAAAACGCCGGTGCGATCATCATCGGGCGTACCAATACGCCGGAGTTGTCGATGCGTCTGACCACTGACAACCCGCTGTACGGCCGTACGCTCAACCCCTGGGATGACAACGCCAGCCCGGGCGGCTCTTCAGGCGGCGCTTCATCTGCCGCCGCTGCTGGGTTTGGCCCGATTCATCACGGCAATGACATTGGCGGGTCGTTACGCTGTCCCGCTTTTAACTGCGGCCTGTCTACCGTCAAGCCCACCTTCGGCCGGGTGCCGGCCTATTTGCCCTCGGCACCCGCGGAGCGAGGGATGCTGGCCCAGTTGATCTCGGTGCAGGGCGCCATCTGCCGCGAAGTGCGTGACGTGCGCCTGGCGCTCAAGGTGATGGCTGGACATGATGCGCGCGACCCTTTCTGGATGCCGGTGCCTTTTGACAATTGGCCCAGCGAAGCTTCCCCTATCCGGGTCGGCATAACGACCGAGTCCTACGGTCATCCCATGCACCCGCAGATCAGCCAGGCGATCGATCAGGCAGCGGGATACCTGTCGGATGCGGGTTATGCTGTTGAACCGGTGACTACGCCTTCGGTAGACGATGCGGCGAAGGCATGGTTCACTTTTCTGGGGGCGGAGCTTGAGACTTTCCTGATGCCGCTGGCGCGCGAACATGGCAGCGCAACCATCCAGCAGATTCTTGAGTGGTACTTCCAGATGGGTGAGACAGCCGATGCGGCGGCTTACCGCGAGGGGATCAAGGAGCGTACGGCAATGACCCGTCAATGGG
The DNA here is from genome assembly GCA_050256425.1 of Arenicellales bacterium. Lineage (GTDB taxonomy): Bacteria > Pseudomonadota > Gammaproteobacteria > Arenicellales > UBA868 > UBA868. Next base: position 24,310 of record JBBWVW010000012.1, on the reverse strand, counting down.
ATGTATTCCTTGAGCGAACGCCTTTAGTGCTGACCCCGTATTTCCTGCAGCCCACCCCCGAGTGGGACTGCGATGCGAAAAGTCTTCAAGGTACGCGGGATGTTTTCAACGCGGCGATCTACAGCACCGGTATCAACTGGGTCAGCCTGCCGGCTGGGGTCACCCCGATCGGGTTGATCGAGGGATTGCCCGCCGGGGTGCAGCTGATCGGCCGACGCTACCGCGAGGATATGATTCTTGATGCCATGACGGCGATCGAAGCTCGAGTTGGCGTGCTGACCCGGGAATTGTGGGCGCGCGAGCGCTGACCTTCACTGTCGCCGGCTCAGGTTTGGCCTTGGTTGACCCGGTGAGTTTCAAACTCAGCGGGTGAGGTGAACTCGATCAGTTCCAGGTCATCGGAGCAGGAAAGTTCATCGTGGATAATGCCCGCAGGCTGCAGGCAACTGTCACCGGCGCGAAAGGTCAACTCGCCCTGCCCCTCGTAGGTAAAGCGAATCCACCCTTTGAGTACATAGATCATTTGGAACTGAAGGTCGTGTACGTGCGGCCCGGTGTGAGGAAATTCCGACACCGGTTTTTTTACGCGGATGACGTGAGCGTTGTAGCGCCCGCCGGTGGCCTCGCTGATACCCAGGTCCCGGTATTCAAAAAATTTTCGTAAGCCCTGGGTCCATTGCGCATCGGCCGCGCGAGCTGTGCAGAATTTCTGTGGGTTGTTATTCATGAGAGTTCCTTTGGATTGACAACAATATCGCCTGCCCCGCAGCGCCGCCTCGGCGACGACAACTGAAGTAGGACACACCCTCGTTGGGCCTGCAAGGGCCATCCTATCGAGTCGCATAGTGGGAAACTGATAACCCCTTGTAAAAGCGGGGTAAATGACCCGACACAATGGATCGGGTGCTTGAAAAACCAGGGAAACGACCTCATCTTAGCGGTATGAAAAGCAATCAACCAGTAGCGGGTGCAGCCCCGGCGGCGAGCCTGGCCACCATCCAGGCGACCCTTTTGCGCGATGCGGTGATGACCGCTTACTCGATCACAGGCAGCCTGTCGGCTGCGACGGTATTATGTTCCAGCCTGGTCGATGAAGATGTCCCTGAACAACACCAGGCGGCGGCGGTATTGTCGCGGCTGCATCACATCGCGATGAGTCGGCCCAAACACTGAGCGAGCGCTGTCAGCGAATCATGTAGGGCTTCTTTACGGTCTTTGTCACCCGACAGGCGCCTGTCCACCCCTCTGGAAAGAACGCAACGGTGTTGCCCCGGACCTCGGTGGACTCGCCGTTGTCGTGCTCATAGCATGCCTCGCCCTCAAGAAAATGACAGAACTCGTCACGCGCCACCTGGCATCGCCAGTATCCGGGATTCCCAGTAGCCACACTCGGACTGCCCGTCTGGCCCCTTGTGCAGCAAGGTGCCCCGGGTGTGCGATGTCCCGGTGATCATGTTCTGCGGTAAACCCCAGTCGGTGAGATCTTGAGGTCCTAGCGGTTGTAGAAGCAGCGCGATTTTCATTTAGGGTTTGGTAACCGCGAAAATGGCTTTTTCTTTCGGTTGCACCCAGTGGCCAGGCACCGATAATGCCTGTCTGGGCGGTTGAGCGTCACCCCTTAGAAACAGACAACGATGAACCACGAGCACAAAGCGGATTTTATTGTACTTGCCCACGAGCGTGGCCATGAGGTCGACGCACTGCCGCTGTGGGCAGGTGCCCGGCCCGGCTTGGTCCAGTTCGACGATGATCTGCCGCCGGTAGAACGGGTTGACCTGCCCGATCTGCCTGGGGTTTTCCAGTTGCACAATGTGTTGTCGCCGGCTGAATGCCGGCAGTTTCGCCTGATCACCGAAACCCTGGGCTATCACGCCGATGCGCCGGTATCGTTGCCGCACAGCGTGCGCCACATGGCTAATCTCAACTGGGTGGTTGATGATCAGATCTGTGAAGCGGTGTTTGCGCGCTGTCAGCCACAACTGACAGATCACATCGGTGGTGCGCCCAGCCTCGGTCTCAACGCGCGATTTCGCTTCTATCGTTACCAGGCCGGCGATTACTTCAAGCCGCATACTGACGGATCGTGGCCCGGTAGCCGTGCAGTGGACGGCCGCTTACAGGGCGACGCCTTTGGTGATCGCTGGAGCCAATTGACTTTCCTGCTGTTTTTGAGCGATGACTTTGAAGGGGGGCATACGCGCTTTTATCCAGATGGGCTCGAAGGCGAGGCGTTTCCTGTGCGCACGGCGCTTGGCAGCGCGTTGTGTTTTCCCCATGGCGGGCATCCACAGCAGTGCATACACGCAGGCGAGACGGTCCGGTGCGGCATCAAGTACATCATCCGCACCGAGATACTCTACGGCCGTACCCCGGGCGCTGAAGCGCTGCAGCGCGACTGGATTTACTGAAGCCCTTGGCCGTAGTCGCGCGCAACCTCGGCAACCCGAATCCGGTAATTGCGAAACAGGCCGCGATCTTTGGCTTCGCTCTGGGCTGCACTATGTGCCACATGCTGGTGCCAGCGTGATACCGCATCCATGTCCTCCCACGTGGATAAAGAGACGAAGCGGCCGCTCTTGGCAATGCTCTCGAAACGCTCAACACTGATAAAACCTTCAATCGTTTCTACTGCCTCGCCCAGTGCCGCGGCCAGTTCAAAATAACGATCCTGGTAGGCTGGATCTGGCTCAAATTCGAATATGACAATCACCATAGTAGTCGCCTCAGCGCGTGGGTATTGTTTAGGATGCGTGTGTTATGGTGCCTGCCAGTGTAACGCGGACAGGGCAGGCGAATGACGCGACGTACGCGAAGTACTAATTTCCTGCGACCGCTGTATCGCCTGGGTTGGCTGGTAATCTGGAGCACCTGGTTGGTCACGCTGGTGCTGCTCGTGCCTAACATGATGCCTCATGACGACGTCGTTGGCTGGGGATTTGTCACTCTGGCGGCCACAAGTGTCGCGTACCTTGCACACCGGCTGTGGGACTGGTACGTCGTTGGCCGTCCCCTGCCGTGGCACTGAGTGTGAGTGTCGACATCGATTTGCCTTTGAGCCCAGGAGATAGACCGTGACTCAACCGCCGATATTTCATAACTTCGACAAAGCGCCGACCCATGTGGCGCCCTTCAGCCATGCCGTTGAAGCTGATGGGTGGATACAGTTGACCGGGCAGATGCCGACTCACCCCGATGACGATAGTGCGCCTTTACCTGATGGGGTCAAAGCGCAGACACGGCGGGTGATGGACAATCTTGTGATCGTGCTCGAGGGTCTGGGCCTCGATCTTTCCAATGTACTCTCGTGTCGTGTCTACCTGACCGAGTTTGCACGTGATTACGAGGCAATGAATCAGACTTATCGTTCGTATTTTTCGCAGGACCGACTACCGGCGCGCACCTGTATCGGGGTAACCGGCCTCGCGCGCTGCGCGCTGGTCGAGATCGATATGGTAGCTTGGCGCCCCTGAACGAGATCGGTCAGGGGCTTCGCTTATATTGATTATCCAACGATGATCGGGAAGATCTTGACGCGCCTTTACAGCCAGAGTATCTCGGTGCAAGCGCGGCTTTTTGTCTGCGTCGCCATGGTTTCAGTATCGCATAGCGAATACATGGCACGACTGACAGTTATGCGAGTCGATTAAGTATCGAAAGATGCCAGTATGAACGTGATTATTCATCGCTTCGTTGTCATTGCGGCGTTGGTACTGCCCCCAATCCACGGATTCGGCTCAGCCGATATGCTGTCGACCGCTCGGCAGCGCACGCTTACCACCGTCGACCTGCTTTGCCAAGGTTTTAACGAGGCGACTGCTGTTGCGGCTTTCCCCGGGCTTACTTTAGGCAACCCTGAGGAACTCGTACGCGGTAACACTGTATACGGGTGGCGGCGACGTATGGATTTTGTGGATGGGGCACACGCAAGCATCGAGCGTATTGCCCCTGAAGGACAACTGCGTCGACTGAGCGTCGAATACAGCGATCCGTGGTCTCGCCCCTTGCTGCTGGTGTTGGCCACGCCGGATTGCGTCATCACGACCGCCCGATCGATCGAATATGACGGTGGACACGCGGTTTCCCTTAATCAGCTGGATGGGCAACTGAATCAGCGCACAGAGTCAATCCCGATGAACCCGCCAATACCTGAAGGCAAGGATGCCCAAGGTACCACCGTTGCAGTGATCGATTCCGGCGTTAACTACCTGTTGCCAGCCATCGCCGATCGCCTGGCGCGCGATGTTCAGGGGCAGCCCCTGGGGTTCGATTTCTGGGACATGGATGCGCGCCCCTTCGATTCGCACCCCGTACGCTCAGTGTTTTTCCCGCAACGCCATGGTACTCGCACAGCCAGCATTATTGTGCGCGAGGCGCCGGACACACGCCTGGTTCCCTACCGATATCCGCGACCGGATATGACCAGGATGCGCGAGTTGCTTGCCCACGCGGCAAATGCGGGGGTACGCATTGTGAATGTGTCATTGGGCAGCAACAAGCGGGAGCAATGGACAACTTTCGAGCAGATTGCACGACAGCATGACAACATGCTGTTCGTGGTATCAGCAGGCAATAACGGCAGGGATATCGACAGCCAGCCGGTTTACCCCGCATCGTTGAATCTCGATAACATGCTTACGGTGACGTCTGCCGATGAAGACGGTTATCCCGCCGCTGGCTCGAACTGGGGCCAGGGCAGCGTTGACCTGCTGGTTCCAGGGGAGCACATTCCTGCCATCGGTTTTGCCGGGACGCCCCTTGATGTGTCCGGATCCAGTTATGCGGTGGCCCGGGTAACGGCTCTGGCCTCTCGAATCCTGTTGAACTCGCCGCATTTGAGTGTGTCGGCACTGCGCAAAACAATACTTTCAATGGCGCAATCAGCACCTGGCTCCTTCGTCAGCGGCGGCTGGATCAGCGAACCTGCAGACCTGGCGCGAGAGCGCGACGCGCAGAGTCTGCAGATCAGTGCCACCACTGATTGGCAGCATGATACCTTGGGCAGTGATCGATTCCATCCAACCCTGGTCATGATCAACGACAGCGGGTGGGATGGAAACGAAATTTTGCAACTGGTCCAGCGCAGCGCCGACATCATCAGACAATGCGGCATCGATCTGTTGCCTGCAAAGATGCTCGAGCTTAGCGCCCCGGACGGCGTGCGGGATTTTTCCCGCAGCAACGCGAAACTGCTGATCGACAAAGTCGGCTCGCAAGGGCCACGGGTGTTTTTTGTTCGTGACACCTTGGATCGCCCCGCGTTCGAAGCGGTCACGTTTGGCACCGCCAACAGCAAAAGTAACCCCGCTTTACGTTTCACGGTTTGGATCACGGCTGCTACCCGCGAGCCGCACATTGCCCTGGCACATGAGCTTGCGCATGTGCTGCTGGACGATGGTTCGCACACACGATCGCCCGGTAACCTGATGCACAGCGACACCTCCTCTGGCAGCGTTGAACTGAGTGCAAAACAATGCACCAAGATGCGCCATATGGCCCGGCTAAACGGTCTACTCGATTAATAAACTGGGGGCAGGAACTGTAAGGACGATATTTGGCGTCGAGTTCTGCCGGGACTGCAGGGCAGGGCCGTCAGGTCCGCCGCCAGGCCGCCTTGACCATCAAAACGCCGAGGGCGAGGTACCAGAAAAGCGCCCACCAAGGCATCGACAGCCCCCAGAAAGTCCAGTCTACCGCGGCGCATTCACCGGAGCCTGCCAGGGCTTTGCTCAGAGCGTCGGCGAGTGGCAGGTTCTGCAGCATGAATTCAAGGCCCGGCCCACATTCGGGGACCCGGTCCGGCGGCAGTGATTGAATCCAGATGTGTCGGCCCGCTACCGCTACGCCGAGTGCCGCCGCTAACGTGCTCAGCCCGGCATAGATCTTGCGGCCAAAGTCGCGCGGATTGTGAAGCGCCCCGATCAGTGCAGCAGCGCCAATGCCGACAAATGCCAGCCGCTGAAAGATGCACAGCGGGCACGGATCCAGAAATTCACGAAACTGCAGCCAGTAGGCATAACCTAAAAGGCCCGCACACGCGACAAAGACCAGAGCGCTGGTAACACGAAAAAATGGTGCAGCGGGTAAAGTCATCGACCTATTGTATCGGTATGCCACGACTGGGTTGTGACAGGCAATTGTATTGCCGGGTCAGCACAAAGAACGTGTGTTACCTGGCGCATGGGCTCTAAACACAAACCAGCAAACAAAGACCACGCGCTGGCGGTCATTTTTCCCAGTATCGGCTGAGGCGCGCGCGAGGATAGAATTTACTGCAGCGCGGCCTGCCTGCTCGCTTCTTTGGTGTAGGTGTTTGGTGCGGTGAGAATGCTGAGACCTAGCAATGCCACCAGACAGAAGGTACATAATCCGGTTATCAGGCACTTGATTGTACTTGGGGTTTTCATCGGGTTTGCTCAGTGGGTTATATACGAGCTATATGGGGTCTTATAGTCATAAAAAAAGTAAACCCCATGACGGTCGTTGTTTTGTCGAACACCGCAAGCCGCACCCAGAACAATCTCTTAGGTGCGCTGCATTGATAAATTGTTAATCACTGTTTGTTACCGTGTCATTTTGGGTTAAACAGCCGCTTGCGTGGGGAGGGTTTCTTGCAGGGTAATAGATACCCGGTCAAGGTATGGGATCTGGGAGTCCGGGTTTTTCACTGGTCTTTGCTGGTGTTGTTGACGGGGTCATGGCTGACCGGAACATCTGAGGACGACTGGATGGGCGTGCACCAGTGGCTGGGCATCTCGGTGCTGGCCCTGGTTCTGAGCCGGGTCGCATGGGGCTTTGTCGGTAGTGAGACTGCGCGTTTTGGCCACTTTGTTAGAGGTCGCAGTGCCGTTGTGACCTATCTGCGGGGGGTTTTTTCATTTCGTGTCGAACACAACCGGGTAGGCCACAACCCGGCCGGCGGCTGGTCGGTGTTGTTATTGTTGGGTCTGCTTGGCACCCAGACCGTAACCGGGCTGTTCAGCAATGACGACGTGCTGTTTGATGGTCCGCTGTCCGGTTGGGCGGGCAAAGGGCTGAGCGATGTACTGACCGGTGTGCACTACTTCTTGTTCAACGTGCTGTGGGTGGCGATAGCCGTACACATCGTTGCGGCACTGGCATACCTGATGTTTAAACGCGATAACCTGATTACCCCGATGATCACCGGGGTGAAAAGTTTTAAGGAGCCGGTCGTGGCACCGCGTTTGTGCTCACCATGGTGGGCGCTGCTGATAGCGCTGGTGATTTTTTCATTTCTGGTCTGGGCCTTAAGCCGGGTTGATTGAAACCCGGCCTGGCCTGCTTGGGGTTCTTACCTACCTGGGGTCACCGCATTCCCAGCCCGAAGGTCGCGCCACCGGGCTGCAATCACAGTACACCGGCTCGCCCGTGGCCTGGGCAGGGTTGGATAAGAAGCCAGTCAGCACCACAAGGACAATGCCGATCAGCCAGATTTTGTACAGTCGGTGATCGATGGTCATGTCAGTCTTTCTCGCGGTACTTTTTGTGACAACTCTTGCAGGCACGGGCGGTCTTGATGAACTGCTTGGTAATCGCTTCCTGGCTACCGGACGAAGCAATCTTTGCCAGTACTTGTGATTGCTCGATCAGGGTATTCATCTTTGCCTGGAAATCATCCCAGTTTTCCCAGATCTCTTCTTTCGCCCGGGTGTCGCCAAAGTCACTGCCGGGGATAAAGCCATTGATCGGGAACTGGCTGAGTTTGGCCAGTGCCTTTGCATGGTAGTTGAACGCGTCAGCGTTCCAGTCCGCCTTGCCTTTGACCATAGCGGTCATGGGCTTCACATGCCAGACGATCATCTTGTAGGCCGACTGGCGGTAAGTGATGGCCTCTTCGATCGGGTCTCCCGCTTGGGCAGACGTAAAACCCAGCGCCAGCAGCGCTAGACTGATGCTCCAGCCACTGTGGAAGAATCTCATTGCATGGCTCCTTAATTAGAGAGGCTTTATGAAAGTTTGGTAGAGTAACATGGTCATGTTGAAGCTTATACGGCCAAGATATTTTCGCCCAATGGTGGGGTTGGGGTTGCTGTTAACCGCGGTGTCAGTACAGGCGCTGCCCGAATGCGAGATCCCCGAAGGCTTAGAGGCGAAGGATCAGATCCATTACTGCATGATCCATACTTTCCGGACTGCCTGCCTGGCGCGCAAAGGCTATGATATGGCCAAAGAAAACTGGACTGTCATGCAGACAGATTACGACGCGTGCACCATTGACGGCTGTAATCAGTTGCTTGAACAGACCGGCGCGCTGTCCGAAGCGCTTTTTCTCAAAGCATGCACTATCGCGCTGCTTGATCGGCGTTAGTGCCCGCGCCGGCACAGCCATCAGCGCGCCGACAGCCCCTGTTCCGAATAAACCGATAGTGCGCGTGTCACTGTAATCACCCGGAGCGCGGCCAGTCTCAGCCAGTCAACCAGTCTCCTGATGGATTGTATGACGGTACTGGACCTCGCCGATGCAGGTTGAATCTTGAGCCAGGCCGGGGTTTGTGCGGCTCCGGTGCAGAGCGCCTAACTGCGCAGATAGGAAGCGCCGTTGACATCAATTATGGCGCCAGTGGAGAACTCTGCCCCTGGCGAGGCCAGGAACAGTACGGCATGGGCGACTTCCTCGGGTCGAGCGACTCGCCCGAGTGGGCTCTGATGGCGGATGGCGTCACCATCGGGCCCCTGTAGTGAGGTCTTCGCCATATCGGTTTCGACAAAGCCTGGCGCCACCGCGCCGACAAAAATCCCAAGGCTTGCCACGTGCTGGGCCAGTGACTGGGTCATTGCGTTCAGCCCTGCTTTGCTGGCGCCGTAGGCCGGGCAACGCGGTTCACCTCTAAAAGCGCCGCGCGAACTGACATTTACAATGCGCCCACCACCGTGCTCACGCATGTGCTCAACGGCACACCAGCACAGGTTGGCAGGGCCAGCGAGGTTGACGGCGAGGGTGCGCTGCCAGGCCGTTTGCCACTTGGCAAATGAGACTTCATCGATGGGGTGGGCTTCGAAGATGCCCGCGTTGTTCACCAGGATATCCAGTCCGCCCAGGCTTGTAATGACTTCGGTGACGATGCGCTGTACCGTCGGGGCATCGGCTAGGTCACCGGCGCAAAGCACATGGCCTGTGCCCTCGAGGCTTGCCAGGGTATCGCGGGCAGCCTCCTGGTTGGCGCGACAGTGCACGGCCACCTGCGCCCCTGCTGAAGCAAACTGGCGTGCTATAGCGCGGCCAATCCCGCGCGAGGCCCCGGTGACCAATACTTTCTTATTGTCGAAGCGCATTGACACAGACTACCGTATCTGCCCGTTTGGGAGAAGTGGCATCGCACGTGCTGTGACTATTCGCCGGGGCGGCCTGGCCCAGGTGTTGTTGCTCATGGCGTTACTTACCGGGCCCTCGTAGAATGGGGCGCAGGATCAGGATGTGCTTACAGGAGGAGCGCTATGAGTGACAAGCCAAGCGACGCGGAATTAACCGACGAGGAACTCGATGTCCAGTTGCGCGAGATTGCCGACCAGTTTATCGATCTGGCCAACCAGCAGGCCGAGCGCTTTCATAAGGAGAATATCAGTCAGGGCCTGATGTATGCCGCGGCACGCTTCAATGCGTTTGTGGTGACGTCGCACGCCGATGACATTGCGGCCTACGATCAGGAGCGCGACCGGGCCATCGAATATTTCGTGGAACAGTATCGGCAGATGTTCACCACCAATCTTGATGATTACCGCAATACTTTTGAGGATCTTAAATATGTCCATCTGATGTCCAGCCGGCCGAACTGAGGTTGAAATGCCCAAGGCCGAGCGGTATTGGAGTATGGAACGAGGTCCACGGCAAAGCAGACTAGCGACAGGCCATTAGCTGCCCGCCTGGCCGGTGAAGCTATTCAGGAGGTGCTACTCGTTTTCGCGGCGGGTGTGTACCGTGCAGGGGGCTTCGGCTCCATTGTCGCTGACCAGAAAGACAATCGGCTGGCAGCAGATTTCGCAGTCTTCTACGTATTGGTCACCGGCGGTGGCTGGATCAACCAGGGCAGTGAAAGCCTCGGCGCAGTAGGGGCACTCGATGAGGTGTTCTTCCAGTTCCATCATTGCAGTATTGTGCCTGTGGGTGAAAAAAAGTAAAAGACGGCCGAGGCTCCCTCTACCACGAGCGAGATTTCAAACCCACGCGGCACGCAGCCAAATGATAAAAAGCGCAGAACGCACAATCAGGCGAGTGACCCGGTTGTGACCCAACCGGGTCAGCGTGGGCGTATGCACGGGATCGCCAGATAAAAGCCCCGTAGTTGTGCCATTGCCGATACCATGAGCCTTCGATGGCGTAACCAAAGGTGAGCCCCAGGGAAGTGCAACCCAAATTAACCCAAGGAGGAAATCATGACCGATTACACCAAGATGACTTGCGAGGCCTGTCGGGTCGGGGCACCGCCTGTCACCGACGAGGCACTGGCCGAATTTCTCGCCACCAATACGGGCTGGGAGCGCCTGATTGTCGATGATGAGCCACGATTGTGACGGGCTTACCGCTTTGGCAATTTTGCCGCGGCATTGACTTTTACCAACCTGATCGGCGAACTGGCAGAATCAGAAGGCCATCACCCCGCGCTGCTCACCGAGTGGGGCCGGGTGACGGTAGACTGGTGGACTCACAAGATTGGTGATATTCATCTTAACGATCTGATCATGGCTGCACGCAGTGATACCTTGTACGATGCCGCTGGCTGAAGACTGATACTCTTTTGGATCGAACCGAGCGCTTCTACACCATCGACCGCATGCTGCGGGCCCGCCAGGGCACCACTTTGCGCCAGATGATGGAGGAAATGGAAGTGTCGCGGGCCACCGTGCGGCGCGACCTGGAATACATGCGCGATCGCCTGGCGGCCCCCATTGCCTGGGACCATGAGGCGCGCCGCTATTGTTACGAAGCGCACTCCGAAGAAGCCGACCGCTACGCTTTGCCCGGGCTCTGGTTTAATGCGTCTGAGGTGCACGCACTGCTGACCATGGAGCATTTGCTTTCCAGTTTGCAACCTGGTCTGCTGGAGCCGCACATTGAACCCTTACGCAACCGTATTCGCCGGTTACTGGACAGCGGTGACCATCCGGCTGATGAGGTGGCCCGGCGTATCCGCGTGCTGCACATGGCGGCCCGCCAGGCAGATAGCGATGTTTTCGGTGCCATCTCCCACGCATTGTTACGTCGTTACCGGCTGCAGATCAGGCATCTCAACCGGCGCAGCGGCGAGATCACCGAGCGTATCGTATCGCCGCAGCGCCTGGCGCATTACCGCGACAATTGGTATCTCGATGGCTGGTGTCACTTGCGCAATGGTCTGCGCAGTTTCGCCGTCGATGCTATTGAGGGTGCGCGGGTAGTCGAGACGAAACGGGCTAAGAGCGTTAGTGATGCGCAGCTGGAGCAAGTGCTCGGCACCGGCTACGGCATCTTTGCGGGCGATAAAACCCGCGACGCGGTGCTGCGTTTTTCGCCCGAGGCGGCCCGTTGGGTCGCGCGTGAAAAGTGGCACTCACGCCAAAGCGGCCGTTTGGAGGAAGATGGCAGTTACACACTGACGATTCCCTACGCCGCTGAGACCGAACTGGTAATGGATATCATGCGACACGGTGCCCAGGTAGAAGTCATCGCACCGGACAGCCTGCGCGACGCGGTGCGTCAGCGCCTGGCCGCTGCAGCAGCACAGTATTCCGACTGATTCACTTGAACCCACCTGAACACGTTGCTTCCGGTTTGTCCGGCAACATCCGGGGTATTGGCTGGATGGTGTTGACCGGGGTCATGTTTGTCGGGGTTACTGTTGCGGTGCGTTATCTTGGCACCTCAATCAACCCGGTGCAGGCAAGCTTCATCCGCTACGCCTTTGGTTTGGTGATGGTGCTGCCGTTGTTGTCGCGTACCGGGGTGTTATCGCTGCATTCCAAACGGATCGGTTTTCATGCACTCCGTGGTCTGGTCCATGGCTGTGGCGTGATGTTGTGGTTTTTTGCCATGAGCCGTATCCCCATAGCCGAGGTGACAGCGCTGGGATTCACCGCGCCAGTCTTCACGACGCTGGGCGCGGCGCTGTTTTTACACGAGCGGCTACGGAGCTACCGCGTGATCGCTATGCTCGCGGGCTTTGCCGGAGCGTTGCTGATCCTGCGCCCGGGATTTCGGGAGATCGATATCGGCGCCTTAGCACAGGTCGCTGCTGCACCGCTTTTCGCTTGCTCCTTTTTAATGGCCAAGTCGGCTACTCGTACCGAGTCCAGTACCATGATCGTGGTGATGCTCTCGGTGTTCTGTACACTCACCCTGGTTTTACCGGCGCTTGCGGTGTGGCGCACCCCGACACTCGAAGAGCTGGGGTTGTTGTTTGCCACGGCGGTACTGGCCACGGCCGGCCATTACTGCATGACCCGGGCCTTCAAGGCGGCCGAAGTGTCGGCAGTGCAGCCATTTACCTTCCTGCAACTGGTGTGGGCGACTTTGCTTGGCCTGGTGCTTTTTGACGAGCACCCCGATCTTTGGATCGCGCTCGGCGGCGCTCTGATCGTTACTGCTGCCACCTGGATGGCCCATCGCGAGGTGCAGTCTCAACGCCGTCCCACGCAACCGGGTTAGGCTACGGGGGTCATGCTCTGCGAAAAAAACCGGGCATAACCACCTTACTGTATTGTTCATTTTGTCGTATTGACCTATAAATTAATGTCGAGAGTGATCCCGGTACTGTGAGGCGCATTATCCAGTGATGCGAGTGCCATAATGCAGGCAACCTCAAGCGATATTGAACAGAAGGGGAGAAATGGCTGACTACGTCAGTTATCACATGGTGGCTTGGGAGCAGCCCTTGTGTGGCGCTTCGACACACAGATACTTTCGGTTGCTGAGTCTTGGCCAGGTTAAGTCGGCATAAATCAGACAGAAAAGCGGTTTCTCACCATGCCACTATGAAGCCACGCAGTCCCCTTACAAAACTTGCGACCCATGAGGTCACCAACGTGCCGCCTCATATGGGCGATCAGGACCTGTGGGCCGATGATCGGGCGCTGCGCGACTGGTTTGCTTGTTGCGGTGGAGACGATCACGTCAACCACATGGCACAAGCCGGGAAGATGGCGGGGCTCGATGACACCTTTGAAAAGGCGAATCAGGCCAACCGTTATGTTCCGGAACTACGCGCTTTTGATCGCTACGGCATGCGGATTAACGCGATCGAGTTCCATCCGGCCTATCACGATCTGATGCGCCTGGCGATCTCACACCAGGCGCATAACTTCGCCTGGCATAACGAAGGACGCGCCGGTCATCTCGGACAAGGTGCTCTTACCTATATGTTCAGTCAGCCTGAGGGTGGAGTGATGTGTCCGATGGCCATGGCCTATTCGGTGGTGCCCAGTTTGCGCACCACCCCCGAAATCGAGGCCGAGTGGATGCCGCGTATTCTGTCCGACGTTTATGACCCTCGTGATATTCCAGTGACAGAAAAGACCGGCGCGCTGGTCGGCATGTTTATGACGGAGAAGCAGGGCGGCTCGGACGTGCGCTCCAACTCGACCGTTGCGGTGCCAATGGGGCTTGAGTCCGGAATAGGGGCCGACTATCTTCTGACCGGTCACAAGTTTTTCTGTTCGGCGCCGATGTGTGATGCTTTTCTGGTGCTGGCCAAGACAGAGGGCATGGGCATTTCCTGTTTCCTTGTGCCGCGGTGGCGACCAGATGGTCAGCGCAACAATTTGTCTATCCAGCGGATAAAGGACAAGTTGGGTAATCGCTCCAATGCTTCCACCGAAATCGAGTTTCAGGACACCTACGGGGTTATGCTGGGCGAGGAAGGCCGCGGTGTCCGTACCATCATCGACATGGTGACAGGCAACCGCATCTACTGCGCCATGTCCTCGGCCGGGATCATGCGCCAGGCGCTGGTGCAGGCACTGCATCACACCTCTCACCGTTCAGTGTTTGAGAAGCGCCTGATTGAGCAGCCGCTGATGCAAAACGTGCTGGCCGACATGGCCATCGAGGTTGAGGCGGCGCTGGCGCTGGGGATGCGCGTGGCGCGCGCAATGGATCATAGTGATGATCCGAGCGAAGGTGCATTGGCCCGGATCGGCACTGCGGTTGCCAAGTACTGGAATACCAAGCGCTGCCCTTATCTGGTGTTTGAAGCCCTGGAGTGTCATGGCGGCCCTGGTTATATAGAGGAGAGCATCATGCCGCGGCTTTATCGCGAGGCGCCGGTCAACTCGATCTGGGAAGGTTCGGGCAATGTCATCGGCCTGGACGTGTTACGTGCCGTGAGTCGCGAGCCTGAAGTGGTTTCCGTATTCATGGCCGAGGTGGCCAAAGCGCGCGGTGGCGACGCCAATCTGGATCGCCTCATCGATGACCTGCATGGGGAGCTGAATGACCCGGATGACATGGAAGTTCGGATGCGCATGATTACCGAGATGATGGCACTGGCCTTGCAAGGCGCGCTGCTGACCCAGAACGCCCCCGCAGCTGTGGCTGAAGCCTTCTGTGCCTCGCGCCTTGCCCCCCGTTACCGCGGCGCCTTTGGCACATTGCCCCGTGGATGTGATCTGGATTCGATTATCGCCCGCGCCATGCCGGCTTGATTCGTATCGGGCCAGGCCCGGCATTTGGGGTGTCACAGTCTGCCCCGATGCAAGGGAATTCCAAGGTGCACCCATAGCCTGAAATCCCGCGGCGTTGGGCTGCAGAATCACCGGGCGAGCCTGCCAGCACGCATAATCTCGCCCATGCCTGCATGCTCATCAGATCCTGTCGATAGTCCCTGATGCTGCATCTTTATCACGCTAGCCGTCTGGAGGATCTGGCCGAGCGTCTTGCCAGGGATCTTGAGAGGCCGGCGGGGCCTGTGCTGGCGCCACAAATCGTCGCCGTATCCAGTGGTGCGGTTGGTCAGTGGCTGACACTGGAACTGGCCCGGCGCCACGGCATCAGCGCCAACGTTCAATGGCTGTTGCCAGCCAGACTGCTGTGGCGGGTGTTTCGTGATGTGCTGAGCGATGTACCCAAGGCCAACGCGTTTTCAGCCGAGGCGTTGTCCTGGCGTGTGCTGGCGGTGTTGCGCGATACCACCTTCGTCAAGCAGCACAGCGCGCTGGCGCACTACCTCGCCGATGCCAGTTCGTTGCGTCACTGGCAACTGGCGCGGCAGATGGGTCGACTGTTTGAGCAATACCTGGTTTTTCGACCCGATTGGATTGACCGTTGGGAGCGCCATGGCGCTGATGAGTGGCAGGGTGCATTGTGGCGCAGGCTGATCAGCAATGGGGACACGCGTCACTGGCTCAAGTTGCGCAACGAACTGTTCGGCGCACTGCGCAAGGACTCACCAGTTGCTGGCGGTCTTCCCAAGCGGCTTTCCCTGTTTGCGCTTGCCGGTCTGTCGGGGGCATTGCTCGAATTGCTCTCGCGCCTGGCAGAGCACATCGATGTACACATTTATCACCTTAACTTCAGCGGCGGTTTCTGGGCTGATATTGTCAGCGACCGCGAGCGGGCTCGCCTGATCGCGACCCAGGGGGAGGACGTAGACGAGTACCTGGAAAGAGGCAACCGGTTGTTGGCGTCTATGGGTCGACTGGGTCGCGAACACCTTGCCCAGTTGTTGCAGCTGCAATCGATCGAGTCAGAAACTTACCATGCCCCGCCGCGTGACACCGTGCTTGGGGCTATTCAGGCAGATATTGTGGACCTGCGCGATGCCGATCAAGCGATGCCGTTCATCAGCACGGCCCAGGATCGCTCGCTTCAGGTCCATATCTGTCACGGGCCCATGCGCGAGATCGAGGTGCTGCATGACCGCCTGCTGGATGCTTTTGCCCACGATCCGGACCTGACGCCGGCTGATGTGCGGGTGCTCATTCCTCGCCTTTTTGAGTATGCGCCGTTCATTGAATCGGTGTTTGGCGCTGCCACCGGGCAACGTCATATTCCCTGGCACCTGGCCGAGCGCGCCCTGGATGATCACAGCCCTTTGGTACATGCTTTTCTGGAACTGCTGCGATTACCCGAGGGTCGTCTTGATGCGCAACGGGTGAGTGCCCTGCTGGATATCCCAGTGCTGCGGGCCCGCTTTACGCTCGCCGAGGTCGACGTCGAACAGGTCATGCAGTGGATACGCGAACTGGGTATTTACTGGGGGGCCGATGCTGAGGCGCTGGCAGCGATGGATCTACCCATCAGTGGCACCCACACCTGGCGCGGTGCGACCGACCGGCTGCTGCTGGGTTTTGCGCTAGGCGATTGCGATGAACCGGTTGCCGGTTGCATGCCGGCCCCGCCGGGTGATGCCACGCTGGCACAGGTGGCCGGGCGCTGGCGCTCTTTCCTCGAACAGTTAATCGGCCTGCGCGAGACATTGTCTGGCACATACCCACTGTCGCGATGGGTGTCGTTGTTCAATCAGGTGTTGGATCGATTCTTTCTTCCCGGCCCCGAGGAAACTGATAACCTGGTGCGGCTGCGTCAGCAACTGGCCGCGCTGGCTGGTGACGGGGCAATCGCGAACTTTAATGAGCCGCTGGTACTGCCGGTGGTACGTGATGCGCTGGAGACACGTCTGCGTGGTGCCAGCGGCGGGCGCTTTATGAGCGGTGCTGCCACCTTTGCCACGCTGGCCCATGGTCGTTGCCTGCCGGCGAAGCTGGTGTGCCTGGTGGGCATGAACAGCGAGGATTTCCCCGGGCGCGACTGCGCTCATGGCCTGGACCAGATGGTTGCCCAGCCCCGCTCCGGAGACCGGCGCCGGCGCGACGAAGACCGCCATGCTTTTTTGGAGGCGTTGAGCTGCGCGCGTTCGGGTTTGTACATCAGCTACAGTGGCGCCGGTGCGCGGGACGACACCGTGCAGCCGCCCTCGGTGGTGGTCAGTGAACTGCTCGAGCAGGTCGATGCCTTATCTGAAGAGGGCACTTTGTCCGAAGCGCTGACGATCCGTCATCCGCTTCAGCCATTTAGCCGACGTTACTTCAGCGGCGAGCCGGGTTTGTTCAGTTACGCGTGTGAGATGACCCCGCCGGACGGTTTGTGTCGGCCCAACACCACACCTTTGTTTGATGAGCCTCTCGCACCGCCGCTACCGGGCGAGCTATCGCTGGATGGCCTGGTCGACTTTCTGGCTAATCCGGCACGCGCCCTGTTGCGAGGTCGCCTTAACGTGGTGCTCGAGCCAGGTGCAGGCCAGCTGCCCACGCGGGAGCCGATGCGGCTGGACGGGCGATCACGCCGGGCGGTGGCGCGGGCGGCACTGGAGGCGCAACTGCAGGGTATGGGCGAGGCCGAGCTCGCAGAGCGTGTCCGGCTAGGCGGTCATTTACCCCCGGGGACGCCCGGCGAATTGGCCGTGAGTGAGCAGTGGTGTCAGGCCACGCCGGTTGCCACACTGCTGGAGCCTCTGCTGACGTCGCAGGCGCTTTTGCCCCTGCCAGTCAACGTGATGGTGGGGGATTGGCAACTGACCGGCGTGCTGGAAAACGTTGGCCCGTCTGGCCAGATCCTCTGGTCCGTTGAATCGCCAAGCCCCTGGGTGATGCTGCGGGCCTGGTGCGCACACCTGTTGCTGAATATGGACACAGACGCGCCATCACACCATACCCGTCTTGTCAGCCCCAACGGGGTTGCAACCTTTGCTCCCGAGCACGATCCCGGTCAGCTGCTCTGGGAAATACTGGCGCTTTACAGCGAAGGCATGTGTCGGCCTTTGCCGTTTTTTCCCCGCAGTGCCTGGAAATTTGTCAACGCGCCGCGTTCTCCACGCTCTGCGGCCTATCAGACCTGGATGGGTTCGGATTTTGCTCCCACCCAGGGCGAATCGTCCGATCCGTATTTCGCTCTGGCTTTTCGTGATCGCCTCGAGCAGGCGCTGGACGAGGAGTTTGAATCGCTGGCCACGCAATTGCTGGGCACTCCCAAAGAGCGGTTGCAGGAAGGCTTATGAACACGCGATCGCTGGACCCTTTCACGGTCGCGCTGCAGGGCGTCAACCTGGTTGAAGCCGCTGCCGGTACAGGTAAGACCTG
Organism: Arenicellales bacterium; assembly: GCA_050256425.1. Classification (GTDB taxonomy): domain Bacteria; phylum Pseudomonadota; class Gammaproteobacteria; order Arenicellales; family UBA868; genus UBA868. Next base: position 6,247 of record JBBWVW010000012.1, on the reverse strand, counting down.
GACCATCACCGCGCTGTACCTGCGCTTGTTACTCGAAGGTGAGATGCAGGTGGGACAGATACTGGTGGTCACCTATACCCGGGCGGCCACCGGTGAGCTGCGCCAACGATTGCGCGATGCGTTGAGCAAAGCGCTTGACGCTTTTTCTAACGTGGGCGATGGGGATGATCCGCTGGTCGGGCCGTTGCTGTTGCGCTATCCCGATCACCACGCGTGCGTCTTGAAATTGCGTCGCGCCATAGCCGATTTTGACCAGGCCGGGGTTTTCACTATTCACGGCTTTTGCGAGCGTGTACTGGGCGACAGCGCTTTTCAGAGCGCCATCGCTTTTGAGACCGAGGTACTTGCCGATGAGCGCGCCCTGTTGGGCGAGGTGGTCGATGACCTGTGGCGCCGGGAGATTTACCCTGCGAGCCACACCTGGGTGGGTTGGCTGGCCAGTAACAAGCAGCTGCACAGTGCGGACGACCTGCTGGCGCTGTTGGCGCCGTTGATCGGCAAGCCATACCTGGCGGTCGCAGGGCCCGTTTCGGCGCCACCACCGGCGCAGCTTGAGGGCCCACTGGCCGATGCCTACCACTCGATTACCCAATCCTGGCACGAGCACCGTGAGGTGGTCAGCCAACTGCTGCTGGATCCGGATACAGGCCTGAACCGTCAGCGTTATCCGGTGAAATCTCTGCCCAAGTGGCTGGCGCAACTCAATGCTCTGTTGTCGGGGCCAACACTGGATTTTGCACAGCTCAAAGCCTTTAAGCCTTTAGAGAAACTCGGCAGTTCTTTTCTTTTAAGCCCAGCGGCAACGCGCAAGAACGCCGACCCACCAGTACATCCTTTTTTTGACGAGGTCGATTCGCTGCTTTCGTGTTTTGCGGCTTACCAGGATGCTGCGAGCGCTCACTACGTGACCTGGCTGAACCAGATGCTGAGTCGCGCTGATGCCGCACAACGCGAGCTGAAAACCGAGCGCGGCGTACAGGCCTACGATGATTTGTTGCTGAACCTGCACGCAGCAGTGCAACCGGGTATCGGTGATGCACTGGTGCAGCGGTTGCGCAGTGATTATCAGGCAGCGTTGCTGGATGAGTTTCAGGATACCGACCCGGTGCAGTACGAGATTTTCAATACAATCTACGGTGATGGCGCACAACCGGTCTTTCTGGTCGGTGATCCCAAACAGGCCATCTATTCGTTTCGTGGCGCCGATCTTTTTGCCTATCTTAAAGCGCGCGCTGGCACTGCCCATCATTACACACTGGACACCAATCACCGCGCTACGCCGGAGCTGGTCAAGGCGGTGAATGCCGTGTTCTCGCATCGTGCGCCTACAGGCAGCTTTGTTTTTGACGAGATCCCTTTTAACAAAGCCGTCTCAGCCGCGACCGCGCCGCACCTGATTGACGATGATATAGCAGCACCGTTGGTGTTCTGGCCCATAGGCCGGCAAGAACCCGGGAGGCTGGTAACCAAAACTGACGCCAGAGCACTCGCCAGCATCAGCATGGCAACAGAGGTTCGCCGGTTGCTGTCTAATGACACCGCGTTGGGGGATCGGTTGCTGGCGTCTCGTGATATTGCGGTGTTGGTGCGCAACCATACCGAGGGGGTCACGGCGCAGCGAGCGCTGGTTGCAGCCGGTATCCCATGTGTGCGCCAGGGCCAGCAGAGCGTTTATCAGAGTCATGAAGCCATGGAACTCGAGCGCGTGCTGCAGGCGATTGCCCAGCCGCGCCGTGAGGCGCTGGTGCGCTCTGCACTGTTGACGGATCTATTGGGCGTGGACGTGTCGGCACTGATGCAGCTGGAGCGCGAGGCGGCTGTTTGGGATGCCTGGCTGGCACGTTTTCACCACTACCATGAGCGTTGGCGTGACAGCGGCTTCATGCGTATGTTTCGCGAACTGACTGCATCCGAGGATGTGCTGCAACGCCTGGCCGGATTTGCCGACGGCGAGCGGCGTCTGACCAACCTGTTACATCTCGCCGAGTGCATCCAGTCCATGGCAACAAAACATACTGATATAGCTGCGGTGATGAGCTGGCTGGGCGCTATGCGCAACCAACCCCCGGTGGCTGACGAAAACTCGCTGCTGCGCCTTGAAAGCGATGAGGACCGGGTGCGTATCGTCACGGTGCATGCCAGCAAAGGCCTGCAGTATCCAGTGGTGTTTCTGCCTTTTGCCTGGGACGGTACGCTGCGCAGTGGCCGTGCCAATACCGTGGTTTTTCACGACCCCGATGCGCAGAACCAGGCAACGGTTGATTTTGGCTCGGCCGATCTTGAGCGCCACCGGGCCCGCGCCGGGGTTGAAGAACTGGCCGAGAACCTACGGTTGTTTTATGTTGCTCTGACCCGCGCGCAAAGCCGTTGTTATCTCGCCTGGGGTGCGGTTAACGGTGCACCCACCTCGGCGCTGGCCTGGCTTTTGCACCGGCCGCTGCCTGGCGGTGTGCCGAATGACCCAACTGAACTGGCGCGAGAGTTTGCCGGGCTGTCGGACGACGATCTTAGCGATGCACTGGATTCACTCGCTGCCAAAAGCGAAGCGACCATCGTGGTATGCCCCCTGCCAAGCTCGAGTGGCATCGAGTCTGTACCGCAAGATGACGCGGTGTCTTCACTCAAGGCACGTAGAGCGCAACGCCGACTACAAAGCGCGTGGCAGATGGGCAGTTTCAGTTCGATGACCACAGGCCACGACAGCGCACTGCCGGATTTTGACTCGCAACTTGGGCAGAGTCGCGCTGATGAGGCTGGTGGATTTTTTGCTTTTCCACGCGGCGCTCGCGCCGGCACCTGCCTGCACCGGGTGTTCGAGCTCATTGATTTTGGCCCTGGCGACATAGAGGGCCGAAAACAGACTGTGCGCCAGGTATTGGGTGAACACGGGTTCGATGATGACTGGACGGGCGTTGTCAACGAGATGCTGAACAAGGTGCTGCACACCTCCCTGAATGATGACGGACTGCATTTGGGCACCCTGACGCATACCGATCGCGTTGACGAGATGGCCTTTTGCTACCCGGTAGATGCGCTGGATGTAACGCACTGGCGCGAGGTGCTGGTGCGCCACAAGGCCAGGTTGCATCCGGCGTTGCGCTTGGGGTTAGACGACTGGCACTTTGAGCCTCTGGCGGGGTTCATGCACGGTTTTATCGACCTGGTGTTTCAGGCTAGCGGGCGCTACTACCTTGTGGACTACAAGTCCAACTACCTGGGCAGCGAATTTGGCGCCTACAGTACAACGGCGCTTAACACCACGATGCACCGCTCGCATTACACCCTGCAGTACCTGATCTATACCCTGGCACTGCATCGCTGGCTGCGCACACGCATCCCTGATTACAGCTATGAGCATCACTTTGGTGGCGCCTACTATCTTTTTTTGCGGGGGATGGATCCGAATCTCCCGGGCAACGGGGTGTTTTTTGATCGGCCATCGGCGACTTTGATCGATGATCTTGATGCGCTGGTAGGTGGGCGGCCATGAGCGCCATGATCCAAAGTCTGCAACGAGCCTGGCGAGCGGGCCAGCTTTCCGATATCGCGCTGCATTTTGCCGGCCTGCTCGGCCGACTGGACCCCCATGTAGATGATTCCATCCTGCTGGCCGGGGCTCTTGCCGGTGAGCGGGTGATATCGGGCGAAGTCTGTGTCGATCTGGCACAGGTCGCGGGCGGCACACTCTTTGATGTCGAGGATGCCCCCGGGGTTGGAGCACCTGATCTTGATGCCTGGCTACAGGCGCTCAAGAGTTCGCCGCTTGTCAGTGATGGCACCGCAACGACACCTCTGGTCATAACGCCTGATGGTCGCTTGTATCTGTATCGTTACTTTGAACTTGAGCGACGGCTGGCTGAGTTGATTGTGCAGCGCACGCAGATCTGCGATGTTTCTATAGATTCGGCACAACTTGAAGCAGCACTGGATGAGCTTTTTTCTGGTGATGCGACAAGCGCTGATCAGCGCGCTGCTGCAGCGCTGGCTGTGCATAACCGCTTGATAGTGATCAGCGGCGGGCCGGGGACGGGCAAGACGGCAACGGTGGTGCGCATCCTGGCTTTGCTATCGCAGCTTAAGCTGGCGGCACCTGAGCGCATGCTGCTGTGCGCCCCCACCGGCAAGGCGGCTGCCCGACTGCGCGAGGCACTGGCGGATACCCTGCCGGCAGTCACGCCTGGCGATACCCTGCCCACCGATGCCGTTACCGCGCACCGGCTGCTGGGCTGGCGGCCGGGCAAAAAGCCGCGCTATCACGCGGGCCGACCCCTCAATTGCGATTTGCTGGTGCTGGACGAAGCTTCAATGGTGGATCTTGCGCTGATGGTCAGCCTGCTCGAGGCATTGCCGGACGATGCGCGGCTTATTCTGTTGGGAGACCGTAACCAGCTGTCATCCGTGGAAGCGGGCGCTGTGCTCGGGGACATCTGCCGCGCGGCCGATAGCGGTCCACTGGCTGACACCCTGGCCCCACTCACTCATAACTGGCGTTTTGGCGCGCATAGCCCTATCGCCGCTCTGGCGAGTGCCGTTCGTGAGGCGAGGGTGACCGATGCTCTGACGCTGCTGAATGATCCCGCTACCGCGCAGGTTAGCCTGCAAGGGGCGCAAGAGGACGCCGCCCTTGATGCGTTGCTGGCAGAGCAAGTCACACCGGTATATGCCGAGGTCGCACGACTGGTGCGCGAGGGTGCTGACGCAAAAGCCGTGTTCGAAAAGTTGGGATCATTGATGGTGCTGTGCGCGCATCGCACCGGACCTCGCGGTGTGACTGACCTCAACCGACGGGTGAGTGTCCAGCTTGGTACCGGTGGCGCGCTGTCACCGGGTATACCCGCTTATCCCGGCCAGCCGCTGATGGTGACCCGAAACGACCCGGCGCTGGGTCTTTTTAACGGCGATATCGGTGTGGTGATGCCGGATGCGGATTCCCCGGGGCGCCTGCAGGCGGTTTTCATGGATACGGCTGGGGATGAGCATGCGGTAAGCCTTGGTCGCCTGCCCGAGCATGAAACAGCCTACGCCATGACGGTGCACAAGTCACAGGGCTCACAAGCCGCCAGGGTAGTGCTGATCCTGCCAAAGAAACTCTCAGCCGTGCTCTCGCGTGAGCTGATCTACACCGGTATTACCCGAGCTGAGCAATCGCTTGAGATCTGGGCTGCACACGAGGTGCTCGCCGGCGCGATAGGCCGTAGTGCGCAACGGGTGACCGGCCTGGCCGATCGGCTGCAGGAGCGATCAGCGAGAGGGCCATGATCAAGCATTGTTCGGACTGTCAGGCTGCACTTCTATTGATTGCTATAGATTTAGCGACAAAGATAAGGCAGACACCTCCCAAATAAAGCAGGACTGAGAACCATAAGGGACCAAGAAGATTTACTAGAGCTTCCATTGTGCTTTCTTCCGTTCAAAGTGTTTTGGCAATTCAAGACTCGAAAGAAGTATCTCGGGAGCGGGACAAGGAAGCGTAATCAATACGCGCCAATCTTTGGTTTCAGAGCAGGTCCAACAATCGTTTCAACAACGGGGTTAGAGCGTTCTCCAGTATGGTCGCCAGGACGATGCCAAGCGCAATGGATAATGTCAGTTTCCAATATGTGATCTTCATATTTTTCTCCAAAAAATGTGGGGCGAGTATTTACAGGTATCCCATTGGAAAGCTCTACCCTTATTGGTGTTCTAGGTAATGTAACTGATGATTCAACATCGGATTAATCACCCAGGTTATCCCGGTGCATACATCTTTTTAGTGCGGCTCGGCTTTTGAGGGTATTTTCCGATAGCCTCTAGACCGCATTGGCAACAAACATCATCACCACAAGGATGACAAAGGCAGCTATCGCGTAGCGCCAGCCCTTGGCCATAAAGACAAAGCCAACAACCAGTAGCAAAACCACGAGTCCTGCAGGATCATTTATGCCGAGCAACTTCCCGGTCAATGCCATCACTGCATCCATTACTTCACTCCATGACCGTCTTTATGCAGACTGGTCTTATCTCAGTTGCCGCCGAGCCGCCATGAGTATCACCATCAAAAACGATCCAGGCGGCCAAGGCTTGGGCCCCACTAGCGGTTAGATCTCTCACGGATCAGCCTGGCCTATCTGCTGGCATCATTACGGGGCAGGAATCTGAAACTGTATCGTGTGGTTTCAGGGGTAGGCGAGGAACTCCTCGGCGGGCGCGCTGTCGCCGTGCAGATCGATCAACCGGTCGATCTCATCGTATAACGTCTGTTCCTCAT
>JBBWVW010000011.1:0-7332 GCA_050256425.1 Arenicellales bacterium | reverse complement strand
ATCGATTTCGAGTTTTTCCTCACGTCGACCTTGGGCATCAGCTCGGTGATGGGGCTTGGCCCGTTTGCCGGGTTTGCCGTGCGGTGCGATCGCGCGAGTGTTGCCCGGCACGGCTCGATGCCGGGAGTCCTCAGCTGTGTGATCATGGCAGACGCTTTGTCTGCGGTGGATGACAGGGGCCAGATCGCGGATTGCAGGCGGTAAGGGCCGATCGCTTATTTTCGTTTATTTTAAGATACGACTAAGGGCTTGATCCGCATGGTAATATCGCGCTCTTCGCCGGCCCGCTCGGTCGGTGACGAGTTGAATGAACCCCCTATCTTTGAGGATTTCCCATGTCTTTTGTTGCTTTGGTTCCAGTTATTCTGGGCATCATTGGTCTCATAGCAGCGTTTGCTATCTATCGCACTTTACTTTCTTATTCTCCCGGCACCGGCAAGGTGACCCAGATCGGTGACCAAATCCACAAAGGTGCACTGGTCTTCATGCGCCGCGAATACAGCTACCTTGCGGTATTCACGATCGTAGTAGGCGTATTGATATTTTTCTCCGATTTGGGCTGGCGTACCGCAATCGCATTTTTCATCGGTGCTATTGCCTCGGCCTCGGCTGGGTACTTCGGGATGTTTGCCGCAACCCAGGCCAACGTGCGCACCACAACCGCAGCCGCCGAAAACGGTGCGGCTGCTGCGTTGACCGTGGCGTTTTACGGTGGCTCGATCATGGGTCTTACGGTTGCTGCCATGGGCCTTTTGGGATTGGGAATTCTTTATCTTGCTTTTGGCGGTGATCCACATACCACTCACGTGATTCACGGTTTTGGCATGGGAGCTTCGACGGTGGCGCTGTTCTCGCGTGTCGGCGGGGGTATATTTACCAAGAGTGCAGATGTTGGTGCCGACCTGGTTGGCAAGATTGAGGCCGGTATTCCAGAGGATGATCCGCGTAACCCCGGCGTGATCGCTGATAACGTCGGCGATAACGTCGGCGATGTGGCCGGGATGGGCTCGGATATCTTTGAATCCTATTGTGGCGCCATGATTGCCTCCATTGCGATCGCGGCTACCTTGGGACCCGAGATGCTGGACAAGCTGGTTGGCGGCGATCAGAACAAGCTCATGTTCTTGCCGCTGGCGCTGTCCTCGGTCGGAATCCTGTGTTCGCTGGCAGGTATCGCCCTGGTCAAGGGTTCCTCGAGCAAGGCTCCCGAGACGGCACTGCGCACCGGTACCATCGGGGCCTCAGTCATATTTATTATTGCCGCCCTGGCGCTGATCCATTGGTCAGATATCAGCCTTAACATCTGGTGGTCGGTTGTGGTCGGTGCCCTCGGTGGCATCGTGATTGGCCTGGTGACCGAGTACTACACCGCTGGCAGCCCGGTGCGCAAGATCGCACACGCGGGTGAGACTGGCCCGGCGACGGTAATGATTGCCGGGCTTGCGATCGGCATGCAGTCCGTGGTGGTGCCGGTACTGGTGCTGTGCGCAATCATCTGGATCGCCAGTTCATTGTCTGGCATTTACGGGGTTGGTATTGCCGCGGTCGGTATGCTGGCTACCGTTGGCATTACCATGGCGATTGATGCCTACGGGCCAGTTGCCGACAACGCTGGCGGCATTGCCGAGATGGCAGGCCTGGGCGAGGAAGTACGCCAGATTACCGACACGCTGGATGAGCTGGGCAATACCACTGCAGCGATCGGCAAGGGTTTTGCCATCGGTGCGGCAGCACTGGCCGCCCTTGCGATCATCTCGGCTTATATCGAGACCGTGGCCCAGCGCCTGCCAGACTTCAGTTTGCAGATCAATGACCCGATTGTTCTGACGGGTATGTTTCTGGGCAGCATCTTCCCGTTCCTGGTCAGCAGCCTGACGATGACTGCGGTGGGTGATGCGGCCTTTGAAATGATTCGCGAGATTCGACGTCAGTTCAAGGAAATCCCCGGTCTTCTGGAAGGCACTGCGGAGCCGGATACAGCCCGTTGCGTGGATATTGCCACCACGGCTGCGCTCAAGCGCATGATCGCGCCAGGCGTGCTGGCTGTAGGCGCGCCGGTGGTCGTCGGCTTTACCCTCGGCCCGGCTGCACTGGGCGGCATGCTTGCCGGTGCACTGCTCGGCTGTGTGCTGCTGGCGCTGACCATGGCCAATGCCGGTGGGGCCTGGGACAATGCCAAGAAGTATGTCGAGAAGGGTAACCTCGGCGGCAAGGGTTCCGACGTGCACAAGGCCGTCGTAGTCGGAGATACCGTAGGGGATCCATTTAAGGATACCTCAGGACCTTCGATGAATATTCTGATCAATGTGATGGCGATCGTTTCACTTGTGATTGCCCCGCTTTTGGGCTGAAAAATGACAACCTCTTAGGTCATTACCCCAAGAACGGGTGAGGGGAATGGCGGGGCCGGCGTTAAGCCGGCCTTTTTTTTGTGCTCCAGACGGTTGACAATAGCCTTTTACACAAAGTGAATTGGTTGACTATAAAGAACTGATGGATATTGTCACCAGAACGGCGGTTCAGGCCGATCTTAAGGCAGTGCATGCAATCTATGCGCAAGAGGTGTTGCACGGTACCGCCTCTTTTGAACTCGATCCGCCGACTCCGGCTTTGATCAATGAGCGTTGGCAAATGGCCAAGGATGCGGGATTGCCTTACCTGGTGGCACAGATCAACGACATGGTCGCCGGTTTTGCCTATGCTTTGCCGTATCGCTCCCGCCCGGCCTATCGTTATACCGTGGAGCACTCAATTTATGTCGAGGCGGATTCGCGCCGACAGGGGATTGGTGCAAGGCTTTTTTGTGATCTGATTGATGCCTGCACCGCCTGGGGTGCCCGGCAGATGATCGGCATTATTGGCGACAGCGCCAACGTGGCTTCCATCCGTGCGCATGAGCATGCCGGGTTCAGACAAGTCGGCACGCTGGAGAACGTAGGGTGGAAATTCGGTCGCTGGCTGGATACGGTGGTGGTCCAGCGTACACTTGGCGTGGGCAATGACCAACCGCCTGGAGAAAGCCAGTGAGTGTTGTAATGCCCTGCGCTGTTGACCACCTGGTGGTAGCGGCGGCGTCCCTTGATGCCGGGTGCACTTTTGTTGCGGATCTGCTGGGTGAGTTGCCGCTGCCTGGTGGGGTTCATCCACAGCTCGGCACTCATAATGCCGTGTTGTCGCTGGGTGGGTCGGTATACCTTGAAGTGATCGCGATTGATCCTGATGGCAAGACACCCGCCTTTCCCCGCTGGTTTTCTCTTGACAGTGACCAGACCCGGGCCGACCTTGAGGTCAGCCCGCGGCTGCTGACCTGGGTGGTACGCACACCCGCAATCGTATCGCTGAAACAACTGGATGCATATGCCGGTTGCGAAGTGCGTCCCATGTCACGCGCCCACCTGAGGTGGGAATTTGCATTTACCCCCGATGGGCAGTGCCTTGCCGGCGGATTGTTGCCCCATGTGATTCAGTGGCAGGGGTCCGCACACCCGGTGGATGTGCTGCCACCGGGGAATTGCCGGTTCAGTGGCCTACACGGTGAGTCTTTGGATGCGGTCCAAATCAACCTGGCGTTACAGCAGATGGATCTAGATGATTCGCTGCAGTGTGCCGAGTCGGATACCGTATCGTTTTGGGCGCTTATCGATACACCGCGTGGATCGATTCGCCTCTGACGGGCGTCATCGCACTCCAGGGGAAAAAAGGGCAGATGCGGGTTGACGGTGGCACCAAGCGTGCATATCTGGATTGGCTGGGAGCGTTACAACTGCTGTCCACATTCCGGCGCAATCTCGGCGATCGCTTGCCACAGACTGTGGTTCATAGCGGTACTGAGGTCGATATTTACCAGCCGGACAGCGCACCGCGGGCAACGGCGATCTTTGTGCCCGGTCTTGCGATCCGCGGTCGTGAAGATCCCCGGATCCGGAATTTCGGCTGGGCCCTGTGCGCGACTGGTCTGCGGGTGCTGATCCCGGACGTCCCCAGTATCCGCGCCCTGAAGATATCGGTTGATCAGCCCGACGAGGTACAGCAATTGCTCGAGTCACTGGTGGCTGACTCGAGCATGGTAACGACACCCGGGCTGTCTTTGTTATCTGTGTCGTTCTCTGGCATTTTCGTACTGCGTGCAGCGCTTAGCGCCGTGCTGGCCCAGCGGCTGCGCGCTCTGTGCCTCATCGGCGGTTACTTTGATATTGAACGGGTAGCGTCTTTTCTTATCAACTCAGATAGTGCTGACCCCTATGGCCGGCTGATCATTGCCCGCAGTTACTATAGCGATGATGATCCGGCATTGGCCACGGTGCGCGAAGTACTGTCGCGCTGTATTGAGGCATCGGCCCTGGACAATGCCGGACCGAGCGACCTGGACGCCCTTTTCGATACATCTGATCCGGTTGAGGCAGGACTGCACAGATTGCTGACCGACCCGCACGAGCGGCAGGATTTCTGCCGCCAGGTAATCACGATGTTTAATGATTCCTGGTCAGGTTACCGGGTGCCTGACGATTTCCCGCTCGACATGCCGCCGGTGTTTTTGCTGCATGGCCGCCAGGACCGGGTGATTCCACCGGGGGAGTCGCGTCGTCTCGCCCAATTGCTGCAAGACAGGGGTGTCTCACATCGCCTGTGCGTGACCGACTTCCTTGGGCATGGCGACGCTGTTATATCGTTGGCCCGACTGCCCCAGTTGTATCGCCTGCTCGCGGGCTTTGCCTGGTTCCTGGGGTATACGCGCGACTGAGATACGTCAGTGGGATTTCACGGCGATCCCTGCTCGCGTTTGCCGGCGCAGTGCACACAGCAAAGCTGGGTTGGGTCCAGCGCCAGCCGCGCAGGGGTGATGGCCTCACCGCAGTCATCACACAACCCGTAGTCGGGATCTTCATCGATACGCACGAGGGTACGGGCAATGGCTTCGAGCATTGCTTCGCGCCGGCGGGCCAGCTCAAGTGACATCTGGTGATCCTGCATGGCCCCGGCGCGCGACAGGCGCCCGACACGGGTTTGGTCGAGTTCCACAGTCTCCACCTGGCTGAGGTCGGTTTCCCGGGTCAGTATCTCCCGACGGGCCAACAGTGCTTCGCGAATTTCTTTGCGATCAATCATTCTCAGTGATCCTTGGCGCAGTATGCGGCTTGCCAGCCGAATCGGCCAGGCAAAAAAAGAGGACGCCTTACAGGCGCCCTCTTTATCGGGGGTGATTGCTATTACAGGTATTGAACTACCCCTGACATGATGATCGTAAGCACCACAGAGGAGGTGATGACGGCGTTGACCGACTGCATAGCGCCGTTCATTTTGCCCCAGATCGCGTTGGCCTCGATGATCACAATGATGGCCAGGCCGACCAGCAATGCAACGCTGCTCATGGCCATATCACCGGCTCCACCCCACAGGCCGCCATTGACCATCGGCGAGGCGTGCCCGGACGCCACCATGAAAAACAGCATGGGTAAAGAGAGCAAAGTGTTGGTCCGAGAAGCCAGCCCTGCCTTGGGTCCGGCTGCGGCTTTGTCGCCAGATTCAAGGCCAATGACAATTTTCTGATTTGGCCAGATGATGAGCCACACGTTGAGCATCATCAGCGTACCCATCAACGCGCCCAGGGTGATACCGAGGCTGAGGCGCATATGCAGAACATAGCCCAGCAGCAACAAACCGGTGAGGAAGGTGAACATCGCTGCCCAGCGAAACCACCACAGGGCTCGTGGGGCAAGCTTCGCCATGACATCTGCCTTGGCGCCATCATCAGCTTCTTTGACATACTCCGTCTGGATAAAATTGAAGTAATACAGCAGGCCAATCCAGGTCACGCCAAAAACGATATGGCCCCAGCGCATAACGACATCTAAAAGGTAGCTCATTTATCTCCTCTCCCAAGCATGGGTGGTAAGGGTGCAGGCCAGTCGTTCTTTTGACGGGCCCGAAACCGCAAGGACGCGATTACCTGCCAGTGAAATAACCGCACAAAGATCAGGTTGATAGCACACCCCTGGCTGCTTAATTTTAGTTCAGGCGCTACTTAAGCGCCAATCAGACTGCGCCGCTGGCGGGTCGCAGCCTGATTGCCTGCTTTAAGTACGATCAGGCGACCGACGGCAGACCCGCAAGGGCCATGGCTACTTCCGATGCATCATAAGCGTAATCCTGCAGCTTGCCGGCGTTGTAGTCGGTATAGGCCTGCATATCGAAGTAACCGTGGCCGCACAGATTAAACAATATGGCGCGTGATTCGCCTTCTTCCTTACAGCGAAGCGCCTCGGTGATTGCCCCCTTGACCGCGTGGTTGGCCTCTGGGGCAGGCACGATACCCTCGGCTCGGGCAAAGGTCACCCCGGCGTCGAAGCATTCGGTCTGGTTGTAGGCCGTCGGTGTGATTTCGCCCAGATCCACCAGCTGGCTGACCAGCGGTGCCATGCCGTGGTAACGCAAGCCACCGGCGTGTGAGGCGGGCGGCACGAAGGAGGAACCGAGGGTGTGCATTTTCACCAGTGGGGTCAGGTTGCCGGTGTCACCGAAGTCATAGGCGTACTTGCCCTTGGTCAGCGAGGGGCAGTTAGCCGGTTCCACTGCAATGACTTGTAGGTCCTGTTCGCCGCGCAGTTTGGCGCCGATGAAGGGGAAGCTCAGGCCGGCAAAGTTGCTGCCACCGCCGGTACAGCCGACCACGATGTCCGGGTAGTCGTCGGCAAGTTCCATCTGGCGCATGGCTTCTTGTCCAACCACCGTCTGGTGTAGCAGCACATGGTTGAGCACACTGCCCAGTGCGTACTTGGTGTCGTCGCGCTGGGCTGCCAGTTCCACGGCCTCGCTGATGGCGATGCCCAGGCTGCCGCTGCTATCGGGGTTTTCGGCCAGGATCTTCTTGCCCGACTCGGTCAGGTTACTTGGACTGGCATGGCAGGTCGCGCCGAAGGTTTCCATAAAGGCGCGGCGGTAGGGCTTCTGGTCATAACTCACCCGCACCATGAACACTTCGATCTCAAGGCCGAAAAAAGCCCCGGCCAGGGCCAGCGATGAGCCCCACTGCCCGGCGCCGGTCTCGGTGGTGATGCGCTTGACGCCTTCTTCCTTGCAGTAAAAGGCCTGCGCGATTGCTGTGTTAGGTTTGTGGCTGCCGGCTGGGCTGACGCCCTCGTATTTGTAGTAGATGCGGGCCGGGGTATCCAGCGCTTTTTCCAGGCGCCGCGCCCGGAACAGGGGACTGGGCCGCCACTGGCGGTAGATGTCACGCACCGGATCGGGAATATCAATAGTCCGCTCGCCGCTGACCTCCTGCATGATCGCGGCCATGGAGAAAAGTGGTGCCAGATCGTCCGGTCCCACCGGCTG
>JBBWVW010000010.1:0-24943 GCA_050256425.1 Arenicellales bacterium | reverse complement strand
CCGGCGTGGGCGAGTTCGATACCATCTTCAATGTGACCTGGAACGACTGGCTCAATCTGCGGAGCCTTGCCGAGACATCGGAAATGATCGCCCAAGCGGCGTTGTCACGAGAAAACTCGCGCGGCGCTCATTATCGTGAGGACTTTCCACAGGCCGGCGAGTTGGATGATTCCTGCTTCACTCTCGCTCGTTCCAGCGCCGACGGTATAAGTGTCAAACAGGACGCGGTGGTATTCTCAATCATTCGGCCCGGTGAATCGTTGATTGAGGGTTACCATGAATCCGGTTCGTAAATTAGGAAATGAGCAAAATAAATGATCACCTATGAAGCCCTTGAGCAGGCCGCCAGCAACATTATGGCCAATGCTGCCATCGATATTCCCTCAGACTACCGCAAGGGGATCGAACAAATGGCGGCCACGGAGACGGGAAACCTGTCGTGCTTTGTCCTTAAGACCATGATTAATAACTGGGATGCGGCGACTGAGGACCGCCGGCCAATGTGCGCTGACACGGGCCTACCCCGCTACTACGTTAAGGTAGGCAACAACGCGCAGGTGGAAGTTGGGTTTATTGCGCTTGAGAAAGCGCTGCGCAATGCGACGGCCCAGGCAACCCACGACATTCCGCTGCGGCCCAATCGCGTTCACCCCCTGTGGCGCACGGACAACAATAATAACGTCGGTATCAACGCACCCGAAATCGACTGGAGTTTTGAACCCGACGTCAGTTGGGTCGACATTACAACAGTCCATAAAGGCGGTCTGTTTGGCACGGACTACCGGATGCTTTTCCCCGGAGACGGCATTGACGGCATCAAACGCTTTTATCTGGATACGTTGATTTCGTTTGGAAAACGCGGCCTGGCTTGCCAGCCGGCCATTGTCGGGGTTGGTCTTGGCGGCTCGAAAGACACCTGCATGGTGCTCGGAAAACAGGCCGCATGCCTGCGCACAGTCGGCGACCGCAACCCAGATCCCAAAATCGCCGCACTGGAGCTGGAGTTTCAAACCCTCGGTAACAACATCGGCATGGGGGCTATGGGTTTTGTCGGTTCGTCCATGGTGGCCGATTGCCACATCGAGGTGGGGCACACCCATACCGGTGGATTACCGATGAGTGTTCATACCTTTTGCCTCTCCTCGCGACGTGCAACTGCCAGAATTCATTCGGATAACACTGTCGAATATCGTACCGACCCGCAATGGTTTACACCTTATATCCGCCGGGAGACACCATCATGGCCAAACTAACTGACGGATTTGAGACAGTCCGTCTCACGGTTCCAATAGATGCGCAAGAGATCGCTAAGCTAAAAATAGGAACCATCGTCTATCTCGATGGCGTCATCTACACCGCGCGCGAAGGTGTGTACACACGGGTTATCGAAAAGGGTTATAAGATTCCAGAGGATCTCGCTGCAATCAGTAACGTCAATTTCCAGTGTTCACCCGCAGCTGCGATCGAGGCAGACGGCAGTTACAACGTTGGCGCAGTCACGGCAACGGCCAGTTTTCGTTTTGCCAAGTGGATGCAAGAGTGGTTTCGCCTCTCCGGTGCCCGTGTCATCATTGGCAAGGGCGGCATGTCGAGCGAGCAGTATAAAGAACTGTTTGTCCCGGCAGGTGCGATCTACCTGACAACGGTCGGATACGGAACCGGTGCGCTGTTGGGGCGCGGCATCCAGAAGGTCAGGCAGGTCCACTGGGCCGAGGAATTAGGCACTGCACAGGCCATGTGGATCTTTGAGGTAGAGAACTTCGGCCCGTTTATTGTCGACAGCGACTTACAGGGTAACAGCCTTTTCGAAGCACAAGGGGCACTCATCAACGAGCGACTTGCTACCCTGTACGAAGGCCTCAAAACCCCCATGCTCAGCCGGTACGGCGAAACTGACGATCGGTGTGATGAGTTAATTTAGATTCCGAAACTCTGCGTTAACGCCAGCACCGTACCTACCTAGACCAAATTGTTGGCACCCTCATTGTGGACTGTGGGTGGGTGCCCAACAGAGTTACTGGGAGAGTCTTGTAGCGAGTGCTGCCAGAGCGGGCTTGCTCTGTAGCAAAACCCAAAAGCCTGAAACACTTTGAGGCGCTGATCAGTCAATCAGTCAGGCAGTCCCGGGCTACTTGACCTCGCGCAACTCGATCTCGAAAACCAGAGTCTCCTCAGGGCCAATAGCTCCTCCAGCACCCGCACTGCCATAGGCGAGTTCCGGCGGGATCACCACCTCCCACCGTGATCCCTCAGGCATCAGTTGAAGAATCTCCCGCCAGCCAGGAATAATGCCGCCCAAGCTGAATGTCGCAGGCTGGTTACGCTTGAACGAGCTATCGAACTCGGTGCCGTCAATCAGCGTGCCGCGGTAATGCACCACCACGGTGTCGCTTGCCTGTGGCTGTTTTCCAGTCCCTTCAACCAAGACGGTGTAAAGAATCCCACTGTCTGTTGTACGCACGCCTTCGCGCTGTCCATATTCAGCCCGGAATGCAGCCCCGGCGCTCGCACTCCCCTGCGCTTTCGCCATACTTTCCTCCTGTTCATGGTCTCGCGCCGCGGTGATGGCTGCTGCCATCTGCTCATCCGTCATCGCCGGAGCACGTCCTGCGAGTACGTCTTCAATTGCCTGCGCCAGATGCTCCGGATCCAAATCGAGACCATCGGTCATGATCTGCTCGGCGATCTGACTGCCGATCCTGAACCCTAGAGCATAACTGAACTGCTCGCGCGGGGTCTGTGGCACATCATCAGCCGTAGCAGGTGGTCCAATCAGCAGGGCCGCCAATAATGAGGTAGCGGATAAAACGATCTTTGTCATAGCTCTTCCAGTTCTCTAGGGTAGATTTCGGGCTGCAACGACTTATCTTCAACAATGCCCTGCACTTCGATAGTGACATGCGACACCCGGGGGCAACGCTCACGCAGCTGGGCTTCGAGTTCATCAATAATTTGTTCTGTGCGCTCCAGGGTCGCCTGGACCGCAGCACGGTCGGCGACGTAGGATTGAAGCGCAAGGTCTGAGCGACGTGACTCCGGTAATGCAGCCAGTAATGTTCTCTCGTGTTTATCAATATGGCCACGCAATCCCGCAAGAACTGCCTCTTCGCGCATCTCGACTTCAGCAACCAGCACGGTGTGATCCTCGTCTACGACGATGCTACGTAGATCGTGGTAGCCCTCGATTTCACGGTGTGCCTTGGCGATTGTCTCGAAAATCCTTTCTGCCTCGCGATCCCGTACATCCGACAGAAACTGCATATTGATGGCACCCAGAATAATTGCCGTAACTCCCAGCATTAGTGCAATAGCAATTGAAAAACCGACATCCCAAGCTGCATTACCAGTCAGCCGGGATAAGGCAATGCCGCAACTCGCCAAAATCAGTCCAGCTATCGCGATTGCATCCTCGAGCACCACCGCCAGCAGGGTCGGATCACTCACCCCAAACAATTTTCGCCACGGCGACAGCGATTGCAAGCGTGCACGACTGGAAAATTCCCCCCAGGCAATACGCAACACGTAACCTTCAACAACGAAAGCGATCACCAATACCGCAGCTGCCAGCCAGATCGAGTCAATATTGAAATCACCGATGGCAATAACAGAAACCCCACCACCTTCATGCAACTGGCGCCAGGCATGCCAGGCATGGGCCAACCCAAGCCCGCAGCCGATTGAGAAAAGACCAATGGCGCTCCAGAGATTCCAAAGGTATTTTTTCTGCCCGTGACCAAACGCGTAACGGGCGTCGGCCTGCCGCTTGCCCTGGGCCAGGCCAATCAAAAGAAATACCTGATTCAAGGTATCCATCAAACTATGCACCGCCTCGTTCATCATGGCGGCAGAGTGAGTCGGCAGCGCAACAGCAAACTTGAGTATGGTCAAAAGTGCGTTACCGGAAATAGCACTCAAGACGGCGCGCCGGGAGCCAGAAGTCATAGTTGCTGAAATCCTGGTTATTGATAACGGTCAGGCGACAGATGCCTGTACCAGACGCCCGGAGTATACTTAGTTGGATAATACAAGCTGCAACCCATCCACGAACATCCCGCAGACCCGATGGCTATAGACCGCAAACTTCTGGAAATCCTCTGCTGCCCGGTTAGCAAACAAGCGCTGACCGTGCTCAGTCCTGAGCAACTGGCTCTGATAAACAAACAGATCGCCGCGGGGAGTATCGCCACTGCCGATGACAGAGTCATAACCACACCACTGAATGAGGGGTTGATCACTAACAACCAGCAACGGATCTACCGGATAGATGACAATATTCCGGTTATGTTGGAAAAAGAAAGCATCCCCGCAGACCAATTCGACGGACTATAACGACTTCTCGGGGCGACCCACTGGGCGGCCCGGGGGTATCAGGCGACTTGCGCAGCGTCCTGAGCGTAATGATCCATCAGGATGCGCGCCACTTCAGGGCGAGCGAATTCCAGCGGCAGATCCTCTCCCGCTGCAAGCATTTCCCGAACCCGGGTGCCGGATAACAGTACAAAGTCTTCTTTCTGGTGATCCGGTGCATCACGCATCATCACTACCCTGTTCAGCTTCTTTGAGTAGGCGGTGTGATCTGCTCGGAAAATTTCGATATCAAGCGCGTCTGCAGGCACTTCTTCATCAAAAATCTCCTGTGCGTCAAAAGCGCCGTAAAAATCACCGACCCCAGCATGATCACGCCCGACAATCAGGTGTGTGCAACCGGCATTCTGTCGGAACAACGCATGCAGCACTGCTTCTCGCGGCCCCGCGTAGAGCATGTCAAAGCCATACCCGCCGATCATTACTGAATTAGACGGAAAATACAGATCGACCATCTTACGGATAGCGGCATCTCGCACCTCGGCAGGTATATCGCCAGGCTTGAGTTTGCCCAGCAGCATATGGATCA
The DNA here is from genome assembly GCA_050256425.1 of Arenicellales bacterium. Classification (GTDB taxonomy): domain Bacteria; phylum Pseudomonadota; class Gammaproteobacteria; order Arenicellales; family UBA868; genus UBA868. The sequence goes on along the minus strand of JBBWVW010000010.1, from coordinate 20,049 downwards.
GCACGCCATCAGCGCCTACCGTGTCACTGGCTATCTTGCACAGTTCTTCATGCGCACGGTGCATCGGGTTGCGCGTCTGAAACGCGACCACGGTCTCCCAACCGCGTTCGGCGATCTCCTCACGAATCTGACCAGCCGTGCGGAAAGTGCCAGGGAACTCGCTTTCAAAATAACTGAGGTTCAACACCTCGATCGGCCCTGAGATTACAAACTTTCCTAAAGAGGTAAAGGTCGCAACACCCGGATGCTTGGGATCGCCGGTGCGGTACACCTTTTGTGTGATGAGATCGATTTCTTCATCAGCCAGTTCCTCGACGGCTTCAACCTCCTGAATGGCAATCACCGGATCACCGGATATATTCGGATCACGCAATGCGATCTGTGAACCCACAGCAACCCTGTGACCATCGGCTATGAGGTTGAGGACCGGTACGGGCCAGAACAGCCCATCGCTGGTACGCATGTCAGTTGCCACACTAAGCGCGTCAGCCTTGTTCATGAACCCGGTTAGAGGCGTGAAATATCCGGCTCCCAGCATCACCGCATTGGCCGCAGCCGCAGAACTGATGATCAATTTTGGCAGTTTGACGGCTTGCGCTTCCAGCGCCGCGCGACGCACCGAGTCCTTGATCAGCAGTGCAGTGAGGGAATCTGAACCATGGGGTCTGATCATTACTTAAAGTCTCCGGGAATAGGGTCAAACCACTGATGAACGTGTTGATAACAGCCTATTGCCTACGCGGGCTTGGCGCCAAGCATTCATCGCTAACGCAAACATTAGCACCTTCGAACCCAGGCGCTGACTAAATTTTTTGATTAACCCATAAGGTTTGAGTACCCCAACACAACCAAAGAACTCAGTAAGTCGGTGCTGGCTCAGGTTTATCCGCGGCGCCGGTCCCGGACCGCCTCAGCCAGGCGCGACAACAGCGGCAGCGTGTCCTCCCAGCCAATGCAGGCGTCAGTAATACTCTGACCGTAAGTCAGAGTCTCGCCAGGGACAATATCCTGGCGGCCCGATTGTAGATGGCTCTCGATCATAACCCCCATCAGGCGGCGTTCGCCAGCGGCCAGTTGATCGCAGACGTCCCCGACTACCTGGGGCTGGCGCTGTGGATTCTTACCGCTGTTAGCATGACTGCAGTCAACCATAAGGCGAGTTGGAATGCCGGCCTTGGACATCAGCGTTGCCGCTCGGTCAAGACTTTGGGAATCATAATTAGGCTCAATACCACCGCGAAGGATCACGTGACCATCATCATTGCCAGCAGTGGCATAAATAGCCGAATGCCCTTCCTTGGTAAGGGTCAGAAAATGATGCGGATATTGTGCTGCTCCGACAGCATCGACTGCAATCTTTAGATTGCCATCCGTGCCGTTTTTGAATCCTACCGGACAAGATAATCCAGACGCCATCTCGCGGTGCAGCTGACTCTCGGTAGTCCGCGCACCAATAGCCCCCCAACTTACAAGGTCGGCCAGGTATTGCGGGGTTAACAGATCCAAGTACTCGGTTCCCGCCGCAACGCCCAGTTCATTGATATCAGCCAACAGCTTGCGTGCTGTGCGCAAGCCCCGGTTAATATCAAACGACCCGTCGAGGCCCGGATCATTGATCAGCCCTTTCCAACCTACAGTAGTGCGGGGTTTCTCAAAGTAGACCCGCATGATCAACACCAGCTCGTCTGCATACTGACCTACCAACGGCGACAGTCGGCCAGCATATTCCAGTGCCGCCGAAGAATCATGAATCGAGCATGGCCCAACTACGACGATAAGACGGTCATCGTGGCCGTGGAGTATCTGGTGAATATCCTGGCGGGCCGCAAAAACTACTTCGGCCATCCGTTGATTCACGGGAAACTCGGCGACAACCGTTGCCGGATTGGCAACATCTCGGATGTCGACAATACGAAGATCGTCGGTTTTCGTTGCGTGCACTGTGATAACCCAGGGGCTTGCTTGCGTCACCCCCCCGGTGGCGCAAAACGGCGCGAATTATATCACCGCATGAACACAAGCCGTAGCTGGTCAATCCTCCTCGGGGTGTTCGAAAGTCGACATCAGTTGTTTCTGTATCGCTGCTGGCGCGGGTTCATAGTGGGCAAACTCCATGTTGTAGCTACCTTCCCCACCGGTCACCGACTTTAGCCGAGACTGGTAATCAGTCATCTCCGCCAGAGGCGCCTGGCCGCTGATCATCATGCGCCCCCCACTGACCACATCGGTACTGACTACCCGGCCACGCCTTGATGAAAGATCGCCCGCAATGTCTCCCATATTGTCAGCTGGAACCATCGCCTCAATATTGACTACTGGTTCCAGAATCAGCGGTTTGGCGTTGGCAATAGCGTCCAGAAATGCCTTGCGCCCAGCGTTCACAAAGGCTACTTCCTTAGAATCGACCGGGTGATGCTTACCGTCATAGACCTTGACCCGCACGTCCTGCATGGGAAATCCGGCTATCGCACCTCCATTAAGAACGCTGCGTACCCCCTTTTCCACCGCAGCAATAAATTGAGCTGGGATCACCCCGCCAACGACTTTATTGGCGAACTCGAAACCCGAACCACGAGGCAAAGGCTCAATCTCAAGGAACACTTCGCCAAATTGACCCGCACCGCCAGTCTGCTTCTTATGTCGGCAATGGCCTTTGGCGGCCTTGCCAATGGTTTCCCGATAGGGAATAGACGGCACCCCGGTCGTGACCTTGAGGTCATACTGGGCAGACATACGTTCAATAGCAATGCGTAGATGCAGTTCACCGGTTCCGCGCAGAACCGTCTCGTTGGCTACCGGATTCCGCTCTACCCGCAGACAGGGATCGGTCGCGGTGAGGCGCGACAATACATCCGCTATCTTCTGTTCATCGCCTCGACTACTCGGTGCAATCGATACACCAGCCATCGGCGTAGGAAGATTCAACGGCTCGAGGTGAATGAGATCTTCATCATGCGAGTCATGCAGCACATCATCGTAGGACAGGCCATCAACCTTGGACACCAGCGCAATGTCACCCGGAACTGCGACGCTCAACTCGCTGCTTTCCTTACCCAATGGCGTTGACAAGTTGCTGATTTTTAGAGGCTTACGGGCATCGCCCACGAATAACTGCATATCCTTGCGGACCCGGCCCTGGTGTACCCGGAGCAGGGTCTGGCGCCCGACAAATGGATCAAAAGAGATTTTGAACACATGGGCCAGTACATGTTTGTCGGGGTCGGGGCTGACCTCAACCTTTTGGGCATCATCACCAAAGCCAGTTTGAAAATGAGGGGGGTTTCCTTCGGCAGGGCTGGGTAACAGGCGAACGATAAAATCCAGTAGTTCAGGAATCCCAACTCCGGTATGGGCAGACACGAAACACACCGGGACAAGGTGGCCCTCGCGCATCGCCTGTTCAAACGCATCATGCAACTGTTCCGCCGAGACTTCGCCCTGATCAAGGTAAACCCCCATGAGTTCCTCATCCACTTCAACCGCCTGATCCACAATCGCTGTGTGGGAACTTTCCGCTGAGGAAAACGCTGGCTCTCCCTCGGTTTTGAAGAAACAGTCTATAACCTCCTTTCTGTCACTGGACGGCAGGTTAACCGCAAGACACTCGTTGCCGAAAGCTTCGCGCACCTCCTGGTAGATTGCCTCGAGATCAGCCTGATCATTGTCGATATGGTTAATCACCACCATGCGGCACTGATCCTGGCTCTGGGCCCAGCTCATCATCCGGCGACTGGCACTCTCAACGCCTCGCTGGGCATTGATCACCACACCCACTGTTTCAACGGCGGGCAAGACGCTGAGCGCCGCACCAATAAAGTCCGGGTAACCCGGGGTATCGAGCAGGTTGATATGGGTGTCACGGTAATCGAACCCAGCGAGCGAAGACGAAAGCGAGTGACCGTGCTTCTTCTCAAGTTCATCCCAGTCACTCACCGTGGTACCTTTCTCGATCACACCCGGAGCCTGAATCGCACCGGCATGAGCCAGTATCTGCTCTACCAACATCGTCTTGCCCGCGCCAGCGTGGCCAGCAAAAGCCACATTGCGAATATCCTCTGTCCGGTAATCCATTATCTTCACCCTCCTCGGTTATCCTTGGGTTTTATGCTTGCCTGCCAATTCCTATAATGACTGACTTTCGGATTTTGGCCTTCAATATGCTGTTTTCTTTTTAATGACAGAGTTATGACTATCACGTTCATCGAGCCAAATCAACAAGATGTTTGGGAAAATCGCTACCAGAGTAGGAAAACCGGATGGGATCGGGGGCAATCCAGCCCAGCGCTCGGCCACTGGTTTCCCTCGATGTGCCCGCCCCCGGCCCGGGTACTGGTGCCTGCCTGTGGTTACGGTCACGAGGTCCTGACGCTTTGTGAACAGGGCTATGCCGTCACCGCTATTGATTTCGCACCAAGTGCGATCGAGACACTCAATACAAAACTCCAGAAAAAGGGGCTGCAGGCTGATGTCATCCAAGCTGACCTGCTTGCCTGGGAGCCAACGCAGGCATTTGATATCATTTATGAGCAAACGGCTCTGTGTGCGCTGGAGCCGGCCTTGTGGCACAACTATGCCGACCACCTGTACCGATGGTTGACTGCCGAAGGGCTACTATTGGGCCTGTTCATGCAGACTGACCGCGAAGGCGGGCCGCCCTGGCACTGCGCCATTGAATCGCTGAAAGAGGTTTTCCCGGCGACACGATGGCACTGGCCGCCCCAACAAGACCAGAGGGTTACGCACCCGAGTGGCTTTAACGAGTTAACATTAGCTCTAAAACGTCGAAACTCGGCCAGATAAATACATTTTTTGCCTCAAAATTGTTGCAACCTCGACAGCGGTTGCCTAAAGTTGCGCCTTCGCAAAATTCATGAGCTGCATCCCGATGAGAACATGGTCATCAATAACACTAACAATCGGCCTAGTCATGACACTGGTTGCGTCACCCCTGCATGCGGCAAGCGATGCTGCAGCAGACCAAAGCGCGGCGACAACCTGTATGGGTTGCCAAGGCGCAACTCTGCCTTTCCTGTCACGGCCCCGGGGGTGGCAAACCACTGACCCCACAATACCCAATACTGGCAGGCCAATACCCTGATTATTTCGCTCACGCTCTTGGCAGTTACAAATCGGGTACTCGCAATAACCCCATTATGAAGGGTTTTGCTGCTGCACTGAGTGATGACGACATCCAGGATCTCGCCGCCTACTTCGCCGATCAGCCCTTGGAGTTGTCTACCCCGACCAACTGCTAAGATACTGACCAGGTGCTGCGCCGCCTCAACGCACGCCGCAGCACGCTCAACGGAATCGTTCATATTGCGATCAACTGAATGTTCCGGTCCGAACCCGGGCGCGCAGCCACACATACGCTGTGTCCGCGTGGCATACCGACAAACCGATGCGCAATAACAATAGCACCGTAACGCCTGCCCACTTTATCCGTCAGAAGATCGCGGCGGATCTAGCCGCTGGCAAGTATCCTGGGGGCATAACGACTCGTTTTCCGCCCGAACCCAACGGCTACCTGCATATCGGTCATGCAAAATCGATATGTCTGAATTTTGGATTAGCAAAGGAGTTCAGCGGGCGCTGTTTTCTACGCTTCGACGACACCAACCCCGACCGGGAGAACCCAGAGTTTGTCAAAGCCATCAAGGAAGACGTGAAATGGCTAGGCTTCAACTGGAACGACCGACTACGGCATGCCTCAGACTACTTTGAGCAGTTATACCAATGGGCAGTGGAGTTGGTTGAGAACGGTCACGCTTATGTCTGCGACCTGAGCGCTGAGGAGATTCGTGCTACCCGAGGCACACTCACCCTTCCCGGCAGCAACAGCCCGTACCGGGATCGCAGTGCTGAAGAAAACCTTGAACTCCTGGAACAGATGCGCGCTGGAGAATTTGCCGACGGTAGCCGCGTTCTACGGGCGCGGATAGACATGGCGTCACCCAATCTGCACCTGCGGGATCCCGCTCTATACCGGATTCGCCACCAGACGCACCATAATACCGGGGATACCTGGTGTATCTACCCGATGTACGACTTTACCCATCCCCTGTCAGACGCTATCGAAGGGGTGACCCATTCGCTGTGTACTCTTGAATTTGAGGACAACCGAGCTCTGTATGATTGGGTACTTGAGCACGTATCGATCCCGTCACGTCCTTACCAGACCGAGTTCTCCCGCCTGTCACTGGAATACACGGTAGTCAGCAAGCGGCTTTTGACCACCTTGGTCAGCGAGCGTGTCGTCGATGGCTGGGATGATCCACGCATGCCGACCCTCTCCGGAATGCGGCGGCGAGGTTATTCGCCCGCCTCACTTCGAGATTTCTGCAACCGGATCGGCGTCACACGCAATCAGCAGCACGTTGAACTCAGTGTGCTGGAGAACTGTGTCCGTGAGGATCTTGAGCGGACCGCCGCGCGGGCCTTTGCTGTCATTCGTCCTCTCAAACTGGTGATCGACAACTATCCACAAGACCAGGAAGAACTCTTTGAGGCCGCCAACCATCCGGCGGACCCCTCTCGTGGCTCAAGGGCTGTGAGTTTCTGCCGCGAACTCTATATCGAACATGACGACTTCATCGAAGATCCACCGCGAAAATTCTTCCGCCTCTCTCCCGGGCGCGAAGTGCGACTACGCTATGCCTACCTGGTTACGTGTACCAAGGTAATCCACGATGAGCAAGGCAACGTCACACAAGTGCACTGCACCTATGACCCTCAAAGTCGTGGCGGCAATCCAGCTGACGGCCGCAAGGTCAAGGGTACCATTCATTGGACCTCAGCCCGTCACAGCAAAAAAGCGCAGATTCGGCTGTATCAGCCGCTGTTCAAAGATTCAGAGCCGCGCTTCTCTTCTCAGGACGATCTTCACGATAGCCTCAATGAAAATTCACTAGTCACGATAGATGATGCACAAATTGAGCCAAGTCTGGTAGAGGCCGCTGCGGGCAATACCTTCCAGTTCGAACGCCTCGGTTACTTCTGTGTTGACCGCGATAGCGCGCCAGAACAAATGATATTTAACCGAACTGTTCCTTTGCGCGATACCTGGGCACGGGTAAAGGCACGCTGAGCGGAAACTAACCGAGCCCGGTTTAGTCTGGAGTTCGGATCAGACCCCGGCTGGCGATACCCGGCTGAGCCGACGGGCTGCCCACCAGGAACCGACATTCGCTTGTAGTACCAAAGCGCTTGGTGTCACCACCAGAGTGAGCACCGTGGCAAAACTCAGACCGAAAACGATCGAGGTGGCTAACTGTGTCCACCACTGTGTAGAGGGCGCGCCCTGGGTCACCTCTCGCGAAAGGAAATCTATATTAATACCAAGCATCATCGGCAACAATCCCAGTATTGTCGTCACTGTAGTTAGCATCACTGGACGCAGGCGCTGAGCCCCGGTACGCAGCACCGCCTCCACTGGATCTGCGATGGTCTGGCGAAGTCGCACATAGGTGTCAATCAGAACGATATTATTGTTGACCACGATACCGGCCAGGGCAATAACACCAATGCCGTTCATAACGATGCCAAAAGGTGATCCGGTAGCCATCAAACCAATCAGCACTCCGACCGTAGACATCACTACAGCGAAAAGTATCAGTAAGGCTTGATAGAAACTGTTGAACTGCGTTACCAGTATCAGCGCCATCACGAACAATGCCACCAAGAAAGCCTTACCCAGGAACGCCTTGGCCTTGGCCTGCTCTTCATCCTCGCCCTTGAATGTCACCTGGATTCGAGAATCAAGAGGAGACGTCGCCAGCCACGACTCTAGTTCTTGCAATTTGGCGTCGGCCAGCACCCCCTCATCAACATCTGCTTTGACCGTGATTACCCGAAACCCGTCGACGCGCTTGAGCATCCCGGTTTTTTGGCGGGCCTCACGCACCACAAAGTTCGATACCGGTATCGAACCCGCTGGTGTGCTAACCCGGACCTCACTCAAGCCCGTGATAGTCCTGTCGGACTCAGGAAAGCGTACCCGGATTTCGATCTCATCTGCACTGTCGTCAGGACGGTAGTCGCCAATTTTGTAACCTCCAGTCGTCATCTGGATCATATTGCCGACCTTCCCAATATCGACCCCGTACTTGGCGGCCTGGGCGCGGTCGACCTGCAGGGTCCAATCGATACCAGGCAAGGGTCGGGAGTCCTCGATACTATTCAGCCCGGTCATACTGTCGAACTGAGCCCGAACTATTGCAGCGGCCGGTATCAGCAGTTCCGGATAATAGGAAGAAAGTTGTAGTTGGAGCGGCTTACCGACGGGTGGCCCACCTTCTTCCTTGCGCAGATCAATAATCACCCCGGAAAAATCAACCAAGCGCCCACGCAAGGTCTCAAAAATCTGGTTGACCCGTGGCCGGTGCCGCCAGTCAGCAAACTCCAGTGATATCGAGCCGACGATATCCTCGGCTTCTTCGCTGTTGGCGTTGCCACCCACTCGCGTATAAAAAGTACGTACGCCGCGAATATCCAAAACCCGTTGCTCCACCGCCCGCATGATCTCATCCTGCTCATCGATTGACAGGTTGCCACGCGCACGGACCTGAATCTGAGCATTATCAGGTTCAACATCGGGGAAAAATTCCACTCCGGGCCCGATGCGTCCGTAAAGGAGGAGTACGCCAATAAGCAATCCTATCGCCAAAGCCATCACCTGGCCAGGTCGTTTCACAGCCTGGGCCAAGAGCGTGAGGTATCGACCGGTAAATCCGCTGATACTAAAAAGATCACCGCTTTCCCCTGCACTCAGCGTGCGCAGGGCCCGACTACTGGTGTCAGCAGGCTTACCAATTAAGGCCCCTACAGTTGGTACGAAAATAAGCGCCATCAATAATGAGGCGCTCAGAGTCATCAGCACTGTCATTGGCAGAAACTTCATGAACTCACCGACGATCCCAGGCCAGAACACCAGCGGCAAAAAGGCCGCAAGTGTGGTCGCAGTCGAGGCAATGATTGGGGCGGCCATGCGCTGAGAAGCCTGCAGATAAGCCTGCCGGCGCGGAACTGCTTCACTCAACCTGCGGTCGGCAAACTCGGTTACGACGATAGCGCCATCCACGAGCATCCCTACTGCAAGAATAAGGCTGAACAACACTACGATGTTCAGTGACACGTCCAGCAGGTAAAGCAACAGCAAGGCAGTTAGAAAAGAACCAGGAATCGCCATTCCGACTAAGGCACCACTACGTACGCCAAGCGTGGCAATAACAACCACCATCACCAGAATGACGGCACTGAGGACACTATTCTGCAAGTCACTCAGCATCGTGCGAATCTTGTTGGAGCGATCCTGCGAGTAGCTGACCTTCACCGACTCGCGCAGTGTCGTTGGCCACTTGAGCTGTTCACCTTTGACCACCGCCCGGATTTTCTCAATTGTGGCGATGACATTTTCTCCAGAACGTTTCGATACTTCCAATGCCACAGCAGGTTTACCGTTGACCCGGGCGTAAGTTGATGGATCCCGGAAGGTGCGCCGGACCTGCGCAATATCACCGACAGTGACCACTGAGTCCCCATCAGTTAAAACCGGCAAGCCAACGATATCGAGCACACTTTCGAACAGGCCGGGTACCTTGATCGAAAAGCGGCCCTTCCCGGTATCCTGTACCCCGGCGGCCACCAACAGGTTCGAGCCACTTACGGTAGCCGCGGCGAGGGCAGGATCAAGCCCGTAACTCTCCAAGCGCAAAGGATCAACGATGACTTCCACGACCTCCTCTCGGTTACCGGCAAGTTTCGCCTCAAGCACCTCTCCAATTCCCTCGACGGCATCCTTCAGATCCCGGGCGAGATCATAGAGAGCGCGATCCGGCACATCTCCCGAAAGAATGACGACGATAACCGGAAACAGGCTGAAGTTAACCTCGTGCACTTCGGGATCATCAGACCCTGCCGGGAGCTGGGTTTTCGCCAGATCGACCGCTTCCCGGACATCTTGCAGCGCGGTATCCGCATCGAACCCCGCCTCAAACTCCAGCAACACGTTGGCGCCGCCCTCGTAACCGGACGAACGCATCTCCTTAACCCCTTCTATCGTCTTCAACTCCTGCTCCAGGGGTCGAATCAGCAGGCGCTCGGCGTCTTCCGGAGATATGCCGTCATGGTTCACCGTGACATAAATGATCGGAATATCGATATCCGGCTCGGATTCTTTTGGAATATCCCGGTAGGCAAATGAGCCCGCGATAAGAATGAACACCAGAACGGAAAGCACTGTCCGCGAATAATTGAGCGCTGTGCCAATGAAAGACATAAAACTCAGTCGTGATCTATTGCAGGTTGCGGCTGACCGTCACCTGCTGGCCCACCGAGACAAATTCATGCCCCACCGTGATCAGTTCGATCGTATCCGGCAACCCGCCCAGCCACATGCCATCAGGAGTGTCCGAGATCAGATCTACCGGCAGGAAACGTACCCGGCTGCTGCTATCAATAATCTTGACACCAACCCGACCTTCGTCATCCAGGGTAAGCACCGCAGGGGTGAGACGATGCCCTGGGGTAGTGCCCAGATTCAAACTGATCTTGGCCGTCATCCCACTGGCCACGGCAAGATCCTGATTGGACGCGGTGACTTCGACTCGGAAGGTCCGGGTTGCGCTATCGCTCGCGCGGGCAATAAAGGTGACCGTGCCGGTTAGCTGTTGACCACCAGACAAAGTCACCTGAGCCGGCATACCGGTATGCAGTTGTCCGATATCCCGCTCTGAGGCCTGGCCACTGATAACCACCTCCGACAAATCCAACAGATCCGCGACTGGATCTCCCACATCGAGATAGCCGCCAATCTCGACGAAACGCCGCTCAATGATCCCTGCGAAAGGTGCCGTTACCCGGGTATGGCGCATATCAAGCTCGATACCTTGCAACGAGGCTTTGGCCGCTTCCAGCAGCGCCTGAGCCTCGGCCACCGCGGTCTTGGAGCTGAGTTTCTTTTTCGAAAGTTCAGACGCTGCCCGGTACTCGGCCTGGCGCTGGGCTACCAGCGCCTTGGCCTGGCGCTGGCGGGCTTTGCGGTCACGTATATCAATCCGTATCACCAGATCACCGGCCTTCAGCATCTCGCCTTTATCGGCCTGGATCACGACAACAGCACCGGCTGTCTGCGCCCGCAACTGTACAGAACGTTTCGGCTGTGTCACTCCCATCAAGTGAAGTTTTCGTGAAACGGGAGCCGCAGCCAGGATACGCACCTGGACAGCGGGTGGCCGTACCGATCGAGAACCCGTGTTTTCGGCTGAACCGGCCGATACACCCGGCGCCGACGTGAGCTTTTGGTCAACCAGCAAGCCCGAGCCAATCCAGGCGCTGACAGCCAGCAGTAGTGTGGCCGCAACAAGAACAGGTTTTTTCATCCCGGCATATTCCTTAGCGCCAATCGATCCGAGCGCAAACTTGTCGAAACTTCAATTGCACAATGGTTACTCAATCGGAGTCGGCTCAAGAACCTGCGATTAGCCGGTTGGCACCGGGTCAGTCCCAGACCTTGCGCTGCCATTGTGATTAAAACCGCCAAGTACCACAACCATCGTTACTCTCAGTCGCTGATCCTTTTGGCGAAAAGGTTCGAAAAACATTATAACCTTGAGCCCTGTGAAGACACCGGTATTACTCTCACTTGTGACAATTAAGTCAGCCCTGGGCGCTGACTCTGGGGATTCATTTCAGGGCATCAATCCAAATGCTGGCCTGCTTTGTCTTAGCATATACGCGTTATCCGAGAGTCTGTGTCACCTAACCCTGTATTTAATCCGGACTTGATCCGACGCTACGATCACGCCGGGCCAAGCTATACTTCCTACCCTACGGCCATGCCGTTTGGTGAAACGCCCATGCCCATCCGACTGTATCAGTTCGCACGGCTGATTCCGTTTTAACCAAACCATCGCCACCTGGTAGTCGATCAATACACTACCCAGCCCGAAAGTGGGTTTCGATATACTCGTGCCGTGTCCAAATTTACGACCCTACTGGTTGAAACGCTACCTGACGGCCCAGTGCTGTGTCGCTTTAACCGGCCACAGACCCGTAATGCGATCAACCGAGTCATGGTTGACGAACTGCACAGACTGCTCGATGAATTAGCCTCCAGGGAAACGATTCCAGTAATCATTTTTGCTGGAAATCACAAAAGTTTTGTCAGTGGAGCTGACATCTCTGAACTTCGGGACCGGCGACGGCAAGACGCCTTGATCAAAATTAATTCCGGACTGTTCCACAAAATTGAGACTTTTCCTTCGCCGACAATCGCAGCGGTAGAGGGCTGGGCATTAGGGGGCGGCTGTGAACTGGCAATGGCCTGTGATATCCGCGTTGTCGGTAAATCTGCCCGCATAGGTCAACCCGAGGTTAGCCTGGGCATTATTCCCGGTGCCGGTGGCTGCATTCGGCTGCCAAAGCTCGTCGGCATTGGCAAGGCCCGAGAGATGATCTTCACAGGAATGATTCTGGACGCGACTGAGGCCAGAGTCCTTGGTTGGGCGAATCATCTGGTAAAAGATGAGGAGATCATGCCCGTGTCGATCCAGATCGCAACCCAGATCATGAGCAACAGTGCGATTGCGGTAACACACGCCAAAAAACTGATCAGCCAGGGCGCAAGACTTGACGATGAAGCCGCTATGGATCTCGAAGCCCAAAGCCAGGCTGTCCTGTTCGAGCACCCGGATAAATACCAACGCATGACTGCCTTTCTGGACAGGAAAAACAATCGGGAAGACAAAAATTAATTCGATACCCATGATCACAGCCGTGGGTATGCATTTTTTAATCCGCCGCATATCGTCAAACTACTTGAAGTCATCCGCACTGAACATAGCGCCGAAAGAGTGATCGAACGGGTAAGCCAAGTCGGCGAACAGATGGGTATGAAATCGGTGTGATCAATGATTTACCCGTTTTTGCGGGCAATCGTCTTGGGATTGCCATCGGGGATGGACGTGATCCGCATGGTTGAACAGGGCGTCGCCCCAACTGCTGATCTCGACAGCACCATAGTCCACGGCTACCGCCACCCAGTCGATCCATTGCGCCTGACCGACATGGTTGGATTGGATTTGAGATTGGCTATCGAGCAATACCTTCGCCAGACTCTCGGCGCGCCCCAATTTGAGCCTCCCGAAACTCCTTCAGCATATAGTTCGCAACGATCTTCTCGACAAGAAAGTGGGTGTGGCTTCTTCCATTGGGATGACTGAGCAACCCTGGCGGCACGCTCGGAGAACCAACATCCATCGCCGGCGGACCTTAATACTTGTTAATGGTGAAGTTGCGTTGATCCAAGCAACCCACTAAAGTTGACGGAAGGCCGCATTGACACGTTGCCTCTTATGAGGCTCGGCGCACTTGGGTTTCCCAAAGAGTGCGGCGACCGAAAACGGGTCGGCCTTAAGATCATGACCGAAAACCCTGTCTAATTACCAGGCAGATAAAAAGTGAGGATGGGATATGAAACTCCGAATTGTTCTACTTACAGTAGCCGCCACTCTAACCGCCCTGCCGGCCGCTGCAGCGGACACAGTCAAGATTGGTTTTGTTACCACCTTGACGACCCCGGCCGGCGCTATTGGGCGAGACATGGTTGAAGCTGCCAATATAGCGCTCGACCACATCGGCCATAAAATGGGTGGCAAAGACGTTGAATTTATCGTTGAAGACGACGGTTTCAAGCCAGAGATCGGAAAGCAGAAAACTGACAAACTGGTAAAACAGAACAACGTAGATTTCGTCACCGGCTTTATCTGGTCACATGTCCTTTTGGCCTCGAAAAAATCAGCACTGGATGGAGGTAAGTTTCTGATCAGTGCCAATGCCGGCCCCTCACCGTTGGCGGGTAAAGCGTGCCACAAGAACTTCTTTTCTTCTTCCTGGCAAAACGACCAAAACCCCATGGCAACCGGCGAAGTACTGAACAGCAAGGGCGTCAAGAAACTCTATATTATGGCGCCGAACTATGCTGCGGGGAAAAACATGGTCTCTGGCGTCGAACGCACGTTCAAGGGCGAAGTCGTCGGCAAAGATATGACCAAGTGGGGCAAAGACATGCAACTCGATTTCTCCGCCGAGTTGGCCAAGGCTAAAGCATCAGGTGCGGATGCGATTTTTGTATTTTATCCCGGCCCGGCAGGACCGGCATTCATTAAGCAATATGAGCAGGCAGGCCTGCGCGGCACGATCCCCCTGTACACGGTGTTCACGGTCGACGCCCTGTCACTGGCACGCTTGCAGAAAGCCAAACTTGGGGGTGTTTTAGGCTCATGGAATACGATGTTCTGGGCGCCGGATCTGGATAACCCTACCAACAAGCGTTTTGTTGCCGATTTCAAGGCTAAAACCGGACGCTACCCGACCCACTATGCCGCTCAGTCCTATGACGCAATCATGCTCATCAAAAGCGGTGTCGATGCAGTCAATGGGAACACGGACGATCAGGATGGTATTCGTGCGGCTATGAGCAAAGCCGATTTCCCAAGTGTCCGCGGGAAATTCCGCTATGGGCCGAACCACTTCCCGATTCAGAACTTCTACCTTCGCACGGTTAAAGCCGATGCCAATGGGGACTGGTTTGTGTCATATGTATCTACCGTTCTTTCAGACCACCAGGATAGCTACCACGGTCAGTGCAATATGTAGCGCGACCTCTTGCTTCTGATAGACGCCCGGCAGGTTGATTAAAGACCTGCCGGGCGTATTCCGACGCCTTCATTTGAACTTCTTCGCGTCTCGCTGATTCAGAGATAACCATGGATTGGACACTGCTGGCCGTACAATTACTAAACGGTCTGCAACTGGGAATTCTGTTGTTTTTGCTGGCGTCGGGACTGACGCTGATCTTCGGTATCATGGATGTGGTGAATCTGGCACACGGCTCACTGTACATGGCCGGTGCATTCCTGTGCGCTACCTTCACGCAATGGTTTGACTCGTTTCTTCTAGGCCTTCTCGCAGCACTGCCGGCTATCGCGATTATTGGCCTGCTGGTTGAACTAATCGTAATCCGGCGTCTTTATCAACGTGACCACCTGGATCATGTCCTGGCGACGTTTGGCCTGATTCTGGTATTTGACGCCTTGACACAGATGATCTGGGGGCCGGATGGGCAGGTGATTCCGCTGCCGGCCTGGCTCGACGGGCAAGTCATGCTAACCGCCGATATCGTGTTACCCACCTATCGACTTGCAATCATTACAACTGGTCTGCTCGTCGCCGTTGGCCTTTTTGTGCTGGTTACCCGAACCCGGCTCGGTATGCGGATCAGGGCTGGCGCAACTAACCGAACTATGATCAGCGCCTTGGGCATCAACATTGGTATGTTATTTTCCATCGTCTTTGGAATAGGCGCCGTACTGGCTGGCCTGGCCGGGATGATGATCGCCCCGATTACTGAAGCATCGATTGGCATGGGCAACCAAATTATCATCGTCGCGTTTGTGGTGATCGTCATTGGTGGGATCGGCTCAATCAAGGGTGCTTTCATCGCTGCAATCCTGGTCGGATTAATCGATACCATGGGACGCTCATATCTCGACGCACTATTCAAACTGTTTATGTCCGCTCAGAACGCCGAAACCTCGGCTCCCGCGATATCGGCCATGCTGATCTACATCCTGATGGCTGTGATACTGGCCGTTCGCCCAACTGGCCTTTTTGGACCACGCAGCCGTTGAGTCCAAGCGCGCCATGAGTTTGCCTACCCTAACCCTGCGAGGCTTTGTCACAGTACTGATGCTTGTGATCCTGGCACTGGTGCCAGCGTTAGTAGAACTTACCGGCAATGCCTTTCTTATCGACCTGGCAACGCGTTGTGTCATTCTGGCGATCGCTGCCGTCAGCCTCAATTTGATTCTCGGTTACGGCCGGATGATCAGCTTTGGTCACGCTGCCTACCTGGGCATCGGCGCCTATGCCGTCGGGATACCGGTCTACTACGAAATTTACAACGGCTATCTTCATATTCTACTGGCGATGGCTGTATCGGCCGTATTTGCGCTCGCCACTGGTCTGGTCTGCCTGCGCACCCGGGGCGTGAACTTCATCATGATCACGATGGCCTTCGCCCAGATGGTATTTTTTACTTTCGTTTCGATGGAGGAATACGGCGGTGACGACGGACTGGTGATTGAAGTGAGAAGTGAGTTCAGCAGATTCATAGACCTGGAGGATCCGACAGTTCTCTACTATGTCTGTTTCGCTTCACTACTGGTGGTGCTTTATCTGGTTAAACGTATCGTTAACTCGCGCTTTGGCATGGTGATTCGGGGTACTCGGGGCAATGAGCTACGGATGCAATCCTTGGGTTTTGATACTTTCAGATACAAATTGATCTGCTATGTGATTGCTGGCACGATTTGCGGGTTTGCCGGCGCACTACTCGGCAATTTCACCAATTTCATCAGCCCTGAAATGATGGACTGGACTCGTTCCGGCGAACTAATCTTTATGGTGGTCCTCGGCGGCGCGGGCAGTGTGTTCGGGCCAGTGCTTGGCGTCAGCGTATTTCTGTTATTGGAAGAGTTTCTATCAGGGCTGTGGCTTTACTGGCAGTTAGTTTTTGGAATATTTCTTATCCTGGTGGTGCTATTTGCCAACGGCGGCATCGACAGTTGGCTGACCGGACGCAGCAGGCGATCCCATGACAGCTAAAGCTCTGCTCAGCATCGCCAACCTGCACAAATCCTTTGGGGGGGTTGCCGCGACCAAACGGGTTTCACTGGATGTAGTAGAAGGAGAGATTCACGCGATCATCGGTCCCAACGGCGCAGGGAAAACCACGTTGGTCTCCCAGTTGGCCGGGGTACTGCTGCCAGATTCAGGTCGAATCCTCTTTCAGGGAAACGACATCACCCGGATGCCGGCCCACCGGCGCCCTCATCTGGGAATCGCACGGTCTTTCCAGATCACCAGCATTATCCATGACATGACCGTACTCGAAAATGTACTGCTGGCAGTGCAGGCCAAAGCAGGTCACTCCTACCGTTTCTGGGCCAGCAGCAACCGTGATCCATCTCTGGTAGAACCGGCTATGGCATCGTTAGAGCAGATTGGGCTCCAGGATCAGGCCATGCAAATGGCAGGCCCGTTGTCCCACGGCGAACATCGGCAGCTGGAAATGGCTATGGTGCTGGCTACCAATCCAATACTAATACTGCTGGACGAACCGACAGCTGGTATGGGGCAGGAGGATACCAGTCGGATGGTCAGAACACTCCAGGCACTGAAGGGGTCACGCACAATTATCCTGGTGGAACATGACATGAACACGGTGTTCACACTGGCCGACCGGATTACCGTATTAGTAGAAGGACAGGTCATCGCTACCGGAGACCCGGATGCGATTCGCTCTAACCCAAGGGTGCGTCAGGCCTATCTTGGTGAAGAACTGGATTCGATTCCCAGTGAGCCGCACGCTGAGAATCCGATGACCGAATCACCGTCAGCATGTTAAGTGTCGAAAGCCTTCAGGCTCATTACGGTGCAAGCCAGGCCCTGTTCGGAGTCAATCTGCAGGTCAATGCTGGAGAGGTTGTCACCCTGATGGGCCGCAACGGCATGGGGAAAACGACGTCCATCAACTGCATCATGGGGATTATTCCAACCAGCACCGGCCAGATCACTTGGGAAGATCAAGTGATTACAAACCGACCCAGTTATTATATTGCACAGGCGGGGATAGGGCTGGTTCCAGAAGGCCGGCAGATTTTCCCGAATCTCTCGGTCCTCGAAAACCTGATTGTCGCTGCCCGCGCAGGATCCAGCGACAGCGATCCCTGGGACAGTACGCGGGTGTTTCAGATGTTTCCCGCTCTGGCCGCACGCCGGCACGGGCTTGGCAATCTTCTTTCGGGCGGTGAACAACAGATGCTCGCCATCGGCAGAGCGCTGATGACTAACCCTCGCCTGCTCATTCTGGACGAGGCAACTGAAGGACTGGCGCCTCTGGTACGCCAGGAGATCTGGTCCTGCCTTTCTCGCCTCAAAGGAGATGGTCTTTCGATTCTGGTGATCGACAAGAACGTTTCCGACCTGGCTCGAATTGCCGACCGGCATTTTATTATCGAAAAAGGGGAAACGGTCTGGTCCGGTCGGTCGGAAGCGTTGCTCGCCAGTGAGGATATCAAACGCCGCTATCTGGGTATTTGATCGGCCTGTTGATGTGACGGCGTTGCCATCCACGCCGAATTGTCGCAACCAAAAGCGCCTCTTTTGCCCTGCTGTATGGCATTAGCTAACAGATCAAGCGCCATCTATGGCCTGGCTGGTTGACACCGCTTAAGCGCTGTAAAGATCCTTGGCATGCCATCCGTTCAGATCATAGTCGCTCAAGCATTGCTCAACCATTTCTTCGTACCGGCGGCTGTCGCCGCGCAAATCTGCCCACCGCAACGCGTCTAATCTCTGCTGATCGTGGTTGCCCGCATAATTTTTCTCATAGAGCGCGTGGCGCCCGGCAAACTCGGAATACAGTGCATCCCAGATCAATTTAAAGAGTTTTATCCGTTCATGCGCCGCCAAGCCCGTACCACGGAAATACCGCTCTATCACAGGATCTAAATCCGGCGTCTGTAGGTCTCGATGGGATGAGACCGTCACGATTGGCGCGCCTGCAAGAATCTCTTCAAATATCTGTCGGACTTTTTGCCACACGTCCGTCATGTAAATTCGCGCGGCGGCGGCTGTCTGGAGTCTAGGGACCACCGAATCCCCTACTCCTGGCTCAGGATCCAAGGCCATTGCTGTCGTCAGCGCCCAAACCAGCTGGCTCATGCTAACCAACTCCCCTACTGCAGTTTGTACACCACGAAACGAAGCAGTTCCCGTAGCCTGTGTCCCTTTCATCAACAATCCACAGGCAAATTCAAGCTTAATCGAAAGACGCGTTGCCGATTGAAGGTTGTACCGATTAAAAAACCCGGAGCTTGCATAAAATCCCTTGGCCTTTTCCACATCGCGATAAACCAACACGTTCTCCCAGGGAATAAACGCATTATGAAATATCAGCACGGCATCGTTTTCGTCGAATCGACTGGCAAGCGGCGCATCAAACGGACTGGCTGCTTTCATTTCATACGATGGCCGGCTTACCAGTTTCATCCCTGGGGTATCCATATCGACAAAGAAAACCAAGGCGAACGCTTCATCCTTGCCAGTTTCCATTCTTTCCGCTGAGCCGCTATTTGGAGCGACGAAGGTGGCATGGGTCAATGCAGATCCGGTAGCAACCATCTTGGCGCCACTTACATACATACCCTTGTCGTCGTCATGGGTGACGTTGACAAATACGTCGGTTCCATGGTGATGAGGCTGGTCCCTATCCACTGGTGGGTCCACCAGTACGTGATTGAGAAACAATGCCTGGGAGGCGACCTTTTTATACCAGTTGAGCGCGTTGCCGCCGTTGGGGTGATAGAAATCGGCGCCTTCAGCAAGTTGGGCCATAAAGGCCGCTTTGTAATCGGGGGTTCGGCCCATCCATCCAAAACTCATCCGCTGCCACACAGCTATAGCGTCCCGCGCTTCCAACAGTTCGCCAGCGCTATAGCTTGGGCAGAAAAACTTGTGAGTCACAATGCCATACTTGTCCGGCCTAGTAAGTACCTGGGCGAACTCGGGGTCATGTAACCGATCATAAAGCCGGGCTACACTGCTCGCACTATTTCGAAAAGCGGGATGCCGGGTAACATCCTTGACTCGCTCACCGTCATACCAGATTTCACGCCCATCCCGGATACTCTCCAGAAAGGTCTCTCCTGTGAGAAGGCAGTTAGTGTGTTTCGCTTGCGCCGGTGGCATTTCTTTGTCACTCATATGGTTGTGGGCCCATGCCTGTGAAGTTGTTCCAGCTGACCGATAGATTGATCCGGACAAACGCCGCTCCGTAGCGTTATCTACTTTCAGATCGAAGATCACTTGTCCCTGGTCATTCTAGGGCACATCTGTAAGCAATGTTTAACCCCATAGTTCCCGATACGTCACTCTGGCCAGGCCTGTCTTCTTTCGATGCGATGCAAAGCCACGGCCAGTATCAGC
>JBBWVW010000009.1:0-54627 GCA_050256425.1 Arenicellales bacterium | reverse complement strand
CATCATTGCAATTCCTGCAGGTTTATATCAGCTCCGGCAACGCGCGGCGCAGAGCGCGCCCCGCAAAGCCATAAATCCAGCGGTGCTTTTACTGCAAAATACTCACCCGCCGCGAGATTGTATAGGTAACTAAAGCATAAGAGCCTGCACTTCCACACCCCTCAGTTGCAACCGGGCACAAGGTAAAAAAGATTAAAAACGCCTCGGGGTAGAGAGTAATCCCGACTGCCAGAACCTGCTGCCCCATATTTGTTCCACGGAATCACCCCTCCTGACCCTGTTGGGCTGATGTGTATCTAACTTATCTGTCACACACAGACTAGGCAGGCCTGCAGATCCGCTATACGCATTTAAGGGCTGAGGATTTGGCCGGGAGATTGGGATAACAAAAGCCCCGCCAGAAGCGGGGCTTTATACATCAGGTTACCTCAAGCATCTCATGGTAGGACCCATTCTCCTGTCCATGAGAACTTGGTGTTATTACCATCTTTGGTGATAGGTCCACCGGGCATACATGCCCCACCGCCTGTCACACCAGCATATTTACCGGTTCCACCATGCATTTTCCAAGTGCAGTCACTAAAATCAGGAGTCGTTGCACCATTGGTTGCTATAAAAGTATCGCCATCAATGTCAGTTGCGGTGCAAGTTCCTCTATAAGCTACAGGCGCCCCTTGTGCTGACAGCAGCAAAGTTCCGTGGGAACCTGCTGTACCATATTTGTACCACGGAACATTGTCCACATGGCGGAACAGGTACAAGTAACTGAAAAGATGGTGGCTATGGGTGGACTTGAACCACCGACCCCGGCATTATGAATGCCGTGCTCTAACCAGCTGAGCTACATAGCCACGGTGGGGTGCGCGAATGTAGCGCGAAACCCTCAATAGAACAAGGAAAACCCGATCAATTGGAAGCGGCAAGAGGCGTTTCCCGTGGCAACCAGGGCCAATGCCAGTGGCGTGATCTGGCGCAAATAACCTTCAAGAATAACCCTGAAAGTGTTGTACTATATAGCGTGACAAAAAATCCTGAATCTCAGGAATCAGCCTAAATCAAGGCCCATCAAAGGAGGAAAAGGAATGAGTAGATTCGATTACGACATCTGGAAACTGCAAAAACGCGTTACGAATGGCGGCATTAACCGGCGTGAATTTATCAAAGCCGCTACCGCCATGGGGTTTGCTGCCGCTGCACCGGCACTCTATAGCCAAGCTGCGCACGCTACGCCGAAAAAGGGTGGAACCTACCGAGTTGGATTCGGCGGCGCCAACACAGGTGACATGCTGGATCCGGCCGATAACGGCGATACCTTCATGATCAATATGAACATGGGCGGGTGCCGAAACGCTCTAGTCGAAGTCGGCGCCGATGGCCAGGCTGTGCCTGAATTGGCTGAGAGCCTCGAGCCATCAGCCGATGCCAAAACGTGGGTGGTTAAGCTGCGCAAGGGCATCGAGTTTCACAGTGGCAAAACTTTCGATGCTGACGACGCGATAGCATCTCTTGAGCATCACCGCGGCGAGGATTCGACCTCCGATGCAAAAAGTGTTGCCAATTCTCTGGGCAATATCAGTAAAGACGGCCAAAACACGCTTGTGTTTGACCTCGAAAGCGGCAACGCCGATTTCCCCTATCTGTTGAGTGACTACCACCTGCTGATGGGCTCGGCTGATAGCTCCGGCAAGGTTGATTGGCCTTCAGGTGACGGAACCGGCGCTTTTGTAGTGAAGAGTTTCGAGCCGGGGGTACGGGCACATATGGTGCGCAATCCCAATTACTTTAAGCCCGGGTGCGCCAACTTTGATGAAGTGAAGATGACGGCGATCAACGACGCGGCGGCCCGTATGAATGCGATGGTGACAGGCCAGGTAGATGCAATTGTCCGTTGTGATCTCAAGACCGCCCCCAAGCTTGAGGAAAAATCCGGGGTCAGTGTGCTCCAGGTATCAGGCACCAAGCACTTCACCTACCCGATGGATGTACGCCAGGCACCGTTTAACGACAACAACGTGCGGATGGCGCTCAAACACGGCATTGATAGAGAAGCTTTCGTTAACACGGTCCTTCGCGGCTATGGTTCCCTGGGTAACGATCATCCCATCAGTTCCAATCAGAACTACCATGCCAGTGATCTGCCCCAGCGTCAGTATGACGTCGACAAGGCCAAGTGGTATCTCAAACAGGCCGGCCTCACCAGTCTGGATGTCGAGATCGCAGCTGCAGACGCGGCTTTCAATGGCGCAGTAGACGCCACTCAGCTTTACTCTGAGGCTGCCAAGCCAGCTGGCATCAATATCAAGGTTAACCGGGTATCCCCCGACGGTTACTGGAATAACGTCTGGATGAAAGTTCCATGGAGCGCCTGCTACTGGTCGGGTCGTCCCACCGCTGACTGGATGTTCACCATTGGCTACAAGGCCGGCGGTAACTGGACCGACAGTTTCTGGAATAACGCTCGCTTTGAGGAACTTCTGATCGCAGGACGTGCTGAACTGGATCAAGCCAAACGCAACGACATTTATGTTGAGATGCAGACCATCGTCTCCAATGAAGGCGGCGTAGTAGTTCCCTGCTTTGCCAACAATGTCGACGCGGCATCTGATGCCCTGGGACGGCCTGCCAAACTGGCCGGCAACTGGGAACTGGATGGCTCACGCAGCATCGAGCGCTGGTGGTTCACGTAAGCGAGGTATAGCAACAACTGCTCTTTGAGCAGTTGTTGCTCGCATAAAGTAGAAAAGGCCCGGATCCTTTCCGGGCCTTTTCTTAGCTGAGTTTAATTTTCTGTCTTTATGAAAAACTCGTTACTCAAACTGATCCTGAGGCGTCTCACTCTCGGCATCCTGACGCTGCTCGCCATCTCTTTGCTGATTACAGTAGGTGTTGAAGCACTATCTGGGGATGTCTGCACCGCCATGATGGGGCAAATGGCTTCCGAGGATAAGGTCGCGGCCTGTCATCGGCTGCTGAACCTCGATCGGCCAATGCACATTCGGTATGTCGAGTGGCTGATAAATTTTGTCCAAGGCGACATGGGCAAAGCCCTAACCAATCACCGGGAGGTTGCTGATGTGATCGGCAATCGCGTTGGAAACACTTTTTTCCTGGCGATCGCAGCGGCCCTGATCGCCATACCCTTCTCCCTGGCGCTGGGTATTGTGGCCGCGCTGTACCGGAACTCATTTTTTGACCGATTCATCTCAATGATCACCTTGAGTGGCATTTCGGTTCCCGACTTCTTTATCGCTTATATCCTGATGGCGGTATTTGCGGTCTCATTTGGGATTTTCCCTGCGATCTCGAACGTGGACGACTCGATGAATCTTGGCGAACGCATTATCGCCTCGGCGCTTCCCGTGTTGACGCTCACCCTCGCGGTCAGTGCGCATATGATGCGGATGACCCGGGCCTCTATCGTCAGCCTGATGGCCAGTCCCTATATCGAAATGGCCAAGCTGAAAGGTGTGAAACCCGGAAGAATTATTGTTTTCCATGCATTGCCCAATGCCTGGTCACCCATTATTCAGGTGATCATGCTGAATCTGGCCTGGCTCGTTGTCGGCGTGGTAATCGTCGAGGTCGTTTTTGTTTATCCGGGGCTTGGTGCCCTCATGATCGACGCCGTGTTCCTGCGTGACATGCCTATCGTACGCGCAACCGCAATGATATTTGCCTCCGTGTACGTGATCCTCAACTTACTCGCCGATATTCTTTCGATGGCGTCAAACCCCAGGCTTATGCATCCAAAGTAAGCAATCATGAATTTCTGGCAGGCACTCAAAGAAATGAACTGGGCTAGTCGGTTCGGGGCTTTTATCGTGAGTCTTTTTGGTTTATGTGCAATTTTCGCGCCATGGCTTGCGCCTTATGGCCAGAGCCAGATCGTGGGAGATGTATGGGAGCCTTTATTTGGAAAATTCGTTTTTGGCACAGACCAGATCGGTCGGGACATGCTGTCGATGCTGATATACGGTGCCCGAAACATGATCGCTCTAGCGCTGTTGACCACCGTGTGTGCTTTTGGCTTAGGGTCTCTACTGGGCTTTCTTGCAGCGACCATGCGTGGCTGGGTTGACCAGGCACTGAGCCGATTCGTTGATGTCATAATCTCGATTCCGACACTGATCTTTGCGTTGATCGTTCTTTCATCCACGGGAACGTCTATTTTTGCCCTGGTCACGGTAATTTCAATCATCTATGCCATGCCGGTCTACCGTATCGCTCGCGCGGTGGCGATGGATATCGAGGTCATGGATTTTGTGGAAGCCGCCCGGCTTCGCGGCGAAGGACTTTGGTGGATCATGCGTAAAGAGATACTTCCCAACGCCTTAACGCCACTGGCGGCAGAGTTCGGCCTGCGCTTTTGTTTTGTTTTTTTGTTGATCAGCGGGCTTAGTTTTCTAGGCCTGGGCTTGCAGCCACCGCTGGCAGACTGGGGTGCCATGGTGCGGGGCAACTCAGATGGTATCGCCTGGGGTTATATGCACCCACTGGTACCCGCAACCTGCATCGCCCTGCTGACCATTGGCATCAACCTGATTGTCGATTCCGTTGTGCAAAAGGCCAGTGGCCTACGTGACGATCAGTAGGAGTCACCCCGTTGCCCGGCAAGATAATCACTGCGCTCAAGGATCGAGTGAAAAACCGATCGTTAATTCTGGGGTATGACGTCTGGGAAGCCCTCGGCACGTAACTCCTCGCCCGTTGCTTCTTCCATCATCTTGACCACGTGCGCGGTCCACGCATCTCCGCCGTAGCGCTCCCGTGATGCCAGGAACATCTGCTCCACCAGGGTTGCGAGCTTCAACGGCACATCCAGGCGACGCCCGAGCTCAGTAACAAAGCCAAGATCTTTCAGTCCAAGATCGGTAGTGAAGCCGGTATTAAAGCTGCCGTTCAGGATCACCGGAGCCCAGTCCTCAAATTCACGACTGGTACCGGAGCTGGCAGTAATCGCCTCGTAGCATCTGGCCAGATCCAGACCGCCGCGTTTTGCCAGCATCAGGGCCTCACCCATGGCCACAAGGTCGACCAGGCACAGCAGGTTGGTAACCGCCTTGATCAGTGATGCATTACCGATTGCTCCCATGTATACCATCTGGCCGCTCATGATCTCGAGCAACGGCTTCAAGCGCTCAAAAACAACCTCGTCACCACCCACCAGCAGCGTCATCTGTCCCGTAACTGCCCGATGTACTCCACCAGTCGCTGGACATTCGAGTACATCGATACGCCTCTCACGCGCAAGCAACGCAAGGCGCTTCATCTCATCCACATCGGTGGTGCTCATTTCAATCCAGCAGCTGCCCGCTGAAAGTGTTTCCAGCGCACCACCAGCACCGGTCATGACCTGGGCGCAAATCGTCGGTGAGGGCAAACACGTAATCAGGGTGTCAATGTGGCTGGCCGTATCCTGGACTGATTCGGCACCGGTCGCCCCAGCGGCGACCAGTCGTTCGACCGTTTTGCTATCTTGGTCGTAAACCTGAAGCGAGTGACCTGCTTGGAGAATTTTTTCTGCCATTTTTGCTCCAAGCATGCCCAGTCCAATAAATCCGCAATTCATAGATTTCACTCCTTAGAGCTATCAGTATTGTCGGAGGATACTCAACAGGCAATCATTCACCACGGCCGGCTCATGACCAAATGCGGAACAATGCCCCAGCCCTTCCAGTAGATAAAAATATCCTTCCTGAGCAGCGCCTGCCAGAAGCTTGCCCCGCTGTGGCGGCGTTTGCATATCCTCTGAAAATGCAATCACATGAAGGGGTACTTTGCAGTACGGCAGTCTTTCTAGTGAATCGTACTCAACGCATGCCTGCCACTGCTCGGCCAGTGCGCGAGAGTCACGCTTACCATAGTCCTGTGCGACAAGTGGTTTAAGCCTCGCCCATAACTCATCATCTCCCAACACCCTGGCCGGATACATCAGGAGTGCGTAGTGCGCGATCGCGAATTCCTCAGGCAGTTCAGTACCGGAGCGCCTCAGAGCGATCTCAGAATCCTCCCAGTCTTTAATGAATCCTGACTTTCGCGCACAAGCCCCGGTCAACAAAGCAGCAGTGACGAGATCTGCCCGAGAAAGCGAAATTTCCTGGGCAATGCACGAACCCATAGACAGGCCAATCAGAAAAACCGGAGGCTTGCAGTATGTTTCGATCAAGGCAATACAATCTGCCGCATGGTCCGCGATAGTCCATGGCGTCGAGGCTGTTGATTCGGTGCGACCTACACCACGGGCATCCCAGGTCGTATTACGATAGTCACCAAAGGCCGGTAACTGAAATGGATGCCAGGAGGATCCTGGCATATCCCCGCCTGCCAGCCAGACAATGTCCCGACCCGCGCCAGACTGCTGGTAGAAAAGCCGGGTATGGTGTAGGTTCAGAAATGGCAAGAATCGCCCCGGGGAAATAACAATAGGGCAATATTATCAGCTGCGCTCGACGCCTCCGATAGAGGCGCAACCCAGTCGAGAAAACGGTTCAGACGTTAAAACGAAAATGTATGATATCGCCATCACTTAGGACGTAATCTTTTCCCTCCAGCCGCAACCTGCCCGCTTCACGTGCACCGTGCTCTCCGCCGTTGACGATAAAGTCGTTATAGGCGATGGTCTCAGCGCGGATAAAACCACGCTCAAAATCCGTGTGTATCTCGCCCGCAGCTTGAGGCGCCGTAGCACCGATACGCACCGTCCAAGCTCTTACCTCTTTAGGCCCGGCGGTAAAAAAGGTCTGCAATCCCAATAGAACATAGCCCGCCTGAATTACCCGGTCGAGACCTGACTCTGTCAGCCCCAGGTCATCCAAAAAACTACTGCGTTCGTCTCGATCCAGCTCTGATATCTCCTGCTCGATCGCGGCACTGACCACAACCAACTGCGCATCGGTCTTTTGAGCAGTTTCACGCAATTGCGCTACCTGCTCGTTGCCGCCAAGATCCTGCTCTGAGACGTTGGCTACGTAAAGCACCGGTTTGGCGCTTAAAAGACATAACGGCATTAATGCCGTTGCCACGTCGCTGTCCTGCAGCAGTCGCTGGAAACCCTGATCCCCATTAAGCGCTTGGTGGGCTTGGCGCAGGCATTCCAGTTCACGCAGGGTTTTTTTTTCGCCGGTTTTAGCGGCCTTGGCAGTTCGCTCGATGCCACGCTCCAGTGTCTCCAGGTCAGCCAGTGCCAGCTCGGTCTCGATGGTCGCCACATCGGCCAGCGGATCTACCTTGCCCGCAACATGGGTGATGTCGTCATCTCTGAACGCACGCACCACATGGATAATCGCATCCACCTCGCGGATGTGTGCGAGAAAACGATTACCCAGACCTTCCCCTTTCGAGGCACCGGCGACCAATCCGGCAATATCGACAAACTCGATCGCAGTGGGTATGACTGACTTGGGGTTGATCAGCGCCGCAATTTTTTGCAGGCGCAGATCTGGCACCTCAACGATACCGACATTGGGATCGATAGTGCAAAATGGATAATTCTCGGCCTGCGCGCCGGCCCGCGTCAGGGCATTAAAAAGAGTCGACTTGCCGACATTGGGCAAGCCTACGATCCCACAACGAAATCCCATTCAGAGTGTATCCTTAGCATCGCGGTGCAATATATTCATCGCCAACTCCAACTCTCCATTGAGTAACTCGTCCAGTTGTTCAACTGCGCGGTCTATCGCATCAAAGATCGAATTGCGATCCGAAACGGATGGTTTTTGCAGTACATAGTTGGTCACCTCATCAGCGCATCCGGGATGACCAATGCCGATCCGCAGCCGTACCAACTCCCGTGAGCCCAATTTCGAAAAGATGTCGCGAAGGCCATTGTGGCCGCCGTGCCCACCGCCACGTTTCACGCGCACACTGCCTGGTGGTAGATCCAGATCATCGTGCACCACCAGTATGTTTTCAGGCGCAAAGTCGAAGTAATTTGCAACACTCGCTACCGGCGAGCCGCTTTCGTTCATGAAAGTCTCTGGCCTGAGGACCCGCACCCGGTGGCTATCGATACGCAGGTCTGCCAACGCGCCTCGAAAACGGTTTTCCACACGCAGGTCCATTGGCCAGCGCCGGGCCAACACATCCAGAAACCAGAAACCCGCGTTGTGGCGGGTCGCCTCGTAGCCACTGCCCGGATTGCCCAGGCCAATGATCAGTGAAATGGCTGCCATATCTGCCCGACCAGACGGTACACGCGCGCCGCCGGGCAACGCACGTTCAGGCCCGGGTTAGCGTACGCCGTAGGTTGCTTATTCCCCGCTTTTCGCCCCGTCGCTATCGGCCGGCGCCGCCTCGTCATCTGCCGGCCGGCCTTCGGCCAACTCGCCTGCTTCAGCCTCATCAGCCTCTTCAAGCCCTTCTTCCTCAACCACCTTGGGCGCGGTAACAATGGCCACCGTGGGGTCTTCGCCTTCGTGGTAGGCAGTGGCTGTCAGCTCAACCGCCTCAGGTAGTTGTATGTCCGAAAGGTGCAAGGACTGGTTCATCTGCAGTTCAGAGACATCAATGGCAATGTACTCGGGCAGATCTTTAGGCAGGCAGGTGATATCAAGCTCTGTCATAGGGTGCGCCAAAATACCACCATCAATCTTCACGCCAGGAGCTATATCAGCGCCGTCAAAGTGCAGCGGCACCTTCATGTGCAGTTTTTCGGTTGCCTTGATTCTCTGGAAGTCAATATGCAACACAATTGGGCGGTGCGGGTGCATCTGCACTTCACGCAGGATCACCTGCTGCGAACCGGCAGCGGTCTTCAGATCAATGATCGCCGAATGAAAGGCCTCTTTTCCAAGGCTGTGCATTACCTGATGATGGTCCAGTATCAGACTTTCATTGTCCTTTCCTGCGCCGTAGACGACTGCCGGCACCTGTTTGTCATGACGTTGCCGCCGGCTTACATTGGTGCCAAACGCTTCTCGCGGCCGGGCATCGAGTTCGTAGTTACTGCTCATTACAGGGTCTCCTTACACTGGCGCCCCAGGCGCCGTCTTGCTCTCCCGGAGATACCGGGCTGATTAGTCCATAAACAGGGAGCTGACCGAATCACCACTGGCAATCCGCCGGATTGATTCAGCCAGCAAGCTGGAAATACTGATCTGTCGAATCTTCGCGCAATTACTTGCCTCGACAGACAGCGGGATCGAGTTGGTCACCACGACTTCGTCCAGTTCCGACTCTTCAATACGTTCGACCGCTGAGCCGGAAAGCACCGCATGGGTACAACAGGCCTTAACCTGCATCGCGCCTGAATCCTTCAGGGCCCGGGCCGCCTCACACAGGGTGCTGGCGGTATCCACCATATCGTCCATCAGCACGCAAGTGCGATTATCCACCGAACCTATGATATGCATGACCTTGGCCTCGTTAGCCCGAGGTCGGCGCTTATCGATGATGGCAAGTTCAACGCCAAGTTGCTTCGCCATCGCCCGGGCCCGGATCACACCTCCCACATCTGGTGATACCACAATCAGATTTTCGGGCTCCTGGCGCCACAACTCGCCGTTAAGCACCGGGGCCGCATAAATATTGTCAACAGGAATATCGAAAAAACCCTGGATCTGGTCCGCGTGCAGATCCATGGTCACCACCCGGTCTGCGCCCGCAATGCCGATCATGTCGGCAACGAGTTTGGCTGTGATCGCAACCCGGGCTGTTCGCGGTCGGCGATCCTGGCGTGCGTAGCCAAAATATGGGATTACAGCGGTGATCCGCTCTGCCGAAGAGCGGCGCAAGGCATCGATCATCACCAGCAGTTCCATTAAGTGATTGCTCGCCGGCATACAGGTCGGCTGGATCACGAAAACGTCGGCGCCGCGAACATTTTCCATGATCTCGACGTTGACCTCACCGTCGCTGAAGGTGCCCACCAGGGCGCGGCCAATGCCAATGCCCAGACGATCGGCCACTTCACTGGTCAGCGCCGGGTTGGCGTTACCGGTAAACAATGTCAGGTCATCAACTGCCATGGGATTCTTGTCTCTTTGGTGTCAGGGGTTGCAACTTCAGTAAGTGGCTGGGGTGCCAGGATTCGAACCTGGGATTACCGGAATCAAAATCCGGTGCCTTACCACTTGGCTACACCCCATCAGATTCATCGGCAAACGCCGGGTTCTGGTTGATTCCCCGGGCAACCAGGCCACTGTATGCGACCGGCAGCTGGTCAAGAACCTGCTGGCCAGCGTGGTCATCAACCACTGCCACGAAAGCCGCTGACCCACTGCCCGACATCCGGGCGGGACCAAATTTGCCCAGCCAATCCAGGCACTGCCCTACCTCAGGAAACTGTCGTCTCGCCACCGGCTCCAGATCGTTGCGCCGATCACCCTCAAATGGGCCCGGTATTCTGATTCGCGGGCTGTTTCGTGTCAATTCGCAGTCAGCAAATATAGCCCCAGTCGAAACACTGACTTGGGGCCAGATCACACAGTATTGCTGCTCTGGCAGGGTTGTTGGCAATAGTCGCTCGCCCACCCCCTCACCCCAGGCTGAGCAGCCGCCGACAAATAACGGGACATCTGCCCCTAGCGCCAGTCCAAGTTGAGTCAATTCTGCCCGGCTGAGGCCTGTATTCCATACCCGATTCAACGCGACAAGCACGGTCGCAGCGTCAGAGCTCCCGCCACCGAGACCCGCCCCAACAGGGACCCGCTTAGTAAGATGAATATCGGCCCCAAGGGTAGTGCCGCTTGCTGTCTGCAGGGCGCGCGCCGCGCGTACACTGAGGTCGTCATCAGGCAATTGCGGCGCGCCCAGGCGCCGGATCACACCGTCACGGCGGGCATCAAAATCCAGCGTATCGCCATAGTCGAGCAACTGAAAAAGCGTCTGCAACTCGTGCAGTCCATCGTCACGCTGACCAACTACGTGTAAAAACAGATTAAGTTTTGCTGGTGCCAGCCAACTGCTCATTGCTCCATCTCTTTGACGGTAGCCCGCTCGCTCCAGTGCTCGATCAGTAGTTTTACAATCAGGGTATCCCCCGTCAGCCCCCCGTGGGTCGAGAAGTTTTTCACAGTATCAGGCCACGCCATCATTCGGATCTTGCGGGGTAGCTCCTTTTCGTCGAATACCGCGTACTCAGAATAGGTGATATCCCACCCCAGTTGGCTGAGTGAAATCAAAGCGCCGCGAGCATCAGTTTCTATCGCCCGGACCTCACTTGGGGCTGGTAGACCCCGAATCCAGTAGCCCAGCTCATCAAGGGGGATCTGCCAGCCGGTGCCGTCAACAAGGACCTGGCTGGCACTGTCCGCCTCAAATTCCTGGCCCTGGCCGTCACGCAACCGGGCACCGTTTTCGTCAACCCACAAACGGACTTTGCCGCCGCCGAAAGCACCAAAAAGATCAATCCGACTCTGCTGATCTTTACGCTCCCAACGTAGGTGTGCACTGGCGCCCGACTCCGAGGTGCGTATGGCGACGCGTCCACGCAGATTCCACTGCCGCAGATTATTAAGCTGTTCCTGGCGTACCGCCCAAAGCGCATCGGCTGCGCTTGGCGCCAATGCCGCAGGCGGTATCCCGGCGCAGCCACCACTCAGCAGTGTTGCTACGAGCAAGGCACATCCGGCACGGATCACTGGCCGAATTTCCGCAGCGTATCAATTAGTACCGGATTGTCGGAATCATTGCTCTTGCCATCTTCCCAGGCCAAGATCGCCTGTGCCTTGTCGCCCAGATGCCACAATACCTCACCCAGATGTGCAGCAATCTCGGCATCCGGCTGCTGATCCATTGCCTCAGTCAGGTATTCAAGCGCGAGCTTTAGGTTGCCCCGCCGGTAATGCACCCACCCCAGGCTATCGAGAATATACGGATCGCCGGGCAACAGCAGAAGCGCCTTTTCTATAAGTGCCAGAGCTTCTTCGAAACGCTCGGTCTTGTCGGCCAGTGTATAGCCCAACGCGTTGTAGGCATGCGCATTCTGGGGATCCAACTCGATGAGCCGGCGCATATCCCGCTCGTGTTCGACTACCTGATCCAGCATCGCGGTCACGAGACCACGGGCATAGAGCAGATCGGGATCATCCGGCAGATCAACCAGCGCCGCATCCAACAGCTTCAGCGCCTGCTCCGGCTGGCCGCCGTCGCGCAGCACCTGTTCACGTGCCAGGTACACCCGCACCTGCTCATCGCGTGACTTTGGTGTGACATCAGCCAGGTGTTCCAAGGCCTCATCGATACGCCCAGCATCTGCGAGGACAAATCCAACGCGCATTTGCGCGTCGAAATACAACTCCCGTGAAACCACCTCTCGCAATAATGCCAGCGCGACATCGTAGTCACCCTGTTCACTGGCGATTCGACCAAGATAAAGTCTGGCGCGATCCTGGTTGGGGAAAAGCGCCAATACATGCTGGAAATGCTCACGGGCACGAGCCAGTTCACCGCGGTCGAGGTTGAGTGCGCCGGCTGCGTACAGGGCATCGATACTGTCTGGGTCAAATTCGAGCAGTTTCTCGAACTGTGCAAGCGCAGCACGATTCTCGTTCCATTGTGCCAACAACCGGGCATAAGTCAGGCGAAACCGAGGTCGGTCAGCATAAGCATCAAGATACTCGTTGGCGTAAGCGCTTATTCGCTCGCGGTCACCGTGCTCACGAAGGTATGAAAACTTCAGCAGCGCAGCTTCCTCCCACCCGGGTGCCAACTCCATGGCCCGGTCAAGCGCCGCTTGTGCTGCCTCCTCATCACCGGCGCGATAGCCAAGCCAGGCGGCTGCCCATTGTGCTGAATCAAGTTCATGGTAATGAGTAGCGATGCGCTGCATCAAACCCAGCCAACGACCTGGATCCGCCTGTTGCCCCAGGATCTGTGCAATATGCTTCAACAGGACAGCCGATTTCTCGGGCATCGTGTCGATCAACTCTACTAACGTATCGAACACAGCCTGCTCACGGTCGAGCATAATCAAGGCCTGTAGCCGCATAGTCAGGGCCCCTGGATCCTCCGGGGTAATCGATACCAGCAGCTCGCTGAGTTCCAGGGCGCGCTCAAACTCACCCACTTCTATGGCCAAGGCAAAAGCACGTACCGTAATCCGCGCGTTGCCCGAAAGTATTGCTGCGCGGGCCATGGCCTGTGCCGCAGTGACCGGATCGCCGCGACGGGCCGCTACATCGCCAAGCAGGTATTCAAAGACCAGATCCTGGGAAAGACCGGCCACCACCAGCGGGCGCTGCTCTTGCGCACTGGCGCTATTGGGTGCCGGCGCAACGCCGACACAACCGGCCAGTGCCAGCAAGGTGCATAGCAGGCCGGCCGCCAAAAAATTGAAGTGTGTCACGTAAAAACTCGCAAACAAACGCCTGTCTGGCGCGCAATCACTCAGAATAGCAGAATCGTTGTCCTAACGGTGAAGCCGCCTCGATGCGCCAGGGGGTTTTCGCCCAGTGCTTGACGCTAACGGCCTTACATAGGCTCGGGGTCAGTGAAAGTTGCGCCCAAAACTCGTAAAATATTGATTCCATGTATCTTCTCACTCTAGGCCTCAATCACCGCACGGCCCCGGTTGCCCTGCGCGAACGAACCGCGTTTTCGCCGGAACAATTACCGGACGCGGTCCGCTCCCTTGTGGCAAGCCCACAGGTCCAAGAGGCGACTATCTTATCGACCTGCAACCGAACCGAGATCTATTGCCGTCAGGAGCAGGTAGCAACCGCCCCGGTTTTTAACTGGCTTCGTGAATACGGTGGCCTGCCTGAAGATGCCCTGAATAGCTCAACCTATACGCTGCCCGGGGAACAGGCAGTCCAGCATGCCTTTCGCGTGGCCTCGGGTTTGGACTCCATGGTACTGGGAGAACCTCAGATTCTAGGGCAAATGAAATCGGCCTTTTCGGTCGCTCACCAGGCAGGAACTACCGGCAAGATCCTCAACCGTCTATTCCAGCATACCTTCTCGGTTGCCAAGCTAATCCGCACGGATACCGCAATCGGTGCCAACGCGGTATCCGTGGCCTTTGCAGCGGTCGATCTGGCAAAGCGGATATTCTCGCGACTACAGGAACAGACGGTACTGCTGATCGGTGCCGGGGAAACGATCGAACTGGTGGCACGCCATCTCAAGCAGAATGAAGTTCGCCACATTATCGTCGCCAATCGATCCATTGAGCGCGCCCAGGCGCTCACCAGCCAATTGGGTAGCGAGGCCATCTCGCTCGCCGAGATACCCGCCCGGCTACATGAAGCCGACATCATCGTAGCTTCGACCGCGAGCACCCTGCCGATCCTCGGCAAGGGTACCGTCGAAAGCGCACTGCGCAAACGACGGCATCGACCCATGTTCATGATCGATCTCGCGGTTCCCCGTGATATCGAGGCCGAGGTGGGCGAACTGGATGATGTCTTCCTGTATACGGTCGATGATCTGCAAAACGTCGTCACTGCCAACC
The DNA here is from genome assembly GCA_050256425.1 of Arenicellales bacterium. Taxonomy (GTDB): domain Bacteria; phylum Pseudomonadota; class Gammaproteobacteria; order Arenicellales; family UBA868; genus UBA868. The sequence continues at coordinate 40,235 of JBBWVW010000009.1, read as the reverse complement.
AAACCTCGCGCCAGGAAGCGGCAGTCGAAGCCGAGAAGATCATCGACCTGCAAGTCATGCGCTTTATGCACTGGATGCGCTCGCTGGATTCGGTGCCAACCATCCGCTCCCTGCGCGACAAGGTAGAAGCGCTCGGTGAGACTGAACTGGAAGATGCCCAGCGACGCCTTGCCAACGGTGAGAATCCGCAACAGGTTCTGGAGCATTTCGCCCGCAATCTCTCGCGAAAATTTGCCCACGCACCCAGTCAGGTGCTGAAACAGGCTGGCCAGGAAGGCAATGCCAGCCTGATCAGCACTGCCCGGCGGCTGTTCAAGCTCACCCCCTGAACATGAACCCGACGATGCGGGCCAAACTCGAGCACCTGCTTGAGCGCCAAGAAGAGATCAACGCACTGCTCTCAGACCCCACGGTGATTGCCAGTCAGAACTCGTTCCGTGATTTGTCGATCGAGCTCGCCGACATTAGTCCAGTGGTAGAGCAATTTCAGCGCTACCAGATCCTGGATGGAGAACGATCCGAAACCCGCGGCATGCTGGAAGACAGTGACCCCTCGATCCGGCGCATGGCTCATGATGAGATGCCGCGGCTGCAATCCGAGCTCGAGCAGAGCCAGCAGGCGCTTCGCAAATTGCTCATTCCGCGCGACCCTAACGACGAACGCAACATCTTTCTCGAAGTGCGGGCTGGCACTGGCGGCGACGAAGCCGCGCTTTTTGCCGGTGACCTCTTTCGTATGTACAACCTCTATGCGGAGAAATGCAACTGGCAGGTCGAGGTCGTGAGCCAGAGTCCGGGTGAGCACGGTGGCTACAAGGAGATCATCAGCCGGGTTGCCGGACGCGGCGCCTATTCACAACTGAAGTTTGAATCCGGCGCCCACCGGGTGCAGCGCGTTCCCGAAACCGAGGCACAGGGACGGATACATACCTCGGCCTGTACCGTCGCAGTCATGCCTGAAGCCGACAAGATTGATGATGTTGAGATCAACACCGCTGACCTGCGGATAGACACCTTTCGTGCCTCCGGGGCCGGCGGCCAGCATGTGAACCGTACCGATTCAGCAGTGCGCATCACTCACCTGCCCACGGGCGTCGTCGTGGAGTGCCAGGACGAACGCTCGCAGCACAAGAATAAAGCACGGGCCATGTCGGTCCTGCGCTCACGCCTGCTCGAAGCACAGATCAGCCAGCAAAAAAGTGAAGAAGCGCAAAACCGGCGCAATCTGGTCGGTAGCGGTGACCGTTCCGAGCGCATCCGAACCTACAATTTTCCGCAAGGCCGCGTCACCGATCACCGTATCAACCTGACGCTGTACAAACTCGATGAAGTCCTTTCTGGAGATCTGAAGCCAGTCATCGAGCCGTTAATTGCCGAACACCAGGCAGACCTGTTGGCGGCGATGGGCAGTGACTGAACCCACCGCCTCGGCACTGTTGTACCGGGCATGCCAGGCACTGACCGGGCAAAGCGATTCGCCGCGTCTGGATGCCGAGATTCTGCTGCAAGCCGCCTGCAAGATTGATCGCACGGCTTTTGCCCGCGATCCTGAAAAGGCGATAAGCTCGACACAAGCCCGACAACTGCTGACACTGGTCGAGCGCCGCCGTGCCGGGGAACCAATTGCGTACATCCTTGGACACAAAGAGTTCTGGTCGCTGGATCTTGCTCTTAATCAGGACACCCTGGTGCCGCGGCCCGAAACCGAAATCCTGGTGCAAGCAGTGCTCGATGCAACGCCGGCCGATTCGCCGGTGGATATCGCGGACCTCGGTACCGGCAGCGGCGCCATCGCGCTGGCACTTGCCAGCGAGCGCCCCCTTGCGCGTATCGTGGCAACGGACTCATCCAGGCCGGCACTCGCCCAGGCAAGCAACAATGCCATGCGCCTGAACCTTGAGGTCACATTTAAGCAAGGTGACTGGCTAGCCCCGCTGCAAGGGCAAGCCTTCGACATCATCGTCAGCAATCCACCCTACGTGTGCGAGGGTGATCCGGCACTGGAACGCGGTCCATCCCTTTTTGAGCCACGAGAGGCTCTTTTTTCCGGTCCTGATGGCCTTGGCGCTATCCGCCAGATTTGCGCGGGTGCCAGCGACTGCCTAAAGCCCGGTGGGTTGCTGGCACTGGAACACGGCCATGATCAGCAATCTGCACTGGATGCATTGCTGTTGGGCGCTGGCCTTCACGCTATAGTCCACTTCAACGACTACGCAGGCCAAGCACGGGTAAGCACTGCGCGCCGCGTGTCTGGCAACAACCACTAAACTCGACACCAAACCTCAAACACGAATACATGGTCTTCCAGCAAAGCTCCGTGATTCCCTCGCCGGACAAGCCGCTGCCCGGACGGGCAGAGTCAATGCCAGTCGCAAAACAACACTATGTGAATGGCGCGCCGCTTAAACCGCCCTTTCCCACAGGCAGCGAACAAGCGGTCTTTGGACTGGGCTGCTTCTGGGGGGCGGAGCGGTGCTTCTGGCAACTCGATGGCGTACTGACGACGGCCGTGGGTTACGCCGGCGGCAGCACGCCCAACCCCACCTACCAGGAGGTCTGCTCAGGGATGACCGGCCATACCGAGGTGGTGCTGGTAATCTTTGACCCCCGGCGAATAAGTTATGTCCAACTACTGAAAGTCTTTTTTGAATCGCACGACCCTACCCAGGGCATGCGCCAGAGCAACGACATCGGCACTCAGTACCGCTCGGCCATCTACACCGGCAATGAAGAACAGAACCGCATGGCCCGTGACACAGCCACTCGATACCAAGAGGCATTGCGCAATGCCGGCTTTGCTGAGATTACAACTGAATTTGCCTCCGCCGGGAAATTCTTCTATGCCGAGGATTACCACCAGCAATACCTCGCCAAAAATACGGGTGGTTACTGTGGCCTGGGAGGGACTGGCGTACGCTGCGCCTGGTCTGCGCCAAACGCGGCCTAAAGAGAACTACTCCGCTACGCGGGCGGCTTGATCGGCATCGGGAAGGAGGCGATGTTACCCCCTTTGGATTCGCCAGCAGGCACAATCTTAGCTTGTCCTTCTTTTTCGACCTCATCAATACGCACTATGGCGTGCAACGGAATATAGGTGCGCTTGACGCCCGAGAACTCGCTCTTGAGTTTTTCGTCGGATGGGTCCACCACCAGCTTGGATCGTTCACCAAAAATGATGTCACTGACCTCAACAAAAGCATACATGCCACCCTGGGAAACCTCGCGGGCATAAACCTCGTAGATGTTTCCCTGGTTGTGAAAAATGATTCGGAAGATGCTCTTTTTTGTCATGACTCAATAGAAATCTGGTACCAGGCTTTGCTGCCGGGGCGCATTATAGCAACGCTGACCATGCCACAATGCACTGTCTTCGGGGAAGACTTCAGTATTTGTGGCAGAAGTTTAGAATTTCACTTATGAAGGTGCACTCACTTATGCGGGTCAGCGCGCTGCTTGCCACCGCCCTCGTATCGGAGGGGGCCGCGGCTGCCCTACCAGAGTCGGTCGCCCGATTGATGCAGGCCAACGGTATCCCGCTCGACTCGATCAGCGTGGTCATCAGGCGTGTGGGTTCCCAGGCATCACAGATCACCCACCAGAGTCACACGCCACGCAACCCCGCATCAGTCATGAAACTGGTCACAACCGCGGCTGCGCTCAATCTCCTTGGCGCCCAACACCGCTGGCAGACCCAGGCGCTTGTTGATGGCACCTTGCGGGACGATACGCTGCACGGCGACCTGATCCTGCGTGGGGGTGGCGACCCTTGGTTGGTCATCGAACGCTTCTGGCTATTGGCGCGCCAGTTGCGCGAACGTGGGTTAACCCATATCCAGGGCAACCTGGTACTCGATAACAGCCTCTTTGACCGCAAGGCTATCAGCCGAAAAGCCATCGACGGCAAATATCAACGTAGCTATAACACCCTGCCCAGCGCACTGCTGGTGAACTTTGGTGCTACGTCACTGGTGTTTGATTCGCGCATGGGCCGGCTTACGGTCCATGCTGATCCCGCCGCCACGACCCTGCGTCTGGTGAATTCAGTCAAACAGGACAAGACCAGTTGCACCAATCGACTGCGCCGGATCACCCTTGAAGTCACCACCCACACACAGCACACCGATGTGCAACTGGGTGGTACTTATCCCGCCAACTGCGGCCAGAGCACCCTGCGACGCACCCTGCTGCCGCATGGCCAGTACGTCTACGGAGTTTTCAAGGCCCTGTGGCAGCAACTCGGCGGTACGCTGTCGGGCAACTGGATGTACGGTAAAACCCCGGCACAAGCCAAAGCCCTGGGAACTCTCGATTCCGTATTCCTGGCTGAAGTTATTCGGCATACCAACAAATTCAGTAACAACGTGATGGCGCGTAATCTACTGCTAACCCTCGCTGGCGAATTTGCGGTGACCCCGGCAACTCCGGCCAAAGGTGCCAAAGTTATCGAGGACTGGCTGGACGCCACCGGTGTATTGATGCCGGCTTTGCGAATCGACAATGGTGCCGGACTCTCCCGAGATGCGCGACTCAGCGCTGCAGGCCTGGCCACACTGCTGGAAAAAGCAACCACCGAGCCCTGGTGGCCTGAATTTGTCGGTTCACTGCCAATCGCGACAGTCGATGGCTCATTGCGCCGGCGTTTTTACGGGATTGCCCGGCCCGGTCGGATTCGATTAAAGACAGGCCTGCTGCGCGATGTGCGCACGCTGGCCGGCTATGCCATTGACCCATCTGGAAACACCTGGGTCGTCGTGATCCTGCACAACCACCCACGCGCAGCCGATGCTGTTGGTATCGAGATCCAGCACAAACTGCTGGAAACGCTGTTCCAGAATCAGCCCCGCGAGGCTAACTGATCGAACTAATCAAGCCTCGACAGAAAGTCCAAAATGGCCGTCGCTACCGGCTCGGGATCGTCCATATGCAGGTGATGCTTTCCGCTCAGCCATTGCACGCTCGCGGTTTGCAGTGATGCAAGGCGAGGCGCCAAAGTTTCAGATTCGGCCAGCAGGCCATCGTTGGCGAGCAGTACCCGGGTGGGCGTCTCAATGGCACCGAGATAGGCCAATACCTGCGACTCGGTTAGAAATACCGGTGACGGCAGTCGCAGCCGTGGGTCGCTGCACCAGCTATAGCCGCCTTCGACCTTGGCAATGTTGCGACTCACCAGAACTTGTGCTGCCTCGTGGCCCATCTCACCCAGCCGCGCACGCGCCATGATCAACGGCTCAAGGTCAGGGTACAGAACCGGCGTCTTATCGCGAAGCTTGGCGTAAGCTGCGATCGAGTCACGCAACCGCCCCGGGGCATCACCCTTGGCTTGGGACACCGGGCCAAGCGTTTCGATCAGCACCATCGCCCTGATGCGCGTGGGCGCTGCTACAGCCACAGTGATTGAGACCGCGCCACCCAGTGAATGTCCCAGCAACACCAGTTCTTCCCAACCCAGGGCTTCAGCGACCTCGAGCACCGCTGGCGCGTAGTCCATGAAATGGTAACGCGCCCCGTCCGGGCGGTGCTGTGAAAAACCATGGCCTGGCAGATCGATCGCTACCAGATTAAGATCGGTGAGATAAGGGGCAATCGGCAGAAAACTCGCGGCGTTATCCAGCCAGCCATGCACAGCCAGCACCGGGAGTCCATCGGCTGATCCCCAACGAAGCCCCCGGATCGTACCTGTACTGGGGGTTTCAACACAGAACGGCTGACAGTCCATGGTGGCTCTAATGTCTCCCCGGCAAGCCTTTGGGCCGCAGCCTAGAGCTGCTAATTAATTGTTTTTTATACAAAATATCAAAAAATCAAGTTACACAAGGTGACGATGTGAACAAGGTTTTTTACACTCTTTTTCCCTGTCAAGGCTATCATTTGATCGGGATTACGTATAGATATAGGCAAAGTTAATTTACATAACTATTAATCATATTAATACTGATTATTAGCCCCTTCGAGGAAGATGTTATGTCGCAAGCGACACAAAACCACAGCGATGATCTGGCGCAGGCGGTACGCCACTCATTCACTCTGACTGATAACGAGACCGGTGAGTCCTGGGAGTTGCCCATCCTGCACGGTGCCATTGGCCCTAAGGTAATCGATATCCGCAAGCTCTACAGTCAGACCGGCGCCTTTACCTATGATCCCGGATTTACCTCCACCGCATCGTGCTCATCCGAGATCACCTATATCGACGGTGAGGCCGGAATCCTGCTACACCGCGGTTACGCCATCGCCGATCTCGCCCAGAATACCGACTTCATGGATGTCTGTTACCTGCTGTTGCATGGCGAGTTACCCTCGCCGGAAGAAAAGGAGCAGTTCGACGACGACATTACCCGCCACACCATGCTGCACGAACAACTGGTACGGTTCTACAGCGGATTCATGCGCAGCGCCCACCCGATGGCCATCATGGTTGGGGTGGTTGGCGCCTTGTCGGCGTTCTACCACGACAGCACCGACATCAACGATCCGCTGCAGCGCATGTCCGCCGCCCACCGGTTGATCGCGAAGATGCCGACCATCGGCGCCTACGCCTTTAAATACTCTCTGGGTCAGCCATTCATTCAACCCAGCAACAACCTCACCTACTCGGAAAACCTGCTCCAACTGATGTTCGGCGTGCCGACACAGGATTACCAAGTTAACCCGGTGCTGGCCCGCGCTATTAACCGCATCCTGATCTTGCACGCAGATCATGAACAAAACGCGTCGACCTCCACGGTGCGCCTGGCTGGCTCCTCGGATGCCAATCCGTTTGCCTGCGTAGCCGCAGGCATTGCTTCATTGTGGGGCCCCGCTCATGGGGGTGCCAACGAAGCGGTATTGAGTATGCTTCAGGAGATCGGCACCAAGGACCGGATCCAGAAATTCATCAAGAAGGCACAGGACCCCGACGACCGGTTTCGACTGATGGGTTTCGGCCATCGGGTATATAAGAACTACGACCCGCGGGCCACAGTAATGCGTGACACCTGTCACGAGGTACTAAAAGAACTGGGCATCCACGACCCAACACTGGACCTGGCCCTGGAGCTTGAGCAGATCGCCCTCAACGATTCCTATTTCGTTGACAAGAAGCTTTATCCAAACGTCGACTTCTACTCTGGAATCATCCTGCGTGCATTGGGTTTCCCGACCAATATGTTTACAGTGCTATTCGCCATCGGCCGTACCGTGGGCTGGATTTCCCACTGGAAAGAAATGATGGAATCTTCCGAGAGCCGGATCGGCCGACCACGCCAGCTCTACGTCGGCAAAGAAGAGCGCCCGTTTACTGCAGTCTCCCAGCGCGAACATACCGAGAAACGATCGGGCTGGGCCTGGCTATGGGGCGGAAATCGCAAGAACGACTGACACATAGCGCCGATCAACTGTTCCTGATCGAGGCCAACGCTAATGAAATGTGTGGTCTACAAAGGTATGCGCAGGCAGGACACCTACCTGTATGTTGCCTCGGCTGAGACGCTCACGGGGCTCCCCAAGGCGCTGCTGGACCAGCTCGGAGAGCTACAGCAGGTGATGGAATTGGATCTGACGCCGCACGTCAACCTGGCGGCGGCAGACCCCGCTGCTGTGATGAACAGCATAGAATCACGGGGATTCTACCTGCAGTTGCCCCCGGGGACCCAGACCAACACGTGCTGACCAAGATCCTATTTACGCTTGCCGTGATACTGGTGGTTGCGCTGATCTTTCGAACCAAGAGTCAGCCCGCCGGGACGTCAGCGACTGCTGCCCCTGACAAAGGGGGGATTTCAGCTCCTATGGTCGCCTACTCTCTGCTGGGACTGGTGATCGCGATATCGGCACTGGTTTTTGTCCTGCACTGGCAAGAACAGCACCGCATCATTAATATCCGTGTGACAGACAGCCAGGGCACAACCTTGAACTACCAGGCCTACAAAAAGGCAGTTGATGGTCGGCGCTTTACCACCATTGGTGGTCTGGCAGTAGATCTCGCTGACAGTGACCGCATCGAAATTCTTGAAAAAGGAAACTGAACATTATGAAATCACTAAACCTCACGCTTTCCAGCCCTTTGCGATGGCTCGCTGGGGCCGTGATACTGACCTTCAGTCTGAGCACCCTGGCCGCTGACTTCGACCCCTTTTTTGGCCGCTATGCTGGTAGCGCCACGGTCGTCGGCAATACTGCAGGCAACGTCGATTCCCGCAAGATCACCGTGGATATCAGCAAACACAAAAAGGGTTTTCGCGTCTACTGGTCCACTACCAAGCCCAAGACAGGCAAAAGCAAGGAATATACGATCGATTTTGTACCAACCAAACGCGACCATATCTATGCAGCCGCGCAAAAGATTAACGTGTTCGGTGGCAAGAAACCACTCGACCCGTTGCAGGGCGACCCCTATATGTGGGCCCGTTTCACAGGCAACAACATGAAAGTTCTCGGCCTGCTGATCAACGAACAGGGAGAGTTCGAGCTTTTCTCCTATACACGTACACTGCACGATGACGGGCAGGCCATGTCCCTGCGCTACCTGCGCCTTGACGAGATGGGAGAACAACGTGTTATTGAAGGGGAGCTGCGCCGACAGGCTGACTGATAGTCACAGCAGGAATGGCCAGTTGGCACCTGCCGGGATCAAAGCCTCTGGGTTCTAGGAAGAACCCCCGTTTGTATCATGCGTCATCGATGGCGGCCAGCGAAAGTCATGCAGATTGGCTCCAAGGTCGACGTCCTGACGCAAAGTGACGAGCCGGCGGGTCAGTGCGATACCGTCCAGCCCGGCACGCAGTTTCTCACCGAGTTTCCCCCCAATCTGCGGGGCCGCGTTGATCACGCCGTCGAGGCCACCGTAGTCATGTAACAGTCGGGCCGCAGTGTGCACCCCGACCGAACGAATTCCTGGCAGCCCCAGTGAGGGATCACCCGCCAGGCTGAAGAGATCGACCAGTTGCACGGGTTCGACCCCGAAACGATCACGTATCCAGAAACTGTCGTGCGCCACATCATTGAAGTGGTCGTGAACGGCAATATGGTCACAGACCAGCTGGCAAAAACTTTTGTCCGTGGACAGAATTACCGCAGAAACACCCTTCGCGGCGGTACGGGCAGCAATCGAGCCGATGAGATCATCCGCTTCAAAGCCTTGTGCAGACAGGGCATTAACCCCAATCCCGGCAAGCGCTGCAAGAATGATCGGCAGATTGGTTCGAAGATCTTCCGGCATCCCGGCACGATCCTTTTTGTAGTCCGGATACTCCAGCGAACGCCAACTCAGCTCTTCGCCTTCCATTACCAGAATAACGTGACTGGGATGATGCCGACGCAGAGCCCGGCGTACCGACGCCACACAGGCTGTCAGCACTCCATCGTCACGATCCTCCGCCGCATCCGGTACACCAGCATGAATACGGCGTATCAGGTTGAGTCCATCAATCAGCAGTACCGCCATCCGTGTCCTCCCCGGCGAGGGTGGACAACCCAGTATACGGCTGCCGCCAGATTCTTGCGCTGGAGAATCTAGAGAATGTAGCGCGAAAGGTCCTCATCCGCGGCGAGATCAACCAGGTGTTGATCCACATAGGCCCGATCGACCAACTCCACTTGCCCTGAGCGATCAGCCGCTGCAAACGAAATCGTCTCCAGCAAGCGCTCCATGACGGTATGCAGTCGCCGCGCGCCAATATTCTCGATCCGTTCATTAACCTGCCACGCCACTTCGGCTATTCGCTCGATACCATCCGACGTAAACTCCAGGCTGACCCCTTCGGTCGCCATCAGCCCAGCGTACTGCTCGGTCAGCGAAGCATCCGGCTCGGTCAGGATGCGAACAAAATCGCCGGAGTCCAGCGCATCGAGTTCAACCCGAATCGGCAAGCGACCCTGCAGTTCCGGTATCAGATCCGAGGGTTTATTCATCTGAAAAGCGCCCGAGGCGATAAACAAGATATGATCGGTCTTGATCATGCCGTTGCGGGTGCTGACGGTGCAGCCCTCAATCAGCGGTAGCAGGTCGCGCTGGACACCCTCGCGCGACACGTCGGCACCCTGGGTCTCGCTACGGCCGACAATCTTGTCGATCTCGTCAAGAAAAACAATACCATGCTGCTCTACGCGCTCAAGTGCTTCGTGCTTGAGTTCGTCGTCATTGACGAGTGCGCCGGCCTCTTCTTCGGTGAGCAATCGCAATGCTTCGCGCACCTTGACCTTGCGCACAGTCTTGCGCTGACCGCCCAGATTCTGAAACATGCCCTGCAACTGATCAGTCATCTGCTCCATTCCTGGTGGGCCCATAATCTCCACCCCCACGGTCGGAGTCGCAACTTCAATTTCGACGTCCTTATCGTTCAACTTACCTTCACGCAACAATTTACGAAGGCGCTGGCGCCCGGCTCCCTCTTCTTGATCAACGGCTACAGCGTCATCAGCGGAGTCAACACCGCGGGCCTGTGGCAACAGCAGATCCAGCAACCGCTCCTCGGCAGCATCTTCAGCGCGCGGACGTACACGCTCCAATGCTTCCTCGCGGCTCATCTTGATCGCCATATCCACAAGATCACGAATGATTGAATCGACCTCACGCCCCACATACCCCACCTCGGTGAACTTGGTCGCCTCGACCTTGATAAACGGCGCACGGGCCAGGCGTGCTAAACGTCGAGCAATCTCGGTCTTGCCCACCCCGGTAGGGCCTATCATCAATATGTTCTTTGGCGTGATCTCATTGCGGAGAAATTGGTCTGGCACCTGAGCCCGCCGCCAGCGATTTCGGAGAGCAATCGCGACAGCCCGCTTCGCCTGTGCCTGACCAATAATGTGCTTGTCGAGTTCCTCGACAATCTCCCGGGGCGTCATCTCGGACATAATATCGTTCTGTTGGAAAAGTTCTTGGGTCTACGAACGCAGGAAGATAAAGTGCCCGGCACAATCAGTCCAGAGTGGCTCACGCCAACTCAGGCCGGTGCAATCTCCAGTTCTTCAATGGTAAGTTCGCAGTTGGTGTAGATACAGATACCGGCAGCAATATTCAGTGATTTCTCAACGATCTGGCGGGCATCAAGATCGGTCTCCGTAACCAGCGCCTGGGCGGCGGCCTTAGCGTAGGCGCCGCCAGAGCCTATCGCCATGATCCCACCCTCAGGCTCGATGACATCCCCCGTACCCGAAAGAATCAGTGACACCGATGCATCGGCAACTGCAAGCAGGGCCTCCAGCCGGCGTAGCATACGATCTGTGCGCCAGTCCTTGGACAACTCAACCGCAGCACGAGTGAGATTGCCCTGATGTTTTTGCAGTTTGCCCTCAAAACGTTCAAACAGTGTGAACGCGTCCGAAGTACCGCCAGCGAACCCCGCGATCACCGTATCATCATGCAGTCGCCGGACCTTGCGCGCGTTGCCTTTCATCCGGGTATCACCAAGTGTGACCTGGCCATCCCCACCAATCACCACCTGATTGCCTCGGCGAACCGAGAGAATGGTAGTGCCCCGCATTTGGGTTGTGCTCATTGAACGGTGCTCAGTGTGTCCTAAAGGCAATATCGGGTCTGACCCAACATCTTTCAACCACTAGTCCACCAGTTTAAGGTAGGGCTTACCGCGCGCAGGCGGTTCGTTCAGCGCCTCATCGGTTTCGAGATTCTCAGGCGGATCTTCAAAAGACATGCCCTGACGGCTCTCGCGGCCAAATACCGCGATAACTGCTGAGACCGGCACAATCACCGACCGCGAAACACCCTGAAAGCGGGCTGAGAAAGAGATAAACTCGTTTCCCATGTCCAGATTATCCGCTGCCTGAGGGCTAACGTTCAGCACAATCTGCCCGTTCTCAACGAACTCACTGGGCACCTCGACGCCACTGATCGTGGCATTAACCAGCAACTGTGGCGTCAGGTGATTATCAATAGCCCAGTCGCGGATCGCCCGTATCAGATAAGGGCGGTTTGAACCCGCCTCAATGTCATCAGATCCCATCAGACCCGGCAAACGGCAGTGCGCCTTAAGCGGCGCGAATCTCTCGCTCGGCTTCGCTCAGGCTTGCCTGGAACCCCGGTTTATCAAACATCCGGCCGCCGTAGTCAAGAATCTTCGAAGCCTGGCGAGGCAGATCTAATTTCAGCACAGGCAACCGCCACAACAGTACTGCCAGGTAGCAATCAACCAGGCTGAATTCATTGCCAAGCGCATACTTTTGCTGCCCGAAATGGTTCGACATTGCCATCAAACCATCCCACAGGCTTTTACTCAGCTTCTTGTCGACCCGCGTACCGGTAGTGATACAAAACTGTAGCGCATCCAGCCAGTCACGACGTAATCGGGTCACCATTACCCGGGCCTGGGCCCGGGCGGCCGGGTCGCTGGGCAGCAGCGGTGGGTGCGGAAACCTTTCATCGAGGTACTCGCTAACGACCATGGCGTCGTATAGAACCAAATCACGGTCCACCAATATCGGCGTTTCCCCGTAAGGATTCAGTTCGGCAACCTCCTGGTCTGCGCGCCCATCGGTCGAGTAAATGACTTCGTAGCGGAGCTCTTTCTCGCTCAAGACGAATCGGCAAACGTGACTGTAGAGGCAAAGTGATCCAGAGTAGAGTTTCATAGTTGATTAACCAAAGCATTTATCCTGTATGCCAGCGCAGCGCAATAGTGCCGAGCCAGTGTGCCGTCAATGGATGTCTCGCCAGTATTCCTTTTTTAAAGCGTAGGTAAGCCCGATAAAAACAAGCATGAAGCCCATCACCCAGAAACCGATACGGTAACGCACCAGTTTGGCTGGCTCAGCGAGGTAGACCATAAAGTTGGTCAGATCACTGATCGCCTCGTCATAGGCAGCCTCGCTCATCTCGCCCGATACAATCTGCTCGAAGCCGCTGAACTGACTCACACCGTGTGACTCGTCAAAATGGGCTTCACGCATGCCTTGCCATTCGTACAGCACATGGGGCATCGCAACGCTTGGAAAGAGCGTGTTGTTCCATCCAGTCGGGGTAGTCTCGTCACGGTAAAAACTTCGCAGGTAGGTATAAATCCAGTCTGGCCCACGAGAGCGCGCGGTCAGACTGAGGTCGGGTGGCACAACCCCGAACCATGCCTTGGCATCCTCGGATGCCATATTTACAGTCATCAGTTCCCCCGGCTTATCTACCGCAAACATCAAGTTCTCAACCAGCGTCGGGGTATCGATCTCGAGATCAGCAGCCATCCGCTCATATCGCATAAAGGAGGCCGCATGGCAGGATAGGCAATAGTTGACAAAAGTATGCGCTCCACGGCGCAACGAGCCTTTATCGGCCAAGTTGATGTACACCGAATCCAGGTTTTCTCCTCCTCCAGAAGCCAGCAGTGTGGGCGATACGAGTAGGGATACGATCAGTAATAGCTTTTTCATCATGCTCATCATGAGCTCCTACCTCACCCGGTCCGGTTCGGGCCTTGTTCGGTCGAACCGGGTATAAATCGGCATGAGCAGAAAAAACGCGAAGTAAATCACCAGACCAATCTGCGCCCATATGACATTCTTGAACCAGAAAATATCGACGTGTCCGGGATTCTTCGTTCCCAGGTAACCGAGCATAAGAAAAGTCACCGCAAAAAGCATGAGAAAGGTCTTGTATAGCCAGCCACGGTAGCGAATCGAGCGAACCTTGCCACGATCCAGCCACGGCAAAAAGAAGAACATCACGATCGCAGCACCCATCGCGATCACGCCCCACAGCTTCGCGCCCCCGGGCAACCATTCAAAGGTGACAGCCCGCAGAATTGAGTAATACGGAGTGAGATACCACAACGGCACGATATCCGGCGGTGTCTGCAGGATATCTGCAGGTGCAAAATTGTCCTTCTCTAAAAACCAGCCACCAAGTTCGGGCACAAAAAAGACAATGGCCAAAAACACGGTCATAAAGACCGCCACGCCAAAGGTGTCTTTCACAGTGTAGTACGGGTGGAACGGAATCCCGTCTACGGGGATACCATCCTTGTCCTTGTTTTTCTTGATCTCAATCCCATCAGGATTGTTTGAGCCCACCTTGTGCAGGGCGACAATGTGCAAATAGACCAACAATGCCAGCAACAAAGGCAACAGGATGACATGGAAAGCGAAAAAGCGGTTTAGCGTAGCATCGGAGATCACGAAATCGCCGCGGATCCACTCGGCCAGCGGCTCCCCGATACCAGGGATCGCGCCAAACAACGAGATGATGACCTGGGCGCCCCAGTAGGACATATTGCCCCAAGGCAGCAGGTAGCCAAAAAAGGCTTCAGCCATCAGTGCCACGTAGATCAGCATACCCAGCAACCAGATGAGCTCACGCGGATTGCGGTGCGAACCATACAGCAGGGCGCGGAACATGTGCAGGTATACGGTGAGGAAAAACATCGATGCCCCGACGCCGTGCAGATAACGTACGAACCAGCCTGCGGGTACATCGCGCATGATGTATTCGACCGAGGCAAACGCCAGGTCGGCATCAGGCTTGTAATGCATCGTCAGGACAATGCCGGTGACAATTTGCAGTACCAGCATAAGCAAAGCCAACGACCCGAAGTAATACCAGAAATTGAAGTTTTTCGGCGCGTAATATTGCGCCATATGCTCCTGCCAGACTTTGGTTAAGGGAAAGCGATCATCTATCCAGTTGAGAAGACTCATGCAGTCGTCTCCTCTTCATCTATCCCTATGACGATACGGTTATCCGAAACATAGGTATGCGGCGGCACCTCGAGGTTAGTAGGGGCAGGTACGTTCTTATAGACCCGACCAGAAAGATCAAACTTGGAGCCGTGACAGGGGCAGAAGAATCCACCAACCCAGTCATCGCCAAGACCCGACGCGGCCCCTTTGTCAAAATTCTTGCTGGGCGCGCAGCCGAGGTGGGTGCAAACTCCGAGCACGACCAAAACATCGGGACGGATGGACCGGTGTGCGTTACGGGCATAATCCGGCTGCTGTTCAACCACAGTGGAATCCGGATCGGACAGATCGTCTACGATGCTGGCGAGTTCCAAGAGCATGGTCTCGTCACGGCGCAGTATCCAGACCGGCTTGCCGCGCCATTCCACAACCTTCATTTGCCCCGGGGCCAGATCAGAGATATCAACTTCGACCGGCGCTCCGCCAGCTCGCGCACGGGCGCTGGGTTTCATACTGGCCACTAGCGGCACAGCCAGCGCAGCGACGCCGACAAGGCCAACGCCTGTGGTCACGGTGGTAAGCACGCGACGCCTACCGTTATTTATATTGTCAGCCATGAAGTTCTCTTGTGTTAATCACAAAAGGCGCCCTGCAAACATCCCAGGCGCCGACCAAAAAGAGGCGCGATTATAGCAAATCGGCTTGTTTGTCCGGCACCTGGAATCAGCTTTTTGGATTATCCACCGTCACTCACGGCTAGCGCCAGTGCGGCCAGACGGGAGGCGTGGGAAAAGGGGTTCTGCGCCACGGTATCATAGGCGCGGTCAAGCATCACGTGGGCCCAACGGGAAAGCACGGGATCTCCCCCGGCACGTGCCAGGTGCAGGCTGACTTTCGCCAGTACCGCATCAGGCGCTGGCAAAGAGTCATCGGAGAAAATCTCGTGCAGTCCCGATTCAGCCAGCGCTCTACCTGGCTCGCGGCGCCAGCCGTTAGCTACCCGGAAATCACGCCAGCCTGCCTTGGCCACCTGGGTCGCAAGGCTGAAATCGGCCAAATCTCCCGACCAACGGGCAAAATCCAGCAGAGCGCGAGCCAGGTAAGCATAATCCGCGAGCGCGACCACACCCAGCGGTTCGTCATTGGCCATAGCGCGGTAGAGCGTGCCATCGTGCCACAGCGTCTCCTCTAGGTAAGCTTTGATCCCCCTGGCGATACTTGCGTATCGCGCAGCACCAGTCTGGACCGATGCCGCGACGAAAGCCTGCAGAGCAAGCGCGTTCCAGCCCGCCAACTGCTTGTCGTCTACCGGAAGGCCCCGGGTACGGCGCAGGGTGTGCAATTTTGCCATCGCACTGGCCAACAGCGTGTGCACATCGGCCAGTGGTCGCCCGAGGGTGTTTGCAACCTCGTTCAGGGGCAACTGACTTACCAGAAGATAACCCTCCTCGAAAGGCGCCGGCCCATCGAGCGACCATGTTGCGCGCAGAACTTTAAGCTCGTCTTTATGTAGTGTCCGCTGCAAAGTCTCAAGGTCAAACAGGTAATACGCCCCTTCACGACCCTGGGCATCAATCGCCGAAAGTGAAGCGACCATGGCCCCATCATCGCTAAGCATGTGATCCGCCATGAAGTCCAGGGTAGAGAGCCCGACCTCAATGTAATCCTCACGCTGCAATACCTGCCCGGCTCTGAGGTAGAGCGAAGCAAGCTGGGCATTGTCATAGAGCATTTTCTCAAAGTGCGGCTGGCTCCACCCCGGGTCTACGGTATAACGGAAGAACCCTCCATCAATATGGTCGCGCAGGCCGCGCCAAGCCATCGCGTCGAGCGAGCTTTCCAGAACCTCACGCACCGGCGCACTGGCCCAGTGCTGATAGCGGTCCAGCAGATATTCCAGTTGCGGCACGTGTGGAAAGCGCGACTGATCACCAAAACCCCCTTCAAAAGTATCGGCGAAGGCCAGTGCCATCTTTTCAAAACTTTGACCCAGAGAAGCTACTTGGGCCGGATCAACCTGACCAGCACTGTCTGGAAAATCGTCGGTGCCGGCGGGTCGGACCATTGCGGTGAGGTGCTCGGAGTCTTCGCGCCAGATTGCATCCAGTTGCCGGATCACCTTGGCGAACGAACCTGGCGGCAGGTAAAGAACCGCGTAGAGTGGATAACCCTCGGGGGTCAAAAAAACATTCAACGGCCAACCGCCACGACCCTGGGTTTTCTGGACAAAATCCATAAGCGTCTCGTCCAAAGCGGGCTGTAACTCGCGATCGACTTTGACCGGCAGAAAATCCCGGTTCAGCATCTGCGCGATTTGCGGGTTGCGATAACTCTCGCGCTGCATCACGTGGCACCAGTGGCATGAGAAGTAACCCACCGAGACATAGACCAGTTTGTTTTCTTGGCGGGCTTTTTCAAATACCGACTCACTCCAGACCTGCCACGCCACAGGATCATCGCCGTGCAACGCAAGATAAGGCGAAGGGTGCGAACCAAGCTGGTTGGTCAGCGCCTGTGCCGAGCTCGCCAGGGCCAGCCACAAGCAAAGAGCGCCCAGCGTTCTCATGTTTCCAGACCGCTGTGGCGCAGTAAAGCCTCAACCGAGGGCTCGCGACCGCGAAACGCGGTGAAATTATCCAACGGATCATTGACACCGCCGCTCTCAAGTATCAATTGCAAAAAATCACGACCACACCTGGGATCAAAAATTCCATCTTCCTCGAAACGGCTGAAGGCATCTGCCGAAAGCACCTCGGCCCACTTGTAACTGTAGTATCCGGCCGCATAACCCCCAGCAAAGATATGCGAGAAACTGTTTTGGAAGCGGTTCCACGCGGGCGGCCGAACAACCGCTATTTTCTCGCGTACCATGTCCAGTTTCTGTTGAATGGCCTGCGTCGTGGGCAGTGGCTCGGCACCATGTACAGCCATGTCAAAAACCGCGAGCTCCAACTGCCGCAACATCTGTAACGCACTATGGAAATTGCGGGCGCCGCGTAGCTTACCGAGTAAATCATCCGGCAGCGGCTTCCCGGTCTGGTAGTGCCCGGAGACCGCCGCTAATGCCTCAGGCGCCCAGCACCAGTTCTCCAGAAACTGGCTCGGCAGTTCCACCGCATCCCAGGGAACACCGCTGATACCCGCGACAGCGGGCTCGTCGACCTGCGTCAGGAGGTGATGCAGGCCGTGGCCAAACTCGTGAAACAGCGTAACCACATCATCGTGGGTCAACAACGACGGCTTGTCACCTACTGGTGGCATGAAATTGCAGGTCAGAAAAGCCGCCGGTAACTGGAGGGTGCCATCGGCCAAACGCCGCCGGCCAATACAGTCGGCCATCCAGGCGCCGCCGCGCTTGTGAGCGCGGGCATACAGATCGAGAAAAAAACATCCGCGCACCACGCCGGTGTGATCCCGCAGTTCAAAAAACTGCACGTCTTCGTGCCAGATGTGCTCGCAGTCAGCCTTAGCGGCGCGTATGCCAAAAAGTTTTTCGGTCACGGCAAAGAGCCCCTGGAGTACCCGTGGCAACGGAAAGTAGGGTCGGACCTGCTCGTCGGAAAAAGCAAATTGCGACTGTTTGAGTTTCTCCGAGTAATAAGGAATATCCCAGGCCTGCAAATCGTCGTGGCCATGTGTCGATCTTGCGAACTCACGCAACTCGTCAAACTCAACCTGCGCCACGGGACGGGTGCAGGCAGTCAACCGCTCAAGAAAGTCACTGACCTCCTGTGGTGACCCAGCCATGCGATCCTGCAGTGCATACTCGGCGTAACTGGCAAAACCCAGCAGCCGGGCCATCTCGCCACGCCGAGTGAGAATCTGAACCATCAGATCACCACTGTCGAAACGCTTGGCATCAGGGCCGACCTCACTTGCCCGGGTGACGTAAGCCTCGTACATCTGCCGCCTCAGCCTACGGTGCTCACTGAACATCATGAATGGCAGATAAAACGGCGCCTGCAGCGAGAACCGCCAACCCGGACCACCTGCAACGCTCGCCGCCTCACGGGCCAGCTCGACCACGCTGTCCGGCAGTCCGGCAAGATCTACCGTCTCATCCAGATCAAGAACCCAATGATCAGTAGCGTCCAGAAGGTTCTGCTCGAAACGGTTGGCCAGACTTGCCAACTCGGTCACGATTTCACGAAAACGCTCCCGGGGCGATCCCTTGAGCTCTACGCCGGCGAGTCGAAAATCGCGCAGCGCGTTTTGTACCACCTTGCGCCGTGCCGGCGAGAGCCCGGTAAACCCACTGCTGTCGGCGATGCAGTGGTAACCGCGATAAAGAGCCCGGTTCTGCCCAACCTCGCTCTGGAAAGCACTGATTTTCGGTAAACAGGCATCAACCGCAATGCGCAACGCCTTGCTGTCATCCACGGCATTCAGATGGGACACGGGTGACCAGACTCGCTCCAGTTGCTCTTCCATATCCTGCAATGGTTCAGCAAAAGACTCCCAGTCCGCATCATCGGCGTGTAATTCAAGCGCCTGTATCTGCAAGCGGTGCTGGTGCAGCACAGTATCGAGTGCCGGCTCTACCACCGACGGCTTGATTTCGCGAAAACGCGGTAAACCGCTCAGATCCAGCAGAGGATTGTCAGTGAGGGGACTATCTTGGTTACTCATAAATTGATCACTATCGGTCATGACAGGCGCCCCACCCGTCCACATGGACATCCGCGTCACTGCCAAAGTTACTTCGATTACTCTATCATTGCGGACGCCCGCGCGGGTTGGCACGCTGATTTGGGGATCTTCGGAACATGACTGAACATTTTGATTTCCTGGTAATCGGCGGTGGCAGCGGCGGTATAGCAGGCGCGCGGCGCGCGGCCGAGTACGGCGCCCGCACGGCGATCGTTGAGAGTCATCGACTTGGCGGGACCTGCGTCAATGTAGGTTGCGTGCCCAAGAAGATGATGTGGAATGCCGCACACTTCGCCGACACTCTGGCTATAGCCGATGACTACGGCTTTGCCCTGCCAAATACCACCTTCGACTGGGCATCGTTCAAAGATGCGCGCGATGCATATATCTCAAGGCTGAACGGCATCTACCAGCGCAACCTGGAATCCTCAAAGGTATCACTGTATACCGGTTGGGCTCAGTTTGATTCCACCTCAACCGTTCGGGTGGGTGACCAGTGCCTTAGCGCTGACCACATCCTGATTGCGACCGGCGGACGGCCGATGGTGCCCAAGGTGCCCGGAGCGGAGCTTGCCATTACCAGCGATGGCTTCTTTGGCCTTGACAGCCAACCCCGACGCCCGCTGATTATTGGTGCCGGGTATATCGCGACTGAACTCGCCGGGGCGCTTAATGCGCTTGGGTCCGATGTCACCATGGCGCTGCGCAAAGACATCCTGCTGCGTGGGTTCGACGTCACCCTGCGCGAGAGCGTCATGGACGAAATGGCATCCGCTGGAATCAACATTCTGACCTGCGTGGAGATGGCCGCTATTGTTCGCGAGGAAAATGGGCTGCTGGCGGTGCAACGCCAGGGCGGTGGGGAGATAAGCGGGTTCGACTGCATTATCTACGCCATCGGCCGCGATCCGTCCACTGATACCCTGGGCTTGGCATCGACTGGAATTAAACCCGACAGTACGGGCTACATACGCACGGATGAATTGCAGAACACGACTGTGCCAGGGATTTATGCTGTTGGTGATGTCACCGGGCGCCAAGCCCTGACCCCGGTGGCCATTGCTGCCGCAAGGCTTCTTTCGGATCGACTTTTTGGCGGCCAGTATGAGGCGCACCTGGATTACCGGAATATCCCGAGCGTGGTGTTTTCCCACCCCCCGATCGGCACCGTTGGCCTGACAGAAGATGAGGCGCGACAAACTTACGGCCATGACAACGTCAAGATTTACCAGAGCCGCTTTACCGACCTTTTTTACTCTGTCACACACCATCGCGTACCGACTGTTGTCAAACTGGTAGTCACCGGTGTGCAAGAGACAGTGGTCGGCTGTCACGTCGTTGGCCGAGCCGCCGACGAGATGATCCAGGGTTTCGCCGTGGCGGTAAAAATGGGCGCGACCAAGGCGGATCTGGACAACACTGTGGCCATCCACCCCACTGCAGCCGAGGAGTTGGTCACCCTGCGGTGAAGTCGCTCCCGGCCCTGCCGATATGGCGCTGTACAACATGATCTACGCGTCCACAGCCCGGTCTCCTTTACAATCTGCGACTAATGGTTTTTAGGAGCGTATGAAATGGCGTGGTGGGGTAAACTGATCGGTGGTGCGCTAGGCTTCATGATGGGTGGACCGCTGGGCGCACTGCTCGGCAGCAGTATCGGCCATCAATTTGACAGTGGCAGGGGCCGCGCCGGCGCAGGTGGCTTTGACGCCGGTGGGCAGGAACGTACCCAGGCTGCGTTTTTCACCGCAACTTTCTCAGTCATGGGTCACCTGGCCAAGGCTGATGGGCAGGTATCAGAAGAAGAGATTCAGGCCGCGCGCAACTTGATGCGCCAGATGCGGCTGAGCAAAGCCCAGAGTGAAGCGGCGATCGACCTGTTCCAAAAAGGCAAGGATCCCGACTTTCCCCTCGATGCGGTGCTGCGCCAGTTTCGCAGCGAATGCCATAGACGTACCACACTGCTGCGCATGTTCCTGGAGATACAGGTGCAAGCAGCCCTGGCCGATGGCCGCATAGATCCGGCCGAAAACCGCATCCTCGCCCATGTGGGTGAAGTTCTCGGTTTCAGTACCGCTGAGATCGAGCAACTAGTCAATCTGGTCTCCGGAACGTCAGGCCAACAGCAATCAGGTCACCGGATGCAGCCACTTGAAGACGCCTACCGGGTGCTCGGAATCTCCACCAGCGCAACCAACGCGGAGGTCAAAAAAGCCTACCGCCGACTGACCAACCAGCACCATCCCGATAAACTCGTCGCCAAAGGTATGCCTGAGGAGATGGTCAAACTTGCCAATGAGAAGACCCAGGAAATCCGGAGCGCCTGGGAACGGGTCCGCGATGATCGCGCCGCTCAACACTGATTCGACCCGCACGGTAGATTAAGGCTGATCTGATGAGCTTGTCCACAATGCTCAACCAGCGTGCGGCCGACGATAAGCCGGTTCGCGTCGTGATGATTGGCTGCGGCAAGTTCGCCACCATGTACCTGGCCCAAGCCCGGCGAACCCCGGGCATTCACGTCGCCGGGATCGCTGACCTTAATATCAGTCGGGCCAAGATTAATCTCACCGCTGCCGGATGGCCCCCTGAACAGTTCAGCGCCGCCACCCTTGATGATGCCCTGGGCAGCGGCCGAACAGTCCTGACCGAAAACGCATCAGCCCTGATCAGTTCCGGGGCGATCGACGTGGTCATCGAGGCAACCGGCATGCCCCGGGCGGGCATCAGCCACTGTCGCCAGGCGATCGCTGCTGGCCACCATATTGTGATGGTCAATGTCGAAGCCGATGTCCTGGCCGGGCCGTTACTGGCGCTCGAGGCTACCCGTGCCGGCGTAGTCTATAGCCTGGCGTGGGGTGATCAACCGGCGTTGATCTGCGAACATGTGGACTGGGCGCGCAGCTGTGGCTTTGAAGTCACCGCTGCGGGCAAGGGTACCCGCTACCTGCCAGATTATCATTCGCTCACCCCCGATACGGTCTGGGCTGTGCTCCAGCAATATCTGGATATCGATGACCCAGAAAGTATCAACCTGCAGATGTTTAACTCTTTTCTCGATGGCAGCAAATCGGCTATTGAAATGACCGCTGTGTGTAACGCAACAGGCCTGATACCCCAGGACGCAGGTCTGCAGTTTCCCAGCGCGTCGAGGTTTGAACTCGCCGACATCTGCAAGCCCAGCAGTGATGGCGGTGTGCTGACGCGCTCAGGCACAACCGAAGTGGTGTCGTCACTGACGCGCGCCGGCGAGACTGTTGCCCACCACCTCGCCATGGGTACTTTCGTAGTGATACAACCAGGCAGTGACTATGCCCGCCGGTGCCTGCGTGAATACCATATGCTGCCCGACAAGACCGGGCAATACGGAGCGCTGTACCGGCCAACACACATGATTGGACTGGAGCTTGGCGTCTCGATCGCCTCAGTTGCCTTGCGAGGTGAGCCGACCGGTCAACCCATGTGTTTTTCGTCAGATGTGGTCGCCATTGCTAAACGGGATCTGAAGATCGGCGAATTACTGGATGGCGAGGGAGGGCACTGCGTCTTTGGCCAACAGATGCCGGCGGAAAAATCACTGTCTGCCCGGACGGTCCCACTGGGGCTATCCGCCGGGATGCGCCTGGTTCGCAACGTGGCCAGAGGTCAGATGCTGTGCCAGGATGACGTAGACGTCGGCACACCTGACGAAGCGACACTTGCACGTGACGAAATGGTCAGTGCATTTGCGCCGCCCAAGATTCCCCCCGCCACCCAAAAATAACTTTAGCTCGTGACTATGGACCACAATGTACTGATTACCGGCGCTAGCCGGGGCATTGGGTTTGCACTGGCCCGTCAGTATCTTGCTGAGGGCAGCCGGGTGGTCGCCACCGCCCGCAATACCGGGGGAGATGATCTGCTTGCATTGCAACAGCAATACCGTGATCAGGTCGAACTGCTGACACTGGATGTAACCAGTGCACAGGCAATCGCAGTGATGCAGACAACCCTGGACAAACAACCACTGCATTTACTCATTAATAACGCTGGACTCTATACCTCGGGCGACGACAGCATGGACACGCTGGATAGTGACACCTGGCTTAATGAGATACGGGTTAATACGATCGCGCCCTTTATGGTCACCCGGGCGCTGCGGCCAAACCTCGCTGCGACCGGCCATGCTACGGTTGCGATGATCTCCAGCAAAATGGGTAGCCTGTCGGAAAACCGCACCGGCGGTGCATACAGTTATCGCTCCAGCAAAGCTGCCCTCAATGCGGTCACGCGAAGCCTGGCTCATGATCTGGCGTGCAACAGTATCTCTGTGGTCGCCCTGCATCCGGGGTGGGTACGCACCGATATGGGTGGGCCCACAGCGCCGCTAGACACAACCGCCAGTGCCATCGGTCTGAAATCCCTGCTGGATAAGGTTGGGCCGGATGACAATGGCAAATTCTTTGATTACACCGGGGCGGAGATTCCATGGTAAACCCCGAGTATCGATGTACTGTTCGAGAGTCGACAGATAGAATCGCTCCCCGACCGCACTCAGCGCTGATCGGCACGCTACTGGCCATCCTGATAACTGGACTGGCAATGACCGCGACCGAGGCAGGCACCGTGCGCCAGATTTACCCCCTGATCGAAGATGAGGACGATGTCCTGATCTGCGATGACCTTGACGAGGATGGGATACTCGACGCACTCGACAATTGCGCCGGATACTTCAACCCGGAACAGTCTGACCAGGATCACAACGGCATCGGTGATGCCTGCGAATAACCCGTAACGCCACCAAGGGCCGCAAGCCCCCGATAACATGACAACACATAAAATTGCTCTGCTGGCCGGTGACGGCATAGGTCCCGAGATCATGGTCGAGGCGGTCAAGATCCTGAAACTGGTCGAACAGCGTAACAAGGTTTCCTTTGATCTTAGGCCTGCCCTGTTTGGTGCCTGCGCCTGGTTCGAGACCGGCAAATCGTTTCCTGACGAATCGATCGCCATCTGCGACGAGGCCGACGCCATTCTTAAAGGGACGATCGGCTTGAGTCATGAGGAATCACAGAAGATTCCCGTCGATGAGCAGCCCGAGCGCGGTGCGTTACTGCCGCTGCGCCGGCGCTACCAGACTTACGCCAACTTCCGCCCGGTCACCCTGCCGCCGAGTCTTGCCCACTTTTCGCCGTTACGCCCGGAGATCATCGGTGACGGTATCGACCTGGTCATTATCCGTGAACTGGTGGGAGGCCTGTATTTCGGCGCTAAGACCACTGGTGTCAATGATTCTGGACGGCGCTACGTCCACGAGGTGCTCGAGTACGACGAAGACCAGATCCGCCAGGTACTCGAGGTGGCTTTCAAGTTGTCATCGCAGCGCAAGAAGGTGCTGCACAACGTGCACAAGAGCAATGTGCTTAAGTCCAGCGTACTGTGGAACGAGATCCTTGAAGAAGTTCGCGTGGATTACCCGGACGTACAGGTTGAACATGTGCTGGTCGATGCGGCTGCCACCTACCTGTGCCTTGACCCGACCCGATTTGATGTCATGGTAATGGAGAATATGTTCGGTGACATTCTCAGCGACCAGTGCGGCGGAATCCTCGGATCACTCGGCTTAATGCCTTCGGCCTGTGTCGGCCCGGAAAAATCCTACTACGAGCCCTCGCACGGTTCCGCACCCGATATCGCCGGGCAAGGCATCGCCAATCCCTACTCAATGCTGGGGTCGGTGGCGATGATGCTGCAAATGAGTTTTGGCATGGAAGCCGAGGCCCGCAACCTGTGGCAGGCCATGCAAAGCGTTTTCATCGATGGCTACACCACCCCTGACCTGGCACGTCGCGGTAATGCGGAAAGACAGATCAGCACCAGTGAATTTGGTGACCGGGTAGTAACAGCGCTGGAATCAATGCCCAGCAACGGGTAACGCGTTTTACTCCGGCGTATCCAGCGGTTGTGATTCGCTGCCGGGTACGTCCTGGTGCATTTTCATATTGAGCATGCGCAGGGCCGCGTTGACGCCGGCAAAAACCTGATTGGCGTGCACGCCCCGCGTCTTGAACTCGCGGCCTTTGTCATCCCAACTAATAAAACATTCGGTAAGGGCGCTGGTATGACCGCCCTTGGGAATGCGGATCTCGAAATCTGTCAACTCCGGGAACACAAAGCCATCCGGCTCCAGCACTTTTTTCATCGCCTTGATAAAGGCATCAAAACCGCCGTTGCCCGAATCCGATGACTTGTGGATCTGATCACCGACCCGCACTCGTATGCTGGCAGTCGACTCAATCTCGTAACCGCTGGTAATCGAACAGTTCAGAAGTTCGATATGCCGGTAGTCGCCACTTTCCAGAATATCAGCAATGATAAAGGGCAGATCTTCGATGGTGATGGTTGCCTTGGTGTCGGCTATCTCCACGATCTTTTGCAGCACCTTGCGCTGATTGTCTTCGGACAACTCAATGCCAAGCTCCTCCAGATTCTTGGTCAGTGATGCCTTGCCGCTCATCTTGCCCAGCGCATAACTGTGCTGACGGTCAAAGCGGCTCGGGCTGAGTTCGGTCTGGTAGAGCCGACCTTTGCGGTCACCATCAGCATGGATACCGCTGGTCTGGGTAAACACATCGCTGCCAATAATGGGTGAGTTCGCAGCGACCCGCTTGCCGGAGAAATTCTCGACCATCTGGCTGAGATCGTGAATCTTGGATTCGTCTATCGCCACACTTACCCCGAGCTTATCCTTAAGGACGACAGCCACTTCAGCCAGTGAGACGTTGCCGGCCCGTTCACCCAAGCAGTTCAGCGTTACGTGAATGGATGCGACACCGGACTGTACTGCGGCAATGGCGTTGGCGGTGGCGAGCCCGTAATCGTTGTGCGGATGAAAATCAAAATCCTGCTCAGGGAAACGATGACACATATCGCCAACGGCAGTGGTCACTTCTTGCGGGCTCATCACGCCGAGCGTATCGGGCAGCATCAGGTAACCGATGTTCATGGCCACCAGGCCTTCCACCATCCGGTACACGTAATCGCGACTGTCGCGATACCCATTGGACCAGTCTTCCAGATAAACATTAACCGACAGATTCTGGTCGTGCGCATAAGCCACAGTACGCTGAATGTCGTCCAGATGCTGATCAAGGGTCTTGCGTAACTGCTCAGTGCAATGCTTCTCGCTGCCCTTGGTCAACAGGTTAAGCACCCGGCCACCGGCGCTCATCAGCCAATCGACACTGCGCCGCTGATCCGTGAAGCCCAGCACTTCGACCCGGTCCAGGCACTCGTTACTTGCGGCCCAGTCATGAATACGAGTCACCGCCTCTTTTTCGCCGTGTGAGACTCCGGCGGAAGCAACTTCAATACGATCCACCTTGAGGTTGTGCAGCAGCGCACGGGCAATGCTGACCTTCTCGTCCGGTGCGAACGAGACCCCCTGGGTCTGCTCCCCGTCCCGCAAAGTGGTATCCATCAACAACACTTGTTCTCGCATCGAGCATCTCCCGCCAGGCGGGTTAATCTGCCAAAGAACGCGATATTGTATAGGTAAACGATTGTTTAATTGAATGTGTTTGCCAACACCTGCCGATGAGGTGGGCCCGGGGGCCGCAGCAGGATCTCAACGACAAGAAGATCGTCAGGCCGCAAGTGATCTGATCATGGCCAGCTTGCCACGCTGATCCTGTCGATAAAAACGACGCAACTCCCGGGTCAGCCCCGGCCCGTCCTGAGCTCTCAGGTATCGGCGATCCAGCTGGCCGCAATAGTGACTGGCATAAAAGTTGGCCGCCTGGTAGCGGGCCCGCGCCTCACAGTCCAGCCCGCTTTCGAAGGCCACGTTTTCAAAAAGCCAAGAGTGCAGTGACGCCGCGTCGGGAGAGTGTCGACCTCCAGCCAGAACCAGCAAACCGATGAACTTATCTATCTCTGCCTGCAGTTCCAGTTCGAGTTGTGTCAGCGTGCGATCAAAACCGGCGCGCCAAACCAGATAAAGAAAGTGGCTGACGCCTTCGATGGCATAACAAAACACCTGCGCATCACGGGCGTTGGCGACAGCGTTACCGGTCGCCAGGCCGGTGATTACCTCAGGCGCCAGGTAAAGCGAAATGCCCAACTTTTCAGGGGTCTGCTGCAACAACAGCTTTTCCGGGCAATCCGGTCGGTTGTTATCTCCCTGCAAAGCGCAAGCCACCGCCTGATCTGTCACAAGAAAGTCCATTACGTCGTAATCGACGTTGATCTCGTACACGGTCTGCAGCCAGTGCTGCAGCCGACTCAGGGAGCGCACTCAGTGCGCCCGGCGGGAAGAAACCCCAAGGTTTATGCCAACTCGCTGTAATTGTCTGGCATAACGCGCGCTGCCAGTCCGGCGCCAGCGCTCATAAACTGCGAGCAGGTCCGTGTCGCTCTCTACGCCTTGTTCAAAAGTGCGTGTCAGCACTTCGGCCAGAAGCGCAAACTTTGTTCCCAATTCCGAAAAAACCGCCCCAGCGCCCTGGCTGGTTCGACTGCAGGCGAGTGACAGGTGCTCGTAAGCATTACCGCCCATGGCAATGTAATAGTCCACCCCTACTGGCTTGCGGCTGAAACTGTGCCGAAATACCCCCGCCACAAACAGTGCCACATCGCCGACCCGGCGCAGCGCAACAGCACGCTCAGTGGCTGTCTTGGCTGAGAGTGCCTCGCCGTAGACGAGCGCGAGGGGTCGCAGCTCCAGTCCCTGGGCCGTGTGCTCAAAAAAATGATCTGTGCGTGAGTAAAAGGTCAGCAGGTTGACTAAGTACGCCTGTGTATCTTCCATTACGCTGACACTTTCTTCATCGATCGCATCAGTCACCTTCTGCCGGAAGTAATCTTTTACCGAGGTGCAGTTATACAAGGTATACGAGCCTGTTGTGCTTGACATACACTTTCTCCAGTTGGGTTACGGACTTGCCAAGAACCCATTCTTGCCGAGCATCGGACTTTCGCAAAGTCAGCACTCTAAGGCGGTGGCTGCTGACCAGCGACTGGAATCACCATCAACCCTGTTGGGCATCTGCCATGGGCGCAACTAAAGAAAAAACTGAACGAGTGCTGCTGGCGGTGCTGCATGGGGATATCGTCGACTTTTCCCGTCTGACCTGGCAGGATGAAGAAGCGACCTTCCACGCGCTGAAAGAGGGCTTTGCCCACGCGCGCATCGTTATTGCCAGCAACGCCGGACAACTGGTCAACACAGCCGGTGACAGCCTGCTGGCCGTATTCCCTACTGCCAGCGCTGCGGCGATAGCCGCCATTGCCCTGCACAAGCAACTGGCCGTAGCTAACGAGAACGTACCGGAACACCAGCGCTTGCGGGCCCGCATTGGAATCAACCTGGGAGAGGTCATTGTCGATGGTGACCAGGCTTTCGGCAACGGCGTAAACATCGCTGCCCGGCTGCAGGAGATCGCCCCCCCTGGGGGCATCTGTATCTCGCAATCAGCGCGCGAGGTCATAGGCGACAACCTGGATGTGCGTTTCGAATCCATCGGCGATCAATCGCTTCGCAACATTGCCGTGCCGATCCACGCCCACCTGTTGCACACAGATTATGAGATACCACAGCGCAGAGCCGACAACATCACCGACACCCGGCTCGCAATCCTGGTGCTACCGTTTGCCAGCCTTGATAACAATCTGTCCCTGGACAACATGGGTGAGGCGCTTACCGTAGATCTGATCGGCGCCCTGTCACGGTTTCGCCAATTGTTCGTCCTCGCATCGCACACTGCACTGACACAGCATAACCAGTCACAGAACAAAGCTGATCTGGGCCAACGTCTCGGTGTACGCTATCTGGTTGAAGGCACCCTCCGAAAGCGCGCTGACAGCTTCCGCCTGGTCGTGAACCTACTGGAGATTCCAGCCGGCAACTACTTGTGGTCTGAGACCTTTGATGCCGTCATGACAGATCTACCGGGAATACAGGACGAGATTACCCGGCACATCGTAATGACACTGATCGGCAATATTGAACAAAACGCCATTCGAAACTCAGCAACAAAGTCTGAGGTCAGCGCTTATGCGGACACAATCCGGGCTCGCCGGTTGGTCTACCGGATGCGTGAGCCAGCCGATACCAAAACAGCCCGAGAACTTTTCCAAAAGGTGCTCCGCACCGATTCAGCGTCCGCGACCGCGCTCTCGGGTCTCGCACTGACCTATCTGGCGGACTTCCTGATGATGTGGTCAGACGATCCAAACGCCTGTATTCCCCAGGCGGCACACTATGCGAGTCACGCGCTTGAGCTTGATCCAGCCGATAGCCTGGCGCATGCCGTCTTCGGCATCACCTACCTGTGGCGCAGGCATTACATTGAAGCCATGGCTCACCTGGGCCAGGCCATCAACCTCAATCCCAACCACGCCGATGCGCTCGCCGGCAAAGGGCTCGTCCTGATCTTCACCGGTGAACCCGAGTCAGCGCTCACCGAGTTCGACAAAGCGCTGGCCCACAACCCCTTTCCGCCATCATGGTACTTGTGGGGGTTGGCGATTGCCTGCTACAACACCGCCCGATATGTGGATGCTGTGCAGGCACTGCTGAGAATCGACAACCCCAACCGATTTCATCGTCGGGTACTCGCGGCCAGTTACGCACAACTGGGCGATATGGACCGAGCGGCCGCTGAGCGCGATGCCGTGATGGCCGAGGTGCCGCGCTATACGGTGAACGACACCCGAGCTTTCCAGCCCTACCAAAACTCGCAAGGCATCGAGCCCTTTATTGCCGGACTGCTCTTGGCTGGCTTTGGCGACAAAGAAGCGCACTAGCACTGACTGACACCCCAAGGATCCTCGTCTGGACCCGGGTCCAGAAAAAAGAGGGGGCGATGCCCCCTCTTACAAAACTGCTCTTAGTGCTCAAAAATAACCTATGCAGATCTCTTGTTATATGCCCACCACAAAATGCCCAGAGCTACCAGACCGACCAGCCCTTCGCTTCCCAAAGCACCAACAAATCCGACAACACTTCCAAGTACATCTACGGGTAAGAAAGGAACTGCACCTGTTTCGTCTCCGAAAAGAACCTGTAAAACAACTCCTAGCGCAATGATTGAAATACCCAACTCAGCCAATGCGCCAACCCACCGACGAATATTGTCTAGAAACTGCATGATGAGGTTATCTCCATGCTATTGAGGGACCCGTATTTTACCACTGAGGCAGATACCGTATCGAGATAAATACCCTTTTCATTCAGTCCAAATTAGCCTGTTTTTACAGACAAAACAGGCGCAACACGAAAAAAACTGCTTTATTGTGGTTTAACCAGGCATTGATTGCGTTTTTTCGGCCCCGGCCAGGTTCAGCGCATCAATGCGTCAACCAGCGCATCGGCACCATCTCGCACCGGGTCGACCACGAGTCGGCCGGTTTCATCGTGTATCTGCGCCACGGCGCGTGCCGCGTCATCTGCATCAAGATGTGCGGTATTCAGTGCAATTCCAGCCGTCAGCGGTCGGGTAAAGGTACCGCATGCACTGGCCAGATCTTCATACAGTGCAATGACCTCGTTCAGCGGCGGCACTCGAATGGCTACACCCACGGTATCAAGCTCAGTCATACCAGCACGATGGCACAACACCAGGTGTGTGGGGCACGAGCCACGGATCAGCGGCAGTGTCGAGGTACTGCCGGGATGTACGATTGAGCCCTGACCCTCAACGATCACCAGTTCCGCATCAGCGGCATCCATCACCATCCCCTCCACTGCACCACAGGCATAATCCACCCGGATCGCATCCAGGGGGATCCCCTTACCGCTGATCAGGATACCGATCTGCCCGGTCGCCAGAAACTCGGCACGGATCTCGCGCTTGAGCGACGCATGCCAGATCTCAAGGCCAGCCGTCATTTTTCCAACTGCCATATCGGTTCCGACCAGCAGCGCTCGTCGATTCGACAGCCCGGCCGCCCGCGCCCAGGCGATGCCCAGGCCTTGGGGCTCCCGGCGGATATCCCAGACCCACTGGCCCGTCTTCAGATCCGGATACCGAGGCCCAAGTTGCTCATGCAGGCCGTTAATCACACTCATCCCCGACGCCACGGCCTGATCTACCTCTGCCACCATCTCCGGTGGCAGGCGGCCACCAGAAGGCGCCATCCCCAGTACCAGCACCTCACCACCAACATCTACAGCCTGGGCAACCGAGGACACCACCGGCACATCCGGCCCGAAACCCAGCAGTTCACGGGTACTGCAGCCGCCGTGATTGAAGTCAACAGCACAGGCAATCGGGTTGCGTGAGTAACGCAGCACGCCGTGCCCCATCTTGCCGTTCAGCTTGTTAATCTGTTCGGAAAAATGGATGACCAGTCTCTGGTCAGACTTCAGCATGTCAGTGTGACTCCGTGTCCAGGTCGCTTCGCATCAACGTTGACCACGCCCGCATCAAGACAAAGCCCCGAAGCGGGATCAGGCAACAGGTTGAGGTGCGAATCCAGATCGATATGGTCAAACAGTGCACCAAGAGAGGCGCCGGCGCCTATAGCGACCGAGGATTCACCCATGCAGCCGATCATCGTCTTAAGATTATGGGCCCGAGCGGTGGCAACGATACGCAAAGCTTCGCTGATACCGCCACACTTCATCAACTTGAGATTGACACCGTCAATACATCCCGCCAAGCGCGCTGCATCCTTCGCAAAATTACAGGATTCGTCAATGTATATCGGCAAAGCCCGTCCGGCGAAAAGTGCAGGCAACTGATCGTTGGCCTGGTGATGCAAAGGCTGCTCAACATAATCGCAGCCACGCTCCTTGAGCCATAACATCATGGATTGTGCACCCGCCAGGTCCCAGCCGCCGTTCGCGTCGACCCTTAGCGTCACAGCGTAGTTGCGTGCGGCCTCTTTCACCGCGGCATACATTGCCTGGTCCGCCTCGAGGCCTTCGGGACTGCCGAGTTTCACCTTAAGATAGCGTGCGCCGGTGCGCTGGATAACCTCCGGAACCCGCTCGCGCACGACTTCGGGCGGCAGAATCCCGATCGTTACCGACGTCGCCACGGCACGGTGCGGCAGCCCCAGCAGCCGGTACAGTGGCTGTCCCACCCGACGGGCCAGGTGATCCCACAGGGCGATATCAACGGCCGCCCAGGCGCACGGCGCAACCTGCGCCTCCTGCGCAGCCCGCCAGCCATCGAACGGGTTATCCAAGGCTTGTGGATGCGTTTTTAAAAAAGCACTTATCTGATCCTGGCAATCCTGCGCGGTGTCGGCACCCGTCAGGTGACCGGGCGCCGCCTCACCCAGACCGGTTGCGCTGTGGTCGCTGACGTTAACGAAAAGATTCACTGACCCTGCGCTTTCGCCACGACTGATGCGCAGCGGGTGACGCTTTGTCAGCGTAACTTGGTGATAACTGATATCCAGGTGATTCTCCTTGGTAGCCCACGGTGGTATTGGTATTGTCGGCCACCGGCATGGGCGCAGTGAATATTAGTGGGGTTAAAGGGCAAAAAAAAGCCCCCTGCCGCAAGGCAAGGGGCTTTATTCAGGCGTTCAGCCAGAAACTTAACTGCCAAGGGCTATAGCTTAGATGATATCGATGATCCAGGTAAATGGATTGACGTAGGTCTTCGGATCAATCGTCCAGGCCAGGCGATCCACGGTCCACTGCGGATTCATGAACGACCAGGTCGGCTCGTAGAACTTGACCTGTGTTCCCTTGTTGGCCCAGTCGGCATACAGCTCGCTCTGAACGAAAGGCTTAAGGGCGCTGTAGACGTCACCGTTAACCGGCGATGTCATCCATTTGATGTAGGTCATCGGGTTGATCGCGACCAGGCTCATCTCAATATAGGTTTGTGGGTTGGTCAACTGCTTGACCCAGGTATCCCACATGACCGGCTCCTGCATGCCACGCAGCATCAGGTGCATCGCGTCGGGATCCGCCAATACCGCCATCAGCTTGGCGCTTTCTTCCGGGTCACCCATAACGCGGGCCATCAGGCCAAAATCAGTAAACACACGCAGATGCTGCGCCAGCGCTTCAAAGCTTTCCTCGGTATTACCCAGTTCCAGGTAGTACTCTTTCGCCTTGGCAAAATTGTGGCAGTAGGGGTCGGCGACATCGCAGGTCGGCTCACCAACCACTTCCTCAGCAACTGTGGTCGGGGCAACCAGGCCCAGCGACATCACAGCGATCAAGGTCGGTGCAAAAAAGTGCTTCCAGTGTTTCATGGGTTTATTTCCAAAAAAAGTTTAAATAAGGAAAATTGAATATAAGTATTTTCTTAAACACTGTCAAGAACTACTCACGCTGAAAATCAGATCTTCAAAGGGTTATGAGTTTTTCTCTATTTTTTCAGTTAGTTAAATATTTCCTGCTCTAACTGAATACCTTTGTCTGTCACACTCGTGCCTACCCGGGCTGGCTCTATCTCGTTAAACCACAGTCACCGAGAGCGAACCGACCCCGTCAATCACACCATCCAGAGTATCGCCGCAGAGCACGGGGCCCACCCCTGCTGGCGTGCCGGTAAAAATCAGGTCACCGGGTGTCAGCAGAAAATACCGGGACAGTTCACTGATGATCTCGGGGACTTTCCAGATCATCTGCGCGAGGTCGCCCGACTGACAGAGCGTACCGTTTCTTTGCAAACTAATGGTCCCGTCCTGAGGATGGCCAATGCTCGAAGCAGGTGTGATCGCTGAACATGGCGCCGAGCGCTCAAAGGCTTTGCCAATCTCCCAGGGTCGCCCCTGGCGCTTCATCTCGCCCTGCAGGTCACGTCGTGTCATATCCAAGCCCACCGCGTAACCAAAAACATGGTTCAGCGCCGCGTCAGTTGCAATCTCGAAACCGCCGGATTGCAAAGCCACTACCAGTTCGATCTCGTGCTGCACATCATTGCTGAGTGCGGGATAAGGGAATTCACCCCCATCACTCACAAGATTGTCCGGGTTTTTCTGAAAAAAGAACGGCGCCTCGCGGTCCGGGTCGTGGCCCATCTCTACTGCATGCGCCGCGTAGTTGCGTCCGACGCAGTAGATCCGATGAACTGGGAAAAGATCAGCCGTATCGAGTATCGGCAAGCTTACCTGCTGTAGCGAATGTATAGCGCCAACCATGTTATGCCTCCTCATTAGAGTTTGTACCGAAGTACTCTTGGTAACGCACCGAAGCCTTGGAACCAAAAAGTATCTCGCATACCTGCATCATCGCCGGGCCGGCAAGTTCATTTTTACCGCGGGTCTGGGTCAATAGCGTGCGCCGCCGTAGAAAGTCTTCAAGCCTGACGACCATCTCGGTATCGCGTACCAGCTCAAGCTCCCCTCGAGTGATGCCATCGGCAACCAGAATCACTTCCCGGGTATCTGGTTCATCCTCAAACTTCTCCACAAGTGTAAGCGCCCGTGAGTCATAGCAGCGCCACAGCCGTTCGGACTGGGCTT
Organism: Arenicellales bacterium; assembly: GCA_050256425.1. Lineage (GTDB taxonomy): Bacteria > Pseudomonadota > Gammaproteobacteria > Arenicellales > UBA868 > UBA868. Next base: position 5,570 of record JBBWVW010000009.1, on the reverse strand, counting down.
CACCAAAAACAGCGCCCTCATCCCTTAAGAGTCGCACTTTCGCCAAAAAAGCATTACGGATACGGGTACCGCTCTCGCCATACCAACCGCGCGTGCCACCTGGATCCACCACGCCCAAAGACAACACCGCATCACGGACCTCGGTCCCCACATCGAGACAATCAGTCAGTTTGCCGCCGTATATGCTAACGCACGCACGCCCCGCATCTGTTTCGATCACGTGCTTGCGTGACAACGAAAGAAAATCGCCGCCGACATCACCTTTTTCCCGCGGGTCTACTGCCAGCGGCCTGACACCACACCGTTCGTCTATCACGTCGCTACGGCTGAGTGGACTCTTCAGATCCAGACGCGCGTTGATGTTGCTCAATACAAAATCCCGGTCGGCCTCGTCAACGATCACGGTTGGTGTCTCGACCGGAGTATCGGTCGTACCGATGCTGGCACGATTGCCCAGGGGAATCACAAAAAAGGGTCTACCATCATCTGCATAAAAGGCCAACACCCGAGACTGTGCCGACAAGCGATCGGTGATCAGGTGAATACCCTTCGAAAGCGCATGACGCAAACCCGTCACAACATTAGTGAGTCCAGCAAGCGGGTCGGCAAAAGGCCCGGCCGCATTGATGATCACCCGCGCCCGGGTGCTCATCTGCCCGCCATCCACACTGTCGAGGAGATCTACCCGCCAATATTCCCCACTGCGCTGGGCATTGACGACGTTAAGGTAATTGACCGTGACACAACCAGCGTCCGCAGCCCGGCGCACCAGCGAATAAACAAAACGGGCATCACCATCGACCAGAAGCGCATCAGAGTACTCCACTGCGCCCTGAGTCACGCCAGCATTGACAACCGGTTCAGCGCGTTTGAGTGCATCGCGCGATAACAGGCGCGGGATCCGTGTCTTGCAACTGCCCAGAAACCAATAAAGCCAGGCCCCCAACCAGACCGCCAGGCGCGAGCGTGGCGCCGTACGTGAGATAGCCGCCAGGAAGCGAGTTTCCCGCACTGCAGTCGGGTAAGCGCGCATCAGCACGTTACGGCTGGAACAAAGACGTCGCACCAAAGCGAACTCAAAGGTCTCGAGATACTTGATACCGCCCCAGATAAGATTGGAAGAGCTCTGACTGGTGTAGCCAGCGAAATCGCGCGCGTCGACCAGCGCGGTACGCAAACCACGATGAGCCAACGCCGACGCCGAAGCCGCACCGTTGATGCCTGCACCAATCACCAGCACATCGAACTCACCGTCCTGGAGTTGTGATTTGTGGGTAGCGCGCAAACTCATGCTATCAGGGTTGATTGTGAGTCAGGCGCACAAGGGCGTTACCGAGTGAAGGTAGTTCGAGACTTCCGGGTTAGGTAGGATAGGCGATCCGTACCAGTCAAGGGAACTGCAAACCCAAGCGTTTTCATACTGAAATGATCCAGACCCCCCTTCTACTCGCTATTGATCAAGGCACTACCAGTTCACGCGCGATCCTGTTTGATGCGAGCGGCCGACCGCTTCAGGTCGCGCAAAAGGAATTTGCCCAACTCTACCCTCGGGATGGCTGGGTGGAGCACGATCCATCAGATATCTGGTCATCTACGCTTGCTGTCACCCAGGCGGTGCTTTCCCAGGCACAAGGCACCCTCGCCAGTATAGGCATCACCAACCAGCGCGAAACTACCGTGGTATGGGATCGCGCCAGCGGTGAACCGATATACAACGCAATTGTCTGGCAGGACCGGCGCACCGCAGATACCTGCGAGCGATTGCGCGAGGCTGGCCATGAAGTTGAAGTCAGCGCCCGCACTGGTTTGCTGCTGGATCCGTATTTCTCTGCCACCAAGATCGCCTGGATTCTCGATCACGTGGAGGGTGCCCGCCAGAGCGCCGAAAAAGGCGATCTGGCCTTTGGCACGGTCGATACCTTTTTGTTGTGGCGCCTGACCGGTGGCAAGGTGCATGCGACCGATGCAACCAATGCCTCGCGCACTTCGCTTTTTAACATCCACCAGCAGGACTGGGATGACACGCTGCTGGCCCTGTTCAACATACCCGCATCCGTACTGCCGCAGGTGAAGGACAGTGCAGCAGATTTCGGCACTACCGACGCCGCCGTGCTGGGCCAATCCATCGCTGTCGGTGCGCTGGTGGGCGACCAGCAGGCCGCCCTGGTCGGCCAGGCCTGCCTCGCTCCAGGCATGCTGAAAAGCACCTATGGCACTGGCTGCTTTGCCATACTGAATACCGGCTTTGAAGCATTGGCTTCGCGCCACCGTCTGCTGACCACCGTTGCCTACCGGCTCCAGGGCGAAACAACCTACGCACTGGAAGGGTCTATTTTTATGGCCGGTGCCAGCGTCCAGTGGCTGCGCGATGAACTGGGACTGGTCGACTCTGCGGGCGAAACCGCAACTCTGGCAGCGGGACTGGATTCCAACGAAGGGGTTTACCTGGTGCCGGCGTTTACCGGGCTGGGTGCGCCGCACTGGAACCCCCACGCCCGGGGCGCGCTGCTCGGTATGACCCGTGCTACCACCCCAGCACACATCGCGCGCGCTACGCTCGAAGCGGTCTGCTACCAGAGCGCCGAGCTGCTTGAGGCCATGGCCGAGGATAGTGGCCAATCTCCCGCACTGCTACGCATCGACGGCGGCATGGCGCGCAACGACTGGCTGGCGCAGTTCCTCGCCGATATCAGCGATACACCGGTCGAGCGCCCTGTTCTACTGGAAACCACAGCGCTGGGAGCGGCTCGCCTGGCCGGGCTGCAATCTGGAGTTTTCAGTTCACTGGATGAACTTGGTGGCCTCTGGCACGGTGAACGCACGTTCACACCGAAAATGGATGAGCCACAACGCCAGGCACTGCTGAACACCTGGCGCCGCGCCGTCGCTTCAGCGGTGCTTTTTGCGCAGCTCAAGGACTAGCCCTGGGGTCTTAATCACCCGCGTCTGTCAGGATCAGATCAGAGGCTTTCTCGGCAATCATGACCGCCGGGGCATGGGTGTTACCTGACACCAAGGTCGGCATGATCGAGCAATCCGCCACCCGCAAGCCGGCCACACCACGTACCTTAAGCGTGGAATCCACCACCGCATCATCATCAGCGCCCATACGGCAGGTGCCCGAGGGGTGAAAGATCGTTACCCCGGTATCGCGTGCAAATTCCAGTAGCTCATCATCACGCTCCAGCGAGAGCCCAGGTTTGTACTCATCCACAATATAGTGAGCCAGCGCGGGCTGGGCAGCGATGCGCCTGGCTACCCGCAGAGCGGCCACGATTGCCTGCTGGTCTTGCTCGGTGGAAAGATAACCCGGATGTATCGCGGGCTTGGCAAAGGGATCGGCGCTGGTGATCTCAAGGTGTCCGCGGCTGCTGGGGCGCAACTGGCAGACCGAGGATGTAAAGCCTGAAAAATCGTGCAGCGGTGCACCAGGCAGATCAGCCGACAGGGCTGCGAAGTGAAACTGGATATCGGGCCGATCAAGCTCAACACGGGTTTTAAGGAAGGCGCCGGCCTGGTTGATGCCGACCGCCATTGGCCCAGCACGCTGAAACACATACTGCAGGCCCATGCGCAGCTGGCGCCACCAGCTATGCATATCGTCGTTGGTGGTCAGCGGCTGATTGCAGCGGTGAATCACCCGCACCTGCAGATGATCCTGCAGGTTCTGTCCTACCCCAGGGCGATGACGCAGTACCTCGACACCATGCGCCTTGAGCAGCGCGGCATCACCAATGCCTGAAAGCTGCAGCAACTGTGGTGACTGCAGGGCGCCGGCACTCAGGATGATCTCACGTCCAGCCAGTGCCCGCTTTTCTTGACCGTGCTGATGGTAGACCACGGTATCGGCCCGGGTACCGGAGAACTCGAGCCGGCAAACATGGGCATTGGTTTCAACCGCCAGGTTGTGCCGTTTCCGGGCGGGCTTGAGATACCCTGTCGCGCTGCTGCAACGTCTGCCTTTCCAGGTGATCAGCTGGTAGAGGCCTGCGCCTTCCTGAGATGCGCCGTTGAAATCATCGTTGGCCGGGTAACCCGCCTCAACGCAGCCGGCAATAAAAGCCCGAGCCAACGTGTTAGGCCGGTCCACATCAGACACCCCTTGCGGGCCGCGATCGCCATGAAAGTCATCAGCGCCGCGCTGATTACGCTCGGAGCGGATGAAATACGGCAAGACGTCGTCCCAGGACCAGCCGCTGTTGCCCAGCGCCGCCCAGTGATCGTAATCCTCACGCTGACCGCGCACGTAGATCAGCCCGTTGATCGCACTGGAACCACCCAGCACTTTTCCCCGTGGCCAGTAAATCGAACGGCCGTTCATACCCGGGTCGGGCTCGGTGTCATAGCACCAGTTGTAGCGTGGATGAAACATCGTCTTGGCATAACCGATCGGGATATGCAGCCACAGGTAGCGGTCTTTGGGGCCCGCCTCGAGCAGCAATACCCGGTGACGACCACTGGCCGACAGGCGGTTCGCCAGCACGCAGCCGGCCGAGCCTGCCCCTACGATGATGTAATCGAAGTCCATTGCCACGGTCAGCGACTATAACTTACGCTGATTCGGGCGGATTGCAGTAATAGTGCTCGTCGGTCAGGCAGCGGCTGACACGCCATTCGATCGGCTGAGCGCGGTGACTGTAGGCGACGCACTCAATCTCCAGAAGCGGCCTACCCACCTCGACATGCAGGTAGCGCGCCTCGCTCTGGGTTGCGGTGGCAGCCCGCAGCCGCTCACGCTTACCGACAATGGGCACCCCGAACTCCTGTTCGTAAAAACGGTACACCGTATTCGGTAGATCGCGCGCTGACATCTTTCAAGGTGATCCTGCGGCCCTGAAGGCTTAGTCGGTCTCGAAACGGTAGAAGGCCTCGTTAAGGTAAGCAATGATGTCGTCGACTTCGTGCTCGTTCAGGCCGGCACGGGTCTGCTGATTACAAAACGCGACCTGGCCCATCAGCCCCTCAATGCTTTGTACCCGGCGGGTATCACGGGTATATATGCTATTGCCGTCACCGCCGAGCATGCTGACATGACAAGCGGTGCAGAAGTTGTCGTGCAGCGGTTTTCCGTCCTTGGCCTCCCCTGGCAGCAGCGCTGCCGCGGGTATCGAAACAGCCAGCAAGGTGCCGGCCACCAGCATTGTACAAAACACCTTCATATCGGCCCCCTCCAAGTAAAACCCGGCTCATTGTACCCGGCTACGATCGCTGACACTTCAGGCCAGGATGCAAACATCCTGTGATTAGTCCAGTGTGACCCCGAGGGGGGTATCCAGATCGTGCTCGATCAGGTTCTCGCCCGCGCCGCCTCGGTCAATCACCAGAAAATCCTGCTGCCCAGACAATACCAGCAGCGGGTGGTGCCAGGTGCCGGGGTAAAAATTCACCCCCTGGTGTCCCTGGGCAACAAAAACCGATATATCCGCCGGGGCCGCTTGATCCGATGATGACGCAACCGCCACCAGATAGGCCTGCCCCTGCAGCGGCATAAAGAGCTGCGAACCCAAGGGGTGCTTTTCCATCATGCGGATCACCAGTGGCAGCGGATATGGCGTCGCACGGAATATGTT
>JBBWVW010000008.1:0-16056 GCA_050256425.1 Arenicellales bacterium | reverse complement strand
GGGGCGATGTATGATCGGGTTAGTTGGGGTATCGCGATAATCATTGCCCGCCAAAGCGTAGTCATAACTTAAGACTGAACAGGGAGGGACACAGCCATTAACATCGAAGACCACACTGTGTTGTCGAACATCGCCCTGGCGATCGCCCGGGCGGTTGACGAGTCTGGCTATGACGGTGAGCAGGTACTCATAGACGCCGGCATTGATCCCAAATGGGCCGCCCAGCCAGACACCCGTATTCCGGTGGGGCATCACCAGCGGCTGTGGCGCCTGGCGATTGATCGCACCCAGAACCCCTGCCTGGCGCTCAAGGTAGGCCAGTCATTGCCACCCGGGGCTATCCATGGTCTGGGTCTGGGCTGGCTGGTGAGCGACACACTGAAAAGTGCATTTCAACGGCTGGTGCACTTTCAAAGGCTGGTCTCAACCAACGCAGACATACGTTTTTCCGAAACCCCAAACAGTTATGAACTGGTGGGCCAGCCCAGAACCCTGCCGCAGAATTTTGAAACCGCAGCGGCCGATGCCCTGCTGGTATTGGCCATGCGCCTTTGTCGGTTGGCCTTGAGCGAATCGATCACACCAACCGAGGTACAGCTGGCCCATGACCACAGCGTGTGCCTTGAGTCCTACCGAGAATATTTTGGCTGCAAGATTGTGTTGAATGCCCCCCAGTACGCCCTGGTCTTCGACAAGACTCTGGTCGAGCAGGTACTGCCCGGGGCAAATCCTTTGCTGGCACGACTCAACGACCAGGCCGTTACCGATTACCTGGCGCGCTATGACCTGGCAGATTTCGCCACCCAGGTGCGCCGTCTGCTGATTGAAACCCTGCCCGAGTCCGGGCCTGATCAGGCTGTTATTGCACGCGAACTCAATGTCAGCGTACGCCAGCTACCACGCGAACTGCAGACACGGGGTTACAGCTTTAAACAACTAACCGACGAAGTGCGTCGCGACCTCACCATCAGCTACCTTGAAGAAAAACAAAAGAGCATCGGTGAGATCACCTTTATGCAGGGCTATACCGAGCCTGCCAATTTCGGCAGATCGTTCAAGAAGTGGACAGGTAAAACTCCAGGGGAGTACCGCGAATCGCTGTAAGGGCAAAGCCTTGACTCTTTAAGAACACCCATTTCTAAACCACACCATGGCGATGGTGTGGACTTTAGCCGTCTTCTTTCAGGCCTAACATCAACTACGTATATCGAGATTGTCAATAAATCTCGCGCCCAATACTTTCTTTATGTTTTAGATGCGTAGTCAATCCGCTTCGCGGTCGACGGTGCGTTACCCGCAGGAAGAACGCTGTAGAAGAATGTGACACGTTCTTGCGCCTCGTAAACAATCTTTGTATCGCGCGGCACCCACAGCACATCGCCTGGATCGGCTTCAAATACTTTATCGCCAACGCGTAACGTGAAATGCCCCTCGAGTATGTAGATCACCTCGTCGTAGGTGATGTGCCAGGGGATACTGCAATCCTCAAACACGCCGATCCCGGCGCCGAGTTCGTCAGAAAACGACGCATTCACCAGGCCGATCGTTTTCATGCCGTTTACAGGCTCTAAATCCAGATCTTGTTTGCGGAAAAGTTTCGTTTCAGACATGGCGTTTCTCCTTTTCGAAGCAGTGCCTCGATCTGGCGAACCTACCACATCGCAAGGCACTTTATCTTCAAAGACGCCCTGGCAATGTTTTCACTGGCCTTGACCCGTCGACGCATAATCGCGGCACGCACCACCCTGGCACATACAGCACAGGGTTTAGTGTTGTTTTTTTGTCCCAGACCCAAGGGTTGGATCTCACCTCGGCCTTTTAACAAAAAAAGGGATGGCACCCGTTTCAGGTACCACCCCGTTAACTACAGCTTGAAGGAGGAGATTAAAACAAGACTACGGGGGAGAAACTTACCCCGGTGGCGTTAACCACAACACCACTGCAGGCATTGTATGAACGGCGCCATAGGTCCGGATAATCAATTCGCGCCAGAAAGTAATCGGCCCACGGGTCACCGCTGGTGCGCTCATGACACCGCTCTTGCAAGGCCATTGTGATTAGTGATTGGCGCCTTGCGATTATCCCGATTCCCAGGTCATGGTTAAAACTGCAGCCAGGTTTTGGATTAGCAAATCTCCCATGAGATGAATGCTCTCCCAAAGAGGGCTGGGTAATCGGAAACAAAGATGACCCCTGACCGTTAGAAACACAACCTGCAACGAGGAGATCGAAATGAGCCCCTACGAAACTATTGAGGTATTGATGGGCGTGATTTACGCCTTAAAGGAGCAGATTGAAAAGATGGATGTCAACTGCACCGAGTGTGCCAAGATGGGCAAACCGTGTGCCACAGCAACCACGGATCAAGTCATTGAAGCCTTAACGTTGCAGATGACAAAGATACAAAGCACAGACCCGCTCCATGAGACATCTACAACAACAGCGACCGTGTGTTCGAAATAGAGTGTGGCTTGTTCTGCACCTGCCAATCCAGTGGTTGCCGGGCGACCTCGCGCCGCGCCCTTGATGTTGGCAAGCGAGCTTTAGTCGTTACACAACAGGTTCACTTTCATCGCGGCGAGTTCTGCCGCCTGCACGGTCGTTGAAGCCAGTAAAGCCTGCTTGGCCTGGATACATTCACTGGCTTCTTCAATAGCTTCATCGTGGGTTGCCTCACGGGCAATCTGATATTTAGGCTCACAATAACCGGCAGACATCCGGCGGATATTGGTTGAATCTCCCGAGCGTTCAATCGCGACACAGTCGCCGATTATAATTTCTAATTGATTCGAGGCTACCTGTATGCGTCCGTTCGACCCCAGGTCAACGCCATACATCATGCCCCGGGTATCACCCCGTGATGCCCGGGCGATTGCGCTGCCGGCAAGGCCGCCGATGATGGCGTTTCGATTTTTCTTGCTGCTGGATTTCCCTTTTGCTGACGCATACCCCAGAGTACCGCCGATCAAGGCGCCAGCCGGCACGGAGCCTGATTTAAGATCAACTGGCGAAGCGCTTATCACCGTGCCGTACTGCACGCTGACGCTCTGGCCTGAGCTTGCCGCATAACTATTAGCACTCCACGCGATACACAGCACCAGACACAGGTATCGATTCAATTTCATTTAACCAGCTCCACAATTAGAGACTTATTTAATCAAGCCTGAAGTAACGGTCGGTTGATTTAATCAGGTAGATCGAGTGGATGCAACGATTGCGATTGCCTGCCATGCACCGGGGCGTTGAGAGCTGTCGCGTCAGAAACCGATCATCGCTCTATTGCACCGCACTGCGCCCGGCGGCCCCGGCAAGCTGATGGGCCACCAGCTGGGCATAAAGACCACCCCGGGCCAGCAGTTCTTCGTGGGTGCCTGCCTCGATCACACGACCCTGGTTGAGCGCCACAATCTGGTCGGCCCCGCGCACGGTCGAGAGCCGATGCGCAATCACCAGTGTGGTGCGCTCAGCCATCAGTTCCTGCAGTGCCTGGCGCACTGCCTGCTCGTTAACCGCGTCGAGGTGCGATGTGGCCTCGTCCAGAATCAGCACCGGGGCATCCTTTAAGAAGGCCCGGGCAATGGCCACACGCTGGCGCTGTCCGCCCGAAAGGCGCATGCCGCGTTCGCCGACCTGGGTCTCAAGGCCATCGGGCAGTCCGGCCACAAATTCGCCCAGCGACGCCCGCTCCAGCGTAGCCGTGAGCTGCGCCTCGCTGGTCTCGGGGCGTGCGATCAGAATATTGGCGCGCAGGGTGTCGTTAAAAAGGTAGGTATCTTGTGCAACCAGTGCAATCTGGCCACGCAGGTCGTCCAGCGTATAATCTCGAAGATCGTGGCCCCCGAGCTTAATGGTGCCCTGCTGTGGATCCCAAAAACGCATCAGCAGGTGGGCGATGGTGGTCTTGCCCGCACCCGAGGGACCCACCAGGGCTATGGTCTTGCCCGGTAGCGCCTTGAACCCGGCGCCATTCAGTGCCTGTCGATTACCAGCCTCGTACTGAAAGCCCACTTCATTTAATTCAATCGGCACACCACCCGCTACACTTGGCGCCGGCACGCCGGGGCCATCGGTTACCGGCACCGGCTCGTTATTCACCGCATACAGCCTGCGTGTAGACCCCAGCGTATCGGCCAGCTGGCGGCTGACGTTGGAGATCTCGGAGATCGGCAAAAAAGCTGCCATCGCCAGCAGCGTCACTAAGGGCAGCATGGCACTGTCAAGACGTCCCGCATCAACCAGCATGGCGCCGGCCACCACCACCGCAAGACCGCCCAGCCCGGTGGCGACTTCTAATAAAGAAGTCTGAAACGTGAGATCACGAAAGAAAGGCAATCTGACGCGGTGATGGTTCTGGGTGCGCTCGATCAACTCACACCGGCGCTCGTCGATGTGGGTAAAGGCAATGATCTCGCTTAAGCCTTGCACGGTATCCACCGCATGCGCGTTCAGCTCGCCCAGCGCCTCGCGCGCCCGCGAGCCCATCTCGTCTACCCGACGGCGCAGCATAAAGGGGCTGAGCGCCACAATGCCCAGAAAAGGCGCCAGTACCGCTGCCATCTGCCAGCCAAAATAAATCAGCACACCCATAACGAGGCCCGGCACCAACACCGCCACAAAGGCAGGCGCCACGGTGTGGGCAAAGAAGTACTCCACCAGCTCTACATCGTAAGTGGCCATGCCGACCATATCGCCGGTGCGCCGGCGCACCATGTAGGCAGGGGCCAGCCGGTCGAGCTTTTCAAAAAGCGCGATGCGCATCTCGGCCAGCAACCGAAACGCCATATCGTGCGCGATCCACGACTCCAGCCAGTGAAAGATACCCGCAACGGGCGCCATGACGCCAAGCAGAATCAGTAAATCCACAAAGGGCTCGCCGGTTTTAACTGCGCGCACCGCGAGCGCACTGACCACGCCAATGCCGATAAAGGCCAGCACCCGCGTCACCCCAAAACCAAAAGTCATAACGAGCCTTCCTTTATAGGGCACGATGTACTTCATCAGCTCGCGCGCGGCCGCGACCCAGCCAAGGCCCTGCGCCTTAACAATGGCGTCGGTGGGGGCAAACTGCGCCTGTTCGCTATAGAGCGGTACTTCGCCTGTCTCCGATTGCAGCGGTGCACCGCCGCCGATATCAACCTCGGCCGCAACACTCTCTTCGGCCTGGCCCGCCATCAGGCTATGGTAGACACCACCCTCGCGCATGAGCTGCGCGTGGGTGCCCTGCTGGGCGATGGCGCCCTCGTTCAGCACCAGAATGCGATCAGCATCGATCACGCTGGACAGGCGATGGGCAAAGATCAGCGTGGTGCGCCCTTGCATCAGTCGATTGAGCGCAACCTGGATGATGGCCTCGTTCTCGGCATCCACAGCCGAGAGCGCCTCGTCCAGAACCAGAATCGGAGCATCGCGCAAGATAGCCCGGGCGATGGCAATGCGCTGGCGCTGCCCGCCCGACAGGCGAATCCCTCTCTCGCCGATAACCGTGTCGTAGCGTTGCGGCAATTGCGTAACGAACTCGTGCGCGTTGGCAGCCCGGCAGGCCGTCTCGAGTTCATCTGGTGTGGCATCCGGCTTACCCACGCGCAGGTTGTCCGCCACCGTGCCATGAAAAAGATAGGTATCCTGATTGACCACCGCGATCTGCGCACGGATGCCATCAAGGCTGAGATCTTTAAGATCGTGGCCACCGATCTTGACCGTTCCCGCATCCGGATCATAAAAGCGCAACAATAAACGCACGATGGATGATTTACCCACACCGCTTGGGCCCACAAAACCCACTCGCTCGCCAGCGTTGACCGTAAAACTTAAGCCCTCGTGGGCAGCACGCCGCCCCCCGGGGTAGGCAAAGCTCACCTCTTCAAACGACACCGTGGGGCTCAAAGTACCCACCGGCGTGGCTGTGGATTTTTCGGTGACGATGGGCCTGGCATCCAGCAGTTGAAAGATCGTCTGGGCTGAAGCCTGCGCCAACATGCCGTTGTGCATCAACGAGCGCATATCGCGCAGCGGGCGGTACACCTCCACACCCAGCATCAGCACCATGAGCAAAACGCCAAGGCTCATATCGCCATCGCTTACCCGAAAAGCCCCATAGGCCAAAGTGGCCGCGGCGCCCAGGGTAATTCCCGTATCGGTAATGCCACGGGCCAGCGAGTTGGTGGCCAGCACCCACATGGTGGAGCGAAAAAGATCCTCCGCCCGGGCTTTAAGTGTCTTTGCTCGTGCCTTGCTTTGGCCAAATGCCTTTAAGGTGGCAAGGCCCTGCACAGAATCTAAAAACTCTGCCGCGAACGCGGTGTACGATCGACCCCGATCGAGGCTGCTTTTCTTATCCCAACTGTGAAAAATCTGCGGCGCCACCAGCGTGAAGAGCGCGGCGATCAGCATCACCAACGCGATGGGCACATCAAAAAAGGCTACCACGGCAAAGATCAAAAACGGCGTAAGGATCGAGACGATTAACTGCGGCAGGTACTGCCCGAAATAGATCTCGAGCTGCTCGACGCCTTCGATCATCGCCACAATGGCGTCTCCGGTGCGTTCAAGCCCAAAATGCGCGGGACCCAACTGCGTGACCTGATCGAAAATCACCCGACGCAGATGCACCTGTACTATCGCCGCGGTATTGTGCGCAATCATCGTGCGCAGGTATTCGAGCCAGCCGCGCACCACCATGACGGCGGCCACACCTATAAAAGGCAGGATCAGTTCGTTAAGGGGCGTCTCGGCAAAAACCTGGGCGATCAGCCAGCCCAACAGCGCCAGGCGGGCGATACCAAACAATACGGCCACAACGCCAATCGCCACTGCGCCAAAGATGCGCAGCCGCACGCCCTTGGTAAAACCCCAGAGCCTTAAATCGAAATACATGCCACCCCCTAAGCGAATGAGGTGATTGTACTGGAAGCTACCCAGCAACCTGAATGGCGCCGACTCGGATGAACTTATAATCAAAGGCAAGACGCAGGCAACGTGATGGCAACTGCAATGGGCTATAGCGAGATTGAAGTCACACCACAATCAACGGCGCTTGGCGCCGTGATCAGCGGGGTTGATCTATCCAAAGAGCCAAGCAAGCACGCCATGGCAGAACTCAAAGATGCCTTTGGCCGCTATTCGGTGATCTTTTTCAGGGATCAGACCCTCACTCCACAGCAGCACATCGCACTGGCCGAACGCTGGGGCGCTATTAACGTAAACCGTTTTTTCAAACCCCTGGACGGCTATCCGCAGATCGCCCAGGTCATCAAGGAACCAGGCCAGAAAGAAAACATTGGCGGCACCTGGCATACGGATCATTCGTATGACCAGATTCCGGCCATGGGCTCGATGCTGTATGCCCACGAGGTGCCAACCGTTGGCGGCGATACCCTGTTCTCCAGTATGTATCTGGCCTACCAGGCCCTGTCTGAGGGCATGCAAAATATGCTCACAAATCTCAAAGCCTGGCATTCCAGTCGTCATGCCTTTGGCTACGGCGTAACTGACAGCGAGCACTATGAGGACGGACGCCTCGCCAACCCAAACCAGGCAACCCAGGATGCCCTGCATCCGGTGGTGATCATCCATCCCCTGACGGGAAGAAAGGCGCTATACGTTAATGCCGATTTCACCGTCCGCTTTGACGGCTGGACCGCTGAGGAATCGCAGCCCATTTTGGATTTTCTCTACGCCCATGGCGCACGTCAGGAATTCACCTGCCGCTTTCATTGGGAGCCGGGCTCCATTGCCTTTTGGGACAACCGCGCCACCTGGCACTACGCCATGAACGACTACCAGGGCGACAGGCGCATCATGCACCGCATCACGCTTGAGGGCGTAGCACTGAATTGATTGATGCCATTGACTGCAATGACTGACCAGAATCAAGAAGCCCTGATCGAATGCCAGTGCCGCAAGTGTGCTTTGACTGTTGCCGATAAAGCCGCCACTCTTTTTCTGCGTTGTGGCTGTGTCGATTGCCGTCAGGCGCTTTGGTGGGGGCATGAGCATGGCGGTGTCGAACCTGAGCCATTGCCGCGTCTTTTTTACCTGCGATCCGACATCGTTGACGTTACCGGAAAGGCTTACATGAAGGCCTATAAACTGCGCAGTGCTGGACAATCCACCAGGATCTATTGCAGCCAATGCTATTCGGTGCTGGGGGTAGATCACCCCACATACCAAAACAACGTCTTTTTAAATTTTCCGGATCATTGCGCTAACCATGCTGACCTATCCAGACCGCTTAGCGCTTATCTCCACATGAGCGACTACTCGGCTGCTATTGGCCCGCTACCAACTGAAGAGGTGCCGTTGTTTGCCGCAACTGACTTTGAGCCCGAAAGACAAAGGTTTCTCTCGCTGCCCGACGTCGCCAATTCTTTTAAAGAGCCCAGCGGGCCACCAAGCGGGGTGACCCTGGGATCCTTAATTCAAAGCCTTGGCGCAGTGACAGTCCTCAATCTTGTCGAAGGCGATGTGGGTTAGACGGCAGTGCCTTTGCTTTGCAATGCAAAAAAACAAACAATAGAACAACCAATAATAGGAGATTGGTGATGTCACCTAAGCTGACGTTGACGATAGTATCGGTAGTTCTGGTACTGACTGGATTGGTGTTTTTCGGCTTTGCTGAAAAAATCACCCAAGGCCTGTGGCCAGAGGCGGATGCCTACGCAATGAATATTGGCGTTGTCATGCGTTACATCCTGGGGGCATCGGTTATCACCAGCGGATGCATACTTTTTCAGGCACGGGGAGTCGAAGACCAGGGCAGCGTTAAGAAAATTCTATTAGGTGGTGCGGTAGGGTTGGCTGTTATTTTTGCGACATTGGCGTGTATCCGAGTGACGGGTAATACCTTAGTTCCGCTGCCGCCTATTGTCATGGTAGCCGTGCTTTCTGGTTTGTGTTTCTGGTCGGCGTTTAAGGTGAAAAGCGGCTGATTGCAGCTCTAGATAAAGCAACCAGCACATACAGATGAAACAGATCTGCATATTCTCAGGTCTGTTTTTGCAAAGAGGTTTACAGTTTTATTGGGGGTTGGTAATAACCAACCCAACCACTCCACTACAATCCCTGCTCTTAACTGCAGGCAGTCTTGTCACAATCCGATGGCAACTCGGGCAGAAATAGTGTGTCTTGTAACTGAAGGCGAGCAGATAATCGTGCCCGCAGTCGTCGCGGTAGATGCGCTCGAATTCCTTTTTGCAGATTCGCGCAGTCGATCGGGATGGAATTTTGCAATCTCGGCCCGGGTTGGGAGTATACGGGCGCGGTAGATAAAAGCTCGGATGCGTTCAAGCACCTGCAGTTGCCGGGTGGGCAGCGGTCAATTGATGGGGTTGCCTGCGGTAAGTTCAGGCTTATATAGTGGTTAAATCCGCCTACTGTGATCATATACAGTTAGCTCAAATCATTGTCCAGACGGTGTTCAGACAATTGTTATATTGGCCAGAGCTGTTGCTATATCAGAGCTGGGCGGTGTTCCGCGGAGCGCGGATCGGCCAGGTCTCCTGGGGTGAGTTGCCATCCTGAGTCTTAAATCGAAGTTAACATCGGCCACAGCTCATCCGCACCCTGGCCACAGACGAACTGTCCGAGTCGCGCTGCCCAGACCCGTTCTGGTAGAAAGTCATCACGCCAGGCCCATAACCGGCGGGTCCTGTGGTGCAAGCTGTACTCGCGCGTAAATCCAATCGCACCGTGAACTTGATGCGCGATCGCCGCACCGGCATTCGCCGCTTCGCCAGCACGAATCTTGGCCGAGGCAACCGCCATGAAGGTACGAGGATCTGTCAGGCCATAGTGGATTATTGTTTTCATCGCGGCATCGGCTGCAGCACTGGCCGCCGCCACTTCACCAGCAAGAATAGCCAGGTTGTGCTGCACTACCTGAAACTTGACGATAGCTCGGCCAAACTGGGTCCGGGTCTGTGCGTAGTCGCTGGATTGGGCGAGAATATGTGCAAGTGCGCCCGCTATTTGTTGGGATCGCAAGGCAGCTCCCATTAGCACTAAGGCGTTTCCCCAGTCACCTTCCCCGACCCCGACACTAGCTACTGGCGCTCCATCGAACGTCACATCTGCATCAATGCCTCGAGCAGCCCCGGCCATCTCACCGACTCGCCAGGCATTACGATTAAACAAGGCCAGCCCGACACCGGATTCGAGGGTAACGGTGCACACAGCATGCTGCGCGCTGTGGGCAAACGGCAAACGCTGAACAGTGCCAGAAAACCGGCCGTTAGCGACAGCAGGCAAAGCGGCGTCGCCGTAAACGGGTGCAATCGTCATGGGGCCCGCTGGAACATCCAGCCCAGCGGCTGCCAGCAGATAGCTTGCGAGCAGCGTTTCGGTCAGAGGAACAGGGATGGCATGATGCCCGCTTAGGCGGGCTATCGCGAAACCATCTGCAAGTGAAGCGCCACCACCACCCGCCCCCTCGGATATCCAGGCCCGGCTCAGACCAGTTGCCTCCAGAGACTGCCAGAGTGATTCGGGCCACTGACCGTTGTCCGCTGCATTAACGACATCGTCGGAACATTGGTCCGCCAGCAATTTATCGAGCGTTGCAATAATCAGTGGGTCAGCTTGAATCATTTATCAACCGTTCAGAGTCTGGTTGTCCACTGAGTTGGCCTTGAGCAGCAAATAGCGGAGAATCAGGATTCTAACCTTGATTCAGCGCCACACTTTAATGACTTGCGCAATACAGTTTGACCCAGTCCAATTGCCCGCGGCGGCAGAAGCTATGCGCAAACGCGTCCGTGAATTTCTTCACCGGCAAGCGAGCGCTGGGAGTTTTATACCCAACGGGTTTGGTATGACCGATCATTCGCCAGAATTCAGTCGGTTGTGTGGCGCCGCGGGGTTCATCGGTATGACCTGGCCGCGCGAATATGGCGGCGGGGAACACACTTTTCTCGAACGGTTTGTGGTGACCGAAGAAATGATAGCCGCAGGCGCCCCGGTTTGGGCGCACTGGGTAGCAGATCGGCAGAGCGGTCCGATGTTGATACGCTACGGTAGCGCTGCGGTCAAAAAAATGGTGCTTCCTAAGATTATTGCCGGCGAGTGCTATTTTTGCATCGGTATGAGCGAGCCGGATTCCGGATCCGATCTTTTCTCGCTGCGCTCGCGTGCTGATCCGGTTGATGAGGGCTGGTTGGTTAATGGCCGTAAGATCTGGACCAGTAATGCTCATCGATCCCAATACATAATCGCTCTACTGCGAACAGCACCAGCGACCGATAGCAACCGCCGACATGGATTGACACAATTTCTGATTCCGATGGATGCGCCGGGTATCAACGTACGGCCAATCCACAATCTGACCGGCGCACATGAATTCAATGAAGTCACCTTTGATGATGTTTTTGTTGCCAGCGACCATATCATTGGCGAGGTCGACAATGCCTGGCAACAGGCCACCAACGAGCTCGCCTACGAGCGTAGCGGACCCGAACGGTTCCTTGAAACATTTGCGGTCCTGTACGGCCTTGTCCATGCTGCGGGCCGCGATCCCGAGCAAAGAAGTGCCGAAGGTATCGGACGACTGATCGCCCAGTTATCGACGTTGCGGCAGATGTCCCTTTCAGTGGCCGGCATGTTGAGCGACGGCAAGGTGCCCGAAGTCGAGGCCGCTGTCGTCAAGGAGATGGGCACCAGTTGGGAACAGGCATTGCCGGATGTCGCGCGCAATCTGGTGCCTGATATCATCGGCGAACCGGGTGAGCGCGAGCACTTGGAGGCGTTGATCCACCAGGCAACGTTGTTTGCCCCCAAACTGACTATCCAGGGTGGCACCCGCGAAATTCTTCGCGGTATCATTGCCCGTGGTCTTGGACTGCGTTGAAGCGCACGGCAATAGACGCCCTGGGGGCACTGTTCTGGCCAAAGTCGATCGCACTGATCGGCGCTTCCTCCGATGCGAAGATTATTCGTGGGCGAATGGTTGAGGCGATTCTGGAGCACGCTTTTCCCGGCCCAATCTACGCAGTCAGCCGTACCCACAGCAAAATCCGCAGTCTCGCCTGTTACCCAAGCGTGAGCGATCTGCCACAACCTGTCGACCTCGCAATCATTACCATCCCAGCCAAGCACGTGATTGACGCTTTGGAAGCCTGCGTGTCTAAAGGAATCCACGCCGCAGTCATCATTAGCTCAGGCTTTGCAGAGGAGAACACTAACACTGGCCGTGCGCGGCAACAGGCCATCAGCGATATTGCAGCACGCTCTGGTATGGCCATTATCGGCCCGAATGCCGAAGGCTTCCTTAATGGGCACATGCCGCTTGCCGCGAGTTTCAGTCCGACAGTAGTTCAGGTAGAGGGCGGCCTGCATGCCAAGGGTAGCCGCAGTGCTGGCATAGCTGTGATCTCACAGAGCGGCGGCGTCGGTTTCTCATTTTTTAACCGCGGTCGCCCCAAAGGACTGGTTTTCAGTTTCGTTGTGACAACGGGCAACGAAGCGGGCCTTGATGCACTGGATGTCCTGTCA
Organism: Arenicellales bacterium; assembly: GCA_050256425.1. Lineage (GTDB taxonomy): Bacteria > Pseudomonadota > Gammaproteobacteria > Arenicellales > UBA868 > UBA868. The sequence continues at coordinate 3,573 of JBBWVW010000008.1, read as the reverse complement.
TACCTGATTGACGATGATGCGACCAAAGTGGTGCTGATGTTTATTGAGGGCTTTGTCCAACCACGCCGGCTTGGCCCCATCGCTTCGCGAGCAGCGCGTTTAAGAAAACCACTGATCATTGCCAAGGTTGGACATTCCGAGGCAGCTGCGGCGGCGACAGTTTCACACACGGCTTCGTTGGCTGGATCACATTCGGCCTACAGGGCGGTGTTTTCACGCTATGGCATCATTAACGGCAACGACAGTGACCATATGATAGATGTGGCTGCGGCGTTCGCGTATTTCCACGAGCACCTGCCGCGCGGCACACGTGTAGGCATACTCACACCTTCGGGTGGTGCCGGTGCTTGGCTTGCAGATCAGTGCGACATGCACGGGCTTCATGTGCCGGAGCTCGACTGCGTAACCCGCGCGAAAATCGATGCCATACTGCCGGCGTACGGTGCTTCGCGAAACCCGGTCGACGTCACTGCACAGGTTATCTTTAAACTCGGTTACGCACCGGTGCTTGAAATCATGGCGGAGTCGCCAAGCATTGATGCGATACTGGTTGTGGGGTCCCTCGCCCATTCCACCTATATAGAATCTGATTTCGATGCGTTGGCCCAGCTCGGCCAAAGCCTTGAAAAACCGATTATCTTTTGTGCTTACACTCGGGCTCATCCGCGCGCAGTCGAACTGCTGGCTCAGGCCGGTTTTCCCTGTCTGGAGAACATGGCCAACGCGGCCCAGGCAATTAAAGCCATGGCGGACTATGCGGTGTTTCTGGATAATTTTGATCCACACGAGAGCGTGATCGCGGAGGTAGATTCGCAACATGCAGTTCTCGATCCAGCAACTGCCATGTATACCGAGCACCAGGCGAAGGAAGTCCTGGCCCGGGCAGGGGTCGACTGCCCTTCGGGGATACTCGTGACTTCGGCCGCAGCTGCGGTGACAGCGGCAGCAGAACTTGGTCTGCCGGTGGCATTGAAATTGCAGTCACGCGATATTCCGCACAAAACAGAGTCCGGGGGGGTTGCGCTCAATCTGATCGAGCCAGCACTTATCTCGTCTACCTATACCACGATGGTTCAATCGGCTCGTGACCAGTTTTCCGATGCCCGGATTGATGGGGTCCGCGTGTAGCGAATGGCCGGCCTCGGCATCGAGCTCATTGTCGGAGTGCATCACGATCATGACTTTGGGCTGCTATTGTCTGTAGGCAGTGGTGGCGTATTGGTCGAGGTGCTCAACGACATTGTGACCACCCCACTGCCTGTGAGTCACCGCCAGGCCAAGGCCTTGGTCAGTGGGTTGCGCTGCATGCCCCTCCTCAAAGGCGTGCGAGGGCAAAGCGGTGGCGACATGGATGCGCTGGTGAATTTGCTGGTAACTGTCAGCCAATTCAGCCTCGCCAACGAAGCAGTGCTGGCCACGCTGGATCTTAATCCTGTAATAGTCCATGCCCCGGGCAAGGGCATCACTGTAGCCGACGCGCTGATTACCACTCGCAGCGCCGATGCACCGCCCGACAGCAACTGATCCACTCCTGACACCTTTGTAGAAAAACAATCTGGAGAACTGACGATGTCCGAAGCGATACCCGAAGAACTCAGCGTCACAATCACCGACTACGTGGCGACGGTTGAAATCCATCGACCACCGAATAACTTTTTTGATCTCGAGTTAATTCGTCAGATTGCAGACATATACGCAAAGCTTGATCAAGACAGCAACTGCCGGGCCATTGTGCTTTGCTCAGAAGGCAAGCATTTCTGTGCCGGTGCCGATTTCTCGGCTCGGGGCTCATGGGGGCAAGAACAACTGGATACGCAGGCGGGCAATATCTACCGGGAAGCCGCGCGCATTTTTCAGGCCGAAAAACCTGTAATCGCCGCGGTCCAGGGTGCGGCTGTCGGTGGCGGCCTGGGGCTGGCCTGTTCGGCAGACCATCGCGTGACCTGTGCAGAAGCCCGTTTTGCGGCTAATTTTTCCCGCCTGGGCTTTCACCAGGGTTTTGGTCTTAGCGTGACGCTGCCGCGCCTGGTGGGCACGAGCCATGCCAGTTTGCTGCTACTCACCGGGCGGCGGATTTCCGGAACCAAGGCGCATGCCATTGGGCTTGCCGATGAATTGGTACCACACTCTGAGGTGCGCCAAAGTGCGTTCGCATTGGCCAGGGAGATTGCCATGTCCGGTCCATTGGCAGTGCACGCTATCCGCCGCACCTTGCGCGAGGGTCTTGCGCAAGCGGTTGTCGCCGCAACGGAACATGAACTGGTAGAGCAGAGCAGATTGCGTGCGAGTGCGGATTTCCAGGAAGGCGTGCAGGCGATGGCGCAACGCCGGCCACCCGATTTCAAGGGCTGCTGAGATAATGTGTGCTGCAATAATTACCTGATTAAGAATCCGAATTTGCTTTTGCCAGATGCGACGCCTTGCGCCATCAGCGCGCCTAAAACCATGGCGTCGCCTGTTTCACATCACGGCTGTTATCCCTAATAGCCACTTCACCGTCTGCTTTTTGTGTATTGAATCCGCGTTGCGCAGCGTCACCTGTGCTGTAGGTGTTTTTCAAGCACCCAACCCACCCAGCAGTCACACGATACCCTGCGCTGTTCGCAAAAGTGACAGCCATAAACAGCGGTGACTCAACGTGACTGGCAGGAGTGTCCTTGTCACAACCCGATCACAGCGGGCATGAAGTAACCATGTCGAAAATGATTCAGCGACAACAGTTTATACAATGCCAAACGGCTGTTTTGCGCCGGTTTAGGTCCCGCCCCCAGTTTCAGATTCCTGGGGGTTACCCAGGTCGTCGGAGAAAAAGTCGATTAATTTGGATTTCAGGATCTTGCCAGTGGGGGCTGCAGGCAGATCTGGCGCCAGAATGATTCGCGACGGACGCTTGTAGGGAGCAAGCTTGTCGTGCACAAAGGCTTTTAGATCGGCCTCGGTCAAAGTGCACTCAGGGGCAATCTTGACAAAGCCCAACACCTCTTCGTTCCCGCTTACTGTGCGCCCCACAACCCCGGCAACGATAACTTCGGGGTGATCTGTCAGCGCGGCCTCGACCTCAACCGGATAAACGTTAAAGCCTGATCGGATTATCAGCTCTTTGGAACGACCTACGATATGCAATCTTCCTTCTTCGTCACAACGCCCCAGGTCGCCGGTGCGAAAAAAGCCGTCATCGGTCAGAACTTTTGCGCTCTCGTCAGCGTCCCGAAAATACCCCTTCATCACCTGAGGGCCGCCAACGAGGATCTCGCCTATTCCCTTGTCTGGCTCCGCGCCTGCAGCGTGCATATCGAGTTTCAGAACGCATCCTTGCATCGGCCGGCCGGCGCTGATATCCGGGTCGCCCAACTTGTTGACTGTCAGACAAACACCGGCCGCTGATTCGGTGAGGCCATAGCCGTTTTGTAGAGCCAAGCCATAAAAAGCCTCGGCTTCACGTTTCCAGACAGGATCCAGCGGCGCACCGCCAGAGGAGACGTAGCGCAGCACGCCGCGGTTGCAGGCGGGTTTGTTTTGTTCGCGCACATAGTGAAACAGATGCGCGTGCATCTGCGGTACCGCCGGCAGATG
>JBBWVW010000007.1:0-10038 GCA_050256425.1 Arenicellales bacterium | reverse complement strand
GGATGATGTGCTGTTGGCCGGTGAAGGTGTTACGGACTTCAGCGTCTACCGGATGGACCCGGATAAAACGCTGTGGAGCGATTTCTTTGTACCTGACGACACCCCCGAGATCGAACCACTGGTCATGGCAATGAACCCGGGCGCCTAGGCATGAGATTTTTGGTTGTAGCCTAGTGTCACTACTGATACGAAATGCCACCGTGATCACGGTGGATTCACAGCGCCGCGTGATAGAGGACGGTGCGATTTTTGTTGAGGGTGACCGTATCGTTGATCTTGGTACGACTGACATTCTTGCTGAAAAATACGCCGGTGCCGATGCGGTAGTCGATGCCCGGGGCAAGGTGGCGCTACCCGGCTTTGTCAGCACCCACAACCATGTGGGTTATGCCGTCTTTCGCGGCCGGGCTGAAGATATCGGCTATGCACCCACGCACCGGCTGTATCTGCCGATGAGTGGCATCATTACCAATGACGAGCGCCAGGTCATCGGCGCACTGGCAGTGACGGAACTGCTGCGGGGCGGGGTGACTACTATCCTCGAGATGGAGGAGGATGCTGAACTCTTTGCGCCTTTTATTGAGACAAGCGGCATGCGTGCACTCATTGGCGTGATGGTGAATGATGTCAATCTTGAGGCCCTCGCACTAGGGCAGACCGTTTTTGATGAAACTGTTCGTGACAGCCAGCTGGAACAGGCGCTGGGTCTGGCGAGCCGCTGGCATGGCCGTGCCGGTGGCCGGATTCAGGCCGTCATGGCAGCAACGGGCCTTTCGACCTCCTCGCCTGACCTGCTGAAGGGGTTACGAGCGGGCGCAGACGACATGAGTCTTCGCCTCTCCATTCATCTTGGTTTCGGTGAGCGGGATCTCGTGCAAAACATCCATGGCATGGCGCAATTCGATTACGCGTCCGCTCATGGCATGCTCGGCCCGGATGTGGTCGCCGTACATTGCTTTGAGGTTGATGATGCCGAGGTCGATATCCTCGCCCAATCCGGCACGCACCTTGCCCATTGCCCGCACATGAATCAGTTTCGTGGCGAGGTGGCGCCCATTCAGGCCATGCGGGCCAAAGGCATGCACGTAGGCTTGGGAATTGATAATTATTTTTCGGATTATTTTGAGGTATTGCGTTCGTGTCTTGCGAGCGCGCGTATTCATGCCCATGATCCACAAGTGCTGTCAGCACATGAGGCTCTGGAACTGGGCACGATCCATGCCGCGCGGGTTCTGGGATTGGATCATGAGATCGGCTCGCTGGAGGTGGGCAAGAAAGCCGACCTGCAGGTGGTCGATATGCATCGCCTGGGCCTGACGCCCGTGAATGATCCGGTTACAACGTTGGTTTATCACGGCCATGCCAAAGATGTGGACATGGTCATGGTCAATGGCGAGGTCGTGGTTACCGGGGGTACGGTGCAAGCTGCTGACGAGAACGAGTTGCTTACCCGGGCAGGCGTGGCTGCAGATGCAGCGTGGCAGCGCTTTGCGCAGCGCTACGGAGATTTCGTTGCGCCAGCACCGGTTTAATGCCTTATTTGGGTTGGCCGCTGATCGAGTCAATCGAATAAAAGTCGATTAGTGGGCGTATTGTGGTGGATAGCGCCTGACGGATGATCTTTACCTTTTGTTGTTGAGGCGCCTTACGGAAAGATCGAACCTGGTCAGCCGCGACGGGATTTGTGTATCTGGGGCGAGTCGCTAGGTACCACTCAAGCTTTGATTACCAAAGCTTGTGATCAACCCACTCCTGTACTGATGTGACGCACTGGCCACGAGTTGCTGCTTAACGTTTATCTGGAATTCAACTGGCTGTTTCAATAGATACGTCAGTATCGAAATCCCCGGCAATGCCGTCTTTCTGGGTGTGCCAGTTGGGGTATTCGTGCTGAAAGGTTTCAAGCATTTGTGTAATAGGCGGCTCCGCATATTCCCCGCGCTCGTTCAGGTATTCCATGTGACGACGACCCTCAAGATCTAAAGGGTGATAGATCGAGTCTTTCCGGCCATCAAAATCCAGTGGCCGCAGGCGAAACTTGTGGCATAACTCAAGATTGAAAGCGGGGGTGGCTTTTACCCACCGACCACCCAGGTAAATCGATGTGTAGCCGTGCCAGTAGAAAACATCGGTTTGCATATGCTCACGCATCTTTTGAGTCGAGAGGTGATTGCGCACGTCTGCGTATCCCAGGCGTGCCGGAATACCGATAGAGCGACAGCACGCCGCCAGCAGCACGGCTTTGGACACACACCAACCATGACCGAGTTCCAGGTTGCGTCTCGCGCTGAGGCCGGCGATGGATATATCCAGGTCATAGGCGTTATAGCGGACCTGATCGCGCACCGCGTAGTACAACAGTACGGCCTGCTCCACAGACCGCGTTTCCGTATCGATCGCCCGTCGGGCAAATCCCACCACCGCGTCATCATCACTTTGCACCGCAGGCCCGGGATGCAAAAAAGGTTTCAGGTCTTCGCTCATTTTATGACTGAGTTCAGGGTTTGTTTTCCTGTCCAGGATAAAGTTCGTTTTGATCAGACGGGTTATTTTATCTGCAAGCGCTAATGGGCAGACTGCTTCAGTTGTGTAATAACGGCATCGGCCAGTTCACGCGCGGCCAGCGATAGCGTATCGATACCCCGGGCGACCACATACAGTGTCGATGTCAATCGTTGTGAGATCGGCCGTGAAGTAACCCCGCCAAGTGCGACCATAGTTCTCGCGGTATAAGGGTCGACAATCGCGGGTTTGCCGGTCGCGCGCGCCAGTGATGCCACCGCGATATTCGAGTAAGCGGATAGACTGGCTTGCGGCCAGGACAGAAGTTTCAGCCAGTTACTTTCAGCAGATTGAAGCCTGGCAGTATCGTAGGCCACACATTCAGCCTCTTTTAGCGCCTTAAGGTCGATTGGTCTGCTGGATTTTGTCAGAGGATGACCCTCGGGGAGCAGGCACACGTATTTCAGTTTCTTTTGGTAAAGAATATGCAGCGAGTCAGGCCTGTGATAGGCATTGATGACGGCAAGGTCCAACTGCCCCATGGTGACAGCATCGACCAGTCCCGGTGAGTTGTTGACCCGTAGAGCAATCTTCAGGTCGGGCTTATTCGTATGGATGCCGGCGATAGCATGCGGCGTGACCTGATAGACAAGAACTGGAGTAACCCCGATCTGGACCTCACCATGAATGCTGGTACGGATTGCACTGGCAGTCTCCTTGAGCCGGTCAGTGCCCGTGAACAGGTTTTCTACCGCATCGCCAAAACGTCGCCCTTCTACCGTTGACGCCAGGCCACGGCCGCTGCGAACAAAAAGGACAAAGCCGACCGATCTTTCCAACTCCTTCACCAGTCGTGTGACGCTGGGCTGAGAGACGGCCAGGGCCTTGGCTGCACTGGTGATCGAACCGGTACGCAAAGTCGCACGAAATGCTTCCAGTTGTTTGAGATTCATGGCGATTTAATATATATCAAATATGAATAAATAGTATCGATAATGCTATTTGTTTAATATTTAAAAGTGATCGATACTGTCTGACATAAATCGCAACTTTAGGGTTTCACAAGCGCCGATGGCCCGAATTACCTATCTCAACAGTTTTCCAGCCCCCAATGCATTGAATATTCTGGAACGCCATGGCGGGCACGAGGTCATCCGCATCGATGGCGAAGACCCGATCGAGCACAGTTTCGAGACATTGGCCCGGGCCCATGCCTACCAGTGTGTCGGCGCCCGTGATGAGGTGCCGCCTCTACTTCGTGTCGACACCAATTTTCTGAACAAGGCACCCGAGTTGCTGGTGGTCTCTGCAAGTGGCTCCGGGGTAGATGTATTTGATCTGGCGGCGTGTACCAAGGCGGGGGTTCTGGCAGTAAACCAGGCAGGCAGCAACGCCCAGTCGGTCGCCGAGCACGCGGTCGGCATGATAATTGGGGTGCAAAGACATATCGGGGTGGCGGATCGTGCGCTGCGGGGCGGTTGGGTGGGATCGCGCTTGGAGTTTATGGGCAGCGATCTTTGTGGCAAGACGCTCGGCATCGTCGGTATCGGCAATATTGGAACAAGACTTGCCCGGATCTGTGGCGCAGGTTTTAGTTGCAAGGTACTTGCATACGACCCCTACCTTACAGCGCAGGAGATTAGCCAACGCGCTGCGCAGTCGGTAGGGTTTGACGAGTTGCTGCAAAAAGCCGACATCGTCTCAGTGCATACCCCTTTGACGACGCAGACGCGCAATCTTTTTGACAGTGATGCGTTTACCAACATGAAAAAGGGCGCGATATTTGTGAATGCTGCCAGGGGCTCCATCCACGACGAGGATGCATTGGCCGATGCTCTTGTCTCCGGGCACTTGGGAGGTGCAGGACTCGACGTCTGGGATAGTGAGCCGCCGGCGAAGGAGCACCGACTACTGCACTTACCCAATGTGATCGCGACACCGCACATAGCGGGGTACACCTCGGACAGTCTGGCAAATATGGCAGAGTATACGGCCACCCAGTTATTGCAGATATTCGCAGGTGAGCCACCCCCACGACCCGTGAACCCTGAAGTATTGCCCCGGTTCCAGCGAAGGTTTGCAGAGATTCTAGGGGAGCCCAGCAAGGCCTGAGCGACGATGCCGACACGAACGAGTGATCCAAAACTATGACAGGTTCGTTTTTCAGCGTTGATGATTTCCGCACCGGTGCACGCCGACGGATGCCGCGAATGATCTTCGATGCGCTTGATGGTGCCGCCGGCAATGAAACGGCAAGTCGGCTCAACAGCGCGGCATTTGATGAGGTCCGTCTGCAAGGGCGGGTGCTGGTTAATGTTGAAAACCGACACTTGCAAACCTCGTTTCTCGGTCGTGAGTGGCAGTTACCGTTTGGTATTGCGCCGATGGGGATGTGCGATCTCTTTTGGCCAGGAGCCGATAAAGCCATGGCCAAACTGGCTCGTGACAACGGCTTACCGCTGGGGGTATCGACTATGTCCTCAACGACGCTTGAGCAACTGTTCGATCTTGCGGCAGGAAATGCCTGGTTCCAGCTATATTCTGGCGAGTCAGACGAACTGACTCATAAACTGGTTGACCGCGCCGTGAGCGCTGGCTACCAGGCGTTGATACTGACCGCCGATGTGCCTGCCCTCGCACCACGCCAGCGCGATCTGCGTAACGGTTTCAAGGTGCCATTTCGGATCGGGCCCAAGCAGGCTCTGGATTTCGCCTGCCATCCGCAGTGGACTTTAGCTACCCTGCGAAACGGTCGACCAAAGCCCCGCAACGTCAACCCGCAGCCCAAGGCTGCGACAGCCGGGGGTGACATTGGACAGTTTCGCCGCGAAGCCGGGCGCGGGCGCTTTGACTGGAATTTTCTGCGTGAACTGCGTGCCCAATGGCCACACAAACTGATACTGAAGGGGGTGATGTGTGCCCAGGATGCAAAGAACGCGGTCGATGCGGGGGCGGATGCCGTCTATGTTTCCAACCACGGCGGGCGCCAGCTCGACAGCGCGCCGGCAGCCATTGCGATGCTGCCTTCGATTCGTGATGCGCTGGGCTGTGATGTGCCCGTCGTTTTCGACAGCGGTGTGCGCAGCGGTGAGGACATTGCCCGCACGCTCGCCAGCGGCGCTGGCTTGGTGATGCTGGGCCGGCCTTTCCTGTATGCCCTGGGGGCCGGTGGCGCAGGAGGTCTTTCCCAGCTACTGAACCTGTTAACGAATGAGTTGAGCACTGTCATGGCACAACTAGGCTGCACGTGTCCGGCGCAACTGAATTCTACCGTTCGGGCCTCGGTCCGATGACAGGATGGGTCTTGGGCCATGGTTAAGGAAGCACTAGATATGAGCAAAAGCGAACAGATCCGTGGTGGGGCCTTGCTTGCCCGGGCCCTGCATGCCAAAGGCATCAGTCAGGTCTTTACCTTAAGCGGGGGGTTTTGTAATCCTGCGTTGGAGGGCATGGCCCAGTGCGGCATCAGCATCATTAACTGCCCACATGAACAGATTGCGGGACACCTGGCAGACGGCTATACCCGGATCACCCGTAAGCCCACTGTTTGTCTTGTTGGCCCGGAAGGCTTTGCCAACGCCGTACCAGCCATGATGGAAGCCTGGGGCGAGCGCTCGCCGGTGATCTTTATCACCGGATCCAGTACCTTGAAACGCCAGGGCAGTGGCGGTTTCAAGGAGATCGACGATGTGGCGATTGCGGCCCCGCTGACCAAGTACAGCGCCAGCATCACCGATGGCGAGCGTATCCGTGAGTTTGTGGATCGCGCCTACAAGATTGCACTCAGCGGTTATCCCGGCCCGGTACACCTCAGCGTGCCGGTTGACATCATGTTCTCATCCTTTGCTGCCGATGCCCAGCTGGATGAGCGACCATTTGACCATAACCCACGGTCCACACCACGCGCCTGGCCCTGTCCGGATGATCTTCAAGAGGTGACCGATCTGCTACTGGCCAGCAAGCGCCCCCTGCTGATCGGTGGCCACGGGGTCTGGTGGTCAGGTGCAGAGTGCAAACTGGAGCAGGTAGGTATCTCACTGGCGATTCCGGTGTACAACATTCCCTATCATCAGAAACTGCTGCCCGTAGCCAGCAAGGCCTACATGGGCCTGGCCGATGTGCACCAGTATGGCCCAGCCAAGGCTGCCCTTGAAGAGGCCGATGTCGCCATCATGATCGGCGGTCGACTCGATAACCAGATGAATTTTGGCAATGCGCCGCTGTTCCCCCCTTCGTGCAAACTCATCTGCGTCAACGGCTCTGCCGAGGAGACCGAACTCAACCGTGCGGCTGACAAAGTTCTGTTGAGTGATCCCGGCGCGTTCTTGAACGCACTGCTTGACCTTAAAGAGAAAGGGCGTTGGCAACGGGGCGACGATTGGATTAAGGCCCAACGTACTCGCCGTGGCGAGTGGGTGGTACAGACTTTGGCCGGTATGGATAACGACCTGACACCGGGGCAGGGCGTACATCCTTTGCAACTGGCGCTGGATGTGCAAAGTGCCATGGGTCCTAAAGACTGGCTGGTGATTGACGGCGGCAATACCCATTTCTGGTCGGAGATCGCGATCAATATCTCTGGTTGGCGTGGACAGGAATTGGGCGGGATTCTGCATCCCGGGGCATTCAGCATGCTCGGGGTCGGGGTGTCTTTTGCAGTGGCAGCTAAACTGACCCACCCTGATGTCCATGCCGTTGTGATCAGTGGTGACGGGGCTTTTCTCTCAGGCGGGCTCAGTATCGAGGCAGCCTTTCAGGAGAACGCGCCGATCACGGTGGTGATTGATAATAACGGTGGGTTGACCACCATCTCCCAGCAACAAGAGCGCCTCTTTGGGCATGATCGTCACGTGGCAACCGATTTTCGGGATATCCCTTTTCACAGTATGTTCGAGGGGCTCGGGGGCTATGGCGAACTGGTGGAAGACCCAGCGGAGATTACGCCTGCCGTTAACCGAGCGATGGCCAGCGGCCGCACGGCCTGCGTTAATGTGCGTAGCCGTGGCGTAATCAGCCCTATCGTGGCCGCGGTGACCAGCAAAAGGGATAAAGCCTCAATAGAATAGCGCCGTGGTGCAACGCGACTTTGTGATTCCAATAAGCGAGTTATTGACCTATGCCGATTATTTCCTCCCATGTACTTGACTCCCTAACCGGGCGGGATGCCGCAGGCATCCAGGTGAGATGTCAGCGCCTTGCGCCAGCAGTGGATCCCCAGACGGTGGCTGAGGCCCGGGCGGGCGATGACGGGCGGGTCGCTATCGAGGTGGATACCGCTGCTGATGTACCCGGCACACGCTACGAGGTGGTTTTTTTCAGCGGGGAATATTTTGCGGCTGGACAGCAAAGCGATGAAATATCTTCTCTGATCAATGAGGTTGTGGTACGTCTTGACTTGTCGGTTGTGTCGGAGCGTTGCCATGTGCCGATGATGATTGCACCGCATAACCATTCGGTGTGGTGGTCCCGCTAGCGCGGGATCCTGGGCATGTCGTCAGGCCTGGCGGTCTCGCGGCGCAACCGGCGCACACCCTATACCGACCGTGTCGAGGCGCTCGGCGTCAGTGGTTACTCGATCGTCAATCACACCTTGTTGCCCAAATCGTTCGAAAGAACTGTCGAGGAGGATTACTGGCACCTCAAAGAACATGTGCAGTTGTGGGATGTGGGGTGCCAGCGACAGGTTGAGTTGCGTGGCCCGGACGCGGCCCGCCTGGCGCAATGGATGACGCCGCGCGATCTTCGCGCGATGCAGGCGGGACAGTGTTATTACGCACCCCTGACCGACGAGCACGCCGGTCTGTTGAATGATCCTGTGCTGATCAAGCGCGCCTCTGATTGGTTCTGGTTTTCTATTGCAGATTCAGATGTCTTGCTTTGGGCTAAGGGTTTGGCACTGGGTATGGATCTTGATGTGCACGTGTCAGAGCCCGATGTCTGGCCCCTCGCGGTGCAGGGGCCGCGTGCGGAAGATCTCGTTGCGAGTGTGTTTGGTAACGAGATCCGCAGTATCCGCTACTTTGAATTTCGACAGTGCGCTTTCGCTGGGCGCAACCTTATTGTTGCCCGCTCGGGTTACAGCAAGCAGGGAGGTTTTGAGATTTACCTCGATGACAGTGCATTGGGCAGCGCACTTTGGGATATTCTGTGGCGCGCCGGAACTGGAATGCAGGTTTCGCCCGGTTGTCCCAATCTGATCGAGCGTATCGAGGGTGGTTTACTCTCTTATGGAAACGAGATGACTCGTCAGAACAACCCATTGGAGATCAACCTAGATCGTTTTTGTCATCTTGCGGGCGAAGTTGATTACATTGGTCGTGCCGCGCTCGAAGTGATTGCGAGTCAGGGACCGTCCCAGCGTATGCGGGGAGTGTTGATAGATGGACCCCCGTGCCCACCGTGTGCAAAACCCTGGCCAGTCACCGTGGGTGAGACGCAAGTTGGGCAGATCACCAGCGCGGTTTGGTCACCATCGTTTGAGCAGAACGTGGCACTGTCCCTGATACAACAAGACCACTGGGACCCGGGCACGCAGGTCACAGTTCACCTGCCCCAAGGCGATGAGATGAAGGCCACGATTGTGAAACTGCCTTTTGATCCGCCCCGTTAGCACTCGTATGTCACAATCCTGACTCGTTATGGCAATGCTCGCACCACGCTCACCAGGTTGGGGCCTGCCGGCTGGCTATCGGCCAGGTCGACTGCTTCTGATTGCAATCATGTTCCTGGCGGTGGGTGGCTGTGAGTCAGATCGCGAAGAGCTCGAAGCCAGCAACAGCTGTGTATGGTGTCGCCTGAATGGTGCTGACCTCGCCGGCGTTGATCTTGCCGGGGCAACCCTGTGGATGACTTTTCTGGAAAGGGCAGATCTGCAAGGGGCGGTACTCAAAGGCGCTAATATCAACCGGGTGAAATTCACCGGTGCTAATCTGACCCAGGCTGATCTTTCTGGTGCTGACGCACGCAAAACGGTCTTTACCCATGCCGACCTCAGCGGCGCTGATCTTACCGATGCGAATCTTTCCGAGGCAATTCTTGAAGAGGCAAAGCTTACTGGTGCAAAACTCGATGGGGCCACGATGCTGATTACAATAATGCATCGAGCCGATTTCACCGGTGCCAGCCTGGTATCTGCCAATGTCCGACAGGCTCTGGGCCGAGAAACCGTTTTTGCCGGCGCAGATCTATCGGGGGCAGATCTGGGTTGGGCTGTGCTGGTGGGAGCAGACTTTCGGCAAGCAAATCTTACCGGTGCTGATCTAGAGGGAGCCGACTTGACTGGTGCGGATTTCACCGGCGCCATCTGGACAGACGCCAGTCCGTGTCTCTCACGTAGTTGCGACGGCAGAGCTTATAGCGAGTGAACTGCAGGTGTTTAGCCTCACAGTTGGGCGCCGAAAGCCCCGCTGAACTATTGGATAGCGACAGATCATTTTTGTTCGATTGACCGAACAGATGGGGTATTTATACTGTGCTTTACGACTGTATTACTCATGCTGCCCCGGACCTGGTACGAATGCAACACATCTCTCCTAT
>JBBWVW010000006.1:0-13525 GCA_050256425.1 Arenicellales bacterium | reverse complement strand
GTTGCGAGAAGATGTGTTTCGTTACCCGGGAAGATAGCAATCTGCGGAAACCGAGAAGCGAGCTCGAGGGTATGTTCAAGATCACTGGAGCTGTCTTTAACCCCGGCAATGGTTTCTGGAAAATGCTCACAAAGCATGGCAATTAAGTCTGCGGAGATCGGCGTCTGGGACACGGCCGGGAAGTGGTAAAGGTAGAGCTCGAGGTCCTCGCTGGCCGTTCGATCAATGACTTGGGCGAAACTGCGAAAAAGGCCATCGTCTGTGACGTTCTTATAATAAAATGGCGGCAACGCCAGTATCTTATTGACACCGTGCTCGATCGCGTGTCGGGTCAGAGAAACGGTGTCAGTGAGCGCGCAGCACCCGGTACCGACCATCAGAGTGTTGGGTGATAGGCCATCACTGAGTAGCGACTCGAGGGCGGCCATTCTCTCCGTTACAGAAAATGCGTTGGCCTCCCCCGTGGTTCCGAAAAGCCCGATGCCATGACAGCCGTTGTCGAGAAGGGATCTCGCATGTCGCGCCAGATGGGCACAGTCGACTGAAAGATCAGCCTGCAGTGGCGTGAGCGCCGCGCACCAGATTCCGCTAGAGGGAAGTTGATCAAGATGATGCTTAATATCGTGTTCCATAGAATGAATGTCCGAATTTAGTTGTCAGGGTGCATTGCAGGTTTATTGATCAGATTGATGATACACCGGCCGTGCTCGATTCAGAAAGTGAAAGGTTTCGACTGCAAACAAAACAGTGATTCATGAGAACGCCTGGTCTGGATCGGTCTATTCATTCGATAATGCGCTACTTACTTCAGTACCAGCCAGGCCATAACCAGCAGTCACTTTGGGCAGTATTGAACCCAACGACTCTGGGCTGTATCCCCCTCTTAAATTGGTTTACCCTATCAGCATTTGTGGGTTTGAATATCCGATGATCGGCAGACGCTCACACTCCTGATCGATACAAGTTTTCACAATTCAGTAATCTGAGCCGACTTGTTGGTGAACTTGAAAATGCACGTTGCATCGTCATTCGGAGACGATGCGACAAAATCTTCCCACAGTTGGACTACGGTGCGGCTGACCTCACCTGTTATCCCCGCTTCATTGCAGCCTTCAAGATAAAGAGAGATATCTTTGAGCATTAGTGAATTGCTAAAGCCAGTATTAAAGAGACCGGTTACTACCTGGTGCGGAATTTTGTCCAGAGTCGCGGTATTCATACCAGTAGAGACGTTGATGACATCACACATTTTCTGCAGATCGAGACCCTGCGCCTGTCCATAGTGCAGCGCTTCACAGGATGCTGCAAGCGCGGTCGCGGACAGAAAGTTATTCAGTACCTTGAGTGTCTGAGCTTGACCGGGTTCAGGCCCGATCAGAAATTGATTGGCGCTGAAGCACTCGAGAATGGGCAGCATTTCGTCGTATAAGGTCTTCGGTCCAGCACATATTACGGCGAGCGTGCCGGCAATAGCACCTCGAACACCACCGGATACTGGGCTATCCAGATACTTGAGTTCAGAGTTACGAACAGAAGTTGCGATCGACTGGCTTGCTTTAGCGCCAATGGTCGACATGTCCACGATGGTTATAGGGTGGGATCCATGGTCATTTAACAACTGTTCAAAGACTCCCTGGACAACATGCCGGTCGGGCAGGCTGAGCAGCAGCACGGCGGTTTGTTGGATCAAATCCTCTAGGCTATCGACGTATAGTAAATGCTCCCTGGGCTGGCGCCGCGACTGATCGATCTCGTACCCCGCGACATCGTATCCCGCCTTTATCAGATTTTCGGCTATCGGATAACCCATATTTCCCAGTCCGACAACGCCAATGGTTTTTGGTGTCTTCATCAATTAATTATCCTGTTGATCTTTATAGTCATTCAGTGAATTTTCACAGGTCGGGGAACTCTGGTGCTCCAGCATGTCTGCGGTGTGCCGAGGCCCTGTAGACTCTCACACCAGATATCCGGGTCCAGAAAATCACGCTCCGGTTTGACAGACAACAATAGCTCATCCTGGGGAAAATATCATGGCTGACCCTGAGTCTTATGCAGTATCTGCGTTGTGTTATGCAGTGCGTACAAATCGCAAGCACCACGAGAACTTTATTGGCAGTGCCTGGACAGACCCCATGCACGATCAGGATGAACCGATTGCCTACTACGTATGGGTTTTAAAAAACGCCAATAGGACCGTAGTCGTAGACACCGGTTTTGATAAAGCCGAATGGAGTCGACGGACCGAAGCTTCCGGTGGCATCTGGCAGTGCGAATACGATAAGTCACCTGCACAAGGGCTGGCAGGCATGGGGATCGATACACGGCAGGTGCAGGATGTTATCGTGACCCATTTGCATTATGACCATGCGGGCTCACTCGATGATTTTCCGACTGCCCGGTTTCACCTCCAGGAACTCGAGATGCAGTATGCGACTGGCCCGCATATGGGTCATGGCTTTTTGGCTGGCGCCTATACGGTGGATCATGTGGTTCAGATGGTGCGAAACGTATACAGGGGGCGGGTTGTTTTTCACACAGGAGACAGCGAGATAGCGCCCGGTATCAGCGTTCATCATGTGGGCGGGCATACGATGGGTATGCAGTGCGTCCGGGTAATGACAGAACGAGGCTGGGTAGTATTGGCCAGCGATGCCAGTCATTTTTATGCCAATTTTGAGAACCATGCGCCGTTTCCAATTGTTTATAACGCTGCCGACATGCTTAGAGGATTTGACAAGCTTCGCCAGCTTGCCAGTACCGTTAATCATATCGTGCCCGGTCATGATCCCCTGGTGATGATGCGTTACCCAGGCACAACAAATCCCGGAATAGGCCAGATCGTGCGCCTGGATCAGAACCCCAGCAATCGTTGAGGTTTTGGATAGGGTTGATTTTGCAACGTAGGGTGGCAGGTGTGAATCACAAAAACTAACCGGGAATCTCCCAATGGTCGAGTGATTTCCCGTGCACGAAGGTGACACCCCGTGCTGCGTTAACGCTTTGCCTCTATCGAATCGGCTGCCTGTCCAGACCTTGAGCGGTATTACGGGCAGTACGGGGATAACTGGATTAACGAGCGTCTGGTAGCGTACCTGGCGATACCACACGGGGTCAGCAAGGAGGTGATAAACAACGCCTCTTCGAGTACGTTACCTACTGGTACCGATGGCCGCACGGGGAATTTAAGGGATTAGTTACTCGCCGACACCACACCGATGAAAAAATCCAAACAACTGATCGGTCACGGATCGGGGTTGTTCCTCGGGCAGGAAGTGGCCGCAATCGAGGTCACGCCCGGTGACGTCGTCGGCATAATCGCGCCAGACGGAAAGCACATCGTAACTGCGGTGCACGAAGCCGCGATTGCCCCACAGCACAAGCAGCGGACAGGTGACGCGGTTACCCGCCGCCCGATCCTCACGGTCACACTCGAGGTCGATGCCGGCAGCGGCGCGGTAGTCCTCGCAACTGGCGTGGATGCTCGCGGGATCGCTGAAACAGCGGACGTATTCGGTCATCGCCTCTGAATCGAAATCAGCACCAGGGGCGCTCCAGCGTCCCATCTTGGCGCGCAGAAAATATTCCGGATCGGCGCCAATCAATCGTTCCGGCAGGCCGTGCCCCTGAATCAAAAAGAACCAGTGGTAGTAACCGGTGGCGAAGGCCTGGTCGGTATGTTCGAACATGTGCAAAGTGGGAGTGATATCCATCACGCAGGCGCGGATAACCCGCTGCGGGTGATCGAGCATCATGCGGTGCGTCACCCGCGCGCCGCGATCGTGGCCTGCGACCGCGAAACGCCGATGACCAAGAGCCTCCATCACCGCCACCATATCTGCCGCCATCGACCGCTTTGAATATCCAAAATGGTCGTCTCCGGATTCCGGCCTGGTGCTGTCGCCGTAACCCCTGAGGTCGGCACACACCACGTGGAAGTGTTCTGCCAGGGCAGGAGCGACCCGATGCCACATGACATGGGTCTGCGGGTAACCGTGAAGCAGCAGTAGCGGCGGGCCTTCACCGGCGTGGCGGATGTTGATCTCGGCGCCAGGCACGGCAATCCGGCATTGCCGGAAACGGTCATCGAACACGATCTGTCACCAGGTTGCAAAACATGTCCGAATCATAGCCTCTGGGTGGCCCGAACGTCAGCCCGCATGTGGACCTCGAATCGCGCCACCAGGGCCCGATTCGATTGCTTGCAAATGCCAATCATTGCACCGACCTGGCGCAGGGGGAATCAGGGCCAGGCTCTGGCCGGCTCCAGGATCATTGCCTTTCGCCCCCCGACTGCGGTCACTGTGCCAGCCGCAGTAACGTTCCAAGTGTTCGCCCCGGTGGGACCGTGTTGCAGACGAAGCTTTAGCCACCGTGCCCCAGCATGATCTGCAAATTACGTTTCAAGGGCGGCGTGCAGTTTGCTGCGCTAGAGCACAGCGCCCTGCTTTGCCTTGTACTGGTATTAGGTCGATCTTCAGAGCCAAGCTTCGTCCTGACTGAAAGAGCCTGTGCTCGATCCCGATGTTTTACCCGACATGTTAAGCCTTGAAGATAGGGTAAAGAAACACTACCGGGCTGGATCCGCCCTGGCCGGATAACTTCTGTCACCAATCAAGGCCCTACAGCGCAAGGTTTCAGGCCTGAAGGCTGTAATATCAACCTTTCGATAAGCCGATTGCTCGTCTGACCGACGGCACCAGTCAGTCGCAAACCACTGCCAATGGAACCTGGCCTACCGGCTTTGTGGGCCAGGATCAGGCCACTGGAGAAAGCCGGCATTCGGTAACAAAAAGGAGAGTAGAACATGGGCAAAGATGTTGTCGGCATTGCTGGCTGCGGCGCAATGGGGTTACCAATGGCCCAGCGTCTGGCCGATGCCGGTTATGAGGTCTGGGGTCACGATGTAAGGCCAGCAGCCGAGTTTGGTGAATTTGCCAGCCGTATGGTCGCGGATGCAGCCGGGTTTTCGGAGCGCTGTAACATCGTGATCTCAGTAGTTCGGGACGCTGCGCAGACTCGCGCACTGCTGTTCGGTGATTCACAGGGCATCGTAAGAGGGCTGCAGATCCCGGATGTTCTGGTCATCAGCTCCACATTGTCACCCCGTTTTGTTCGGCACTTGTCTGAAGATTTGCCGGAGGGTCTGGCACTGGTCGATGCGCCGATGAGCGGTGCGCCTTACCGGGCCAGAAGCGGCACCCTCTCATTCATGCTCGGGGGGCCAGACGATGTGCTTGAGCGACTCACCCCGCTGTTTAAGGCGATGGGAGAGGACATCTTCCGGATGGGGCCGGCTTCCATGGGCATGACGGCCAAAGTTCTCAACAACTACTGTGCGGCCACCTCGGTGGTTTCGACTCACAGGGTGCTCGGCATGGCGCGCGCGCTCGGACTCGATGAGAGAGCTCTTTTGAACGTCATGAAAGTGAGTTCGGGCTCAAACTGGTTCGCTGACCGCATCGATCAGATTGACTGGGCCAGCGAAGGATATTCCCCCTCAAACACCATTGGCATCGTAGAGAAGGACGTCGAGTCTGCTCTAGACGCTATATCAGAACACCCGGCTGTGGCACACGCGCCGCTGGACGATGCTCTGCTCGCGTCGCTGCGCGCCTTGGAGTCCCTTAAGATTGATTGACCGCTCGGTTAACAGACGAGCACTCCTTGTCGAGCTGAATAGTCCAGGAGGTTTTCTCAAAACGAAGCGCGGACAAACTCCTGTCCTGACTACGTTCCGGGTTTCCGTAGATAGCCTGTAGACAACAAACCGCGCGCTGGTGCGAGCTATCCTGACGGCCGTTGCTTTTCAGTCCCTCAGTGGGTGGAAATTGAGAGCCAAATCCAAATATCTGTCGCGAAAAGCGGCATCTAATCCAAGATGAAATTTCTCGTCGACTCACTGACTTTTGGATTGTTGAAATTCAGCTTCTCCAGCTGTACGTCCAACTCATCCTTCCCGTAAGATTCGATGAATTGGTCTATCTCCCCACCTCTTTCATCCAGGCGCTTGAGGGCTCCAAAGCTTGCTATTTTCAACAGCCACGTATTGGGTCTGATTGTTCTGATTTTTTCGGAAAATTGAATGCAGGCATCAAAATCACCCAGAGCATAGGATCCCCAAACTAAGTCGTCGATCAGTTGCTGACTTAAAGGATCAAGCTCTTGCGCTTTGCGGAGCAATTCGACCCCTCTTTTGCATTTTTCATTCTGTACCAGCGATTTCCCGTAAGAAGCCAGCACGGTAGGGTTGTTTGGGTTCAGCTCATACGCCCTCTTCCCGTGCTCTTCTGCTTTGTCATAGTTAAGATCAAGGTGCATGGAAATGTTGCACAGCAATCTATGGCAGTCCCAATCATGATCGGTCAGTTCGTAAGCATTTCCGAGTGTGGTCCGGATTTTTTCGTGTAGTTCTTCGTCCGTTTCATCGAACCAGTTGTGGCCGAGCCCATCGGCCCAGGTGCAGCAACGCTCAGCGTATGCTCTTCCGTTGCTTGGGTCACTCTCAATAGCATTGTTGAACATATCAATCGCAATATTGGCGTCCACTTTGGTTAACTTTCGTTTATGGAACTTGCCCTGAAGGAGGTACTCATAGGAGGTCATCTTGTTGGTCGGCTTCCGTTTGGCTCGCTTCAGACTGGTAACGTCGATCTCGCTCAGAACGGTATTCGCCATTTTGCTGACAATCTCATCTTGAATCTCGAAGACATCATCCATAGTTCTGTCATAGCGTTCGCTCCAAATCGAGTCACCCGAAGTGGGATCTCCGAGCTCCGCAGAAATACGTACCCGATTGCCCGCCGACCGAATACTCCCCGTTATCACGTAATCCAGTTTGTATTTCTCTGCAACTTCTTTCACGTCCATGACGTTATCTTTCAAATCAAAAGTGGTGTTACGCGACATGATCTCAATCGAATTGATCATGGAAAGCTCGGTAATAATGTCGTCCACAATGCCATCAACCAGAAAATCATTTTCTTCACTTTTGTTCAGGTTCCTGAAAGGCAGCAACATCAGGCGAGGCTTGGCGGCGCCATCTCCCATTGGCCTAACGGCTTCGCCTCCCGCTGCAAGAACAGTCGCAGTATTGTGCTCGGCTAACTCAGTTGGAGCGCTCAGGGTTGGTGAGATCTGATAAATCTCAAAGTCCCCTTCGATGTTCTTCAGTTTAGCGTTACCCAGATTATCAATCGCGATCGCAATCCTCTTGACGATCTTTTCATGCACCGTTCGCGACAACAGTACGCAACCCGGTTCGCAGAGACCCTCGAGTCTCGCAGCGACATTGACTCCGCTGCCATAGATGTTATCGCCTTCGATGATAACGTCGTCTAGGTGGATGCCAACCCGGAACACCATTTTGGATTCTTCGGCAACGCTGTCATTTCGTTCGCTGAGGACTTTTTGAAATTCAATAGCCGCATTCACAGAATCGACCACGCTATTGAACTCAGCGATGACGGAATCGCCAGCGGTATGGAAAATCCGGCCGCCATGCTCCTTGATTACCGGATCGATCAGGCCACGGCAAATCTTGATATTCTGAAGAGCCAACTCTTCATTCTTGTCCATCAGCTTGCTGAAAGCCACGCAATCAGCGGCTACGATTGTCGCGAGTTTCCGGGTCAGTTTTGTAGTTTCCACGGTCTAGGTATGGCGCAAAGATCAGTTTAGGATTTGGTTCTAGTGGTTTGAGCTAAAGCTAAAATTATAGAATGAATTCCCGCCGGGGGAAAAACGCTGAGACAGCGTCCCATTTTATCGATTCAATATTCGAATTCTTTGTTCAAAAAAGCAATCAGTTCTCGATTGTACGTCGTCAAACCAAATTGGACAGATGTTCTCCTCATTTTTGGGGACCCTATCCAGCGCCATGCGCCGGCTTAGCTTGCGGGACATAACCAGGCTTTAGCGGGCCAAGGTGATTCTGGGTGCGGAACTGTCGACGCCAAGATATTCGTAGCGATCCGAGCCTTTAAATGCCCGGCCTGATCTGGTCTAAACACAAGACTTTTTCCAGCGCGGCTCCTATGCGCATGACGGTCAAGTCGTCGAACCGGTGCCCCACCACCTGTAGCCCCATGGGCAAACCATCTGCGCTAAATCCAGAGGGCACGGACAAGGCCGGACATTGACCCACCTGATTAAAAGGGCACGTCATATCCAGGCCTTTGTATCTGCCTTGGTCGTCCAATCCGTCGTAATCCTCGTCCGACTGGCCGTGGGGGGCCGCAGGGTGGGCCATGGTCGGCGCAATCAAAGCATCGTACTCGTCAAAAATCCGACACAATTGATGCCACTGTTCGGTACGCAACACCTCGAAACGTTTATACGTTACCGCGTCTATCGATCGCCCACGCTCGATGAGTTTCACTACCGATGGGTCCATCTTGTCTCGCCAGGCCTCAAAATTCCGGGTAAAACACACGTCCAGATACACCCCCCATGCGTCGTACCAGATATCGTTGTATTCGTGACGCCAGTCGAGATTCACTTCCTGTACCTCCACGCCCAGACCCTGCAGGACCTCGGCGCATCGGCGAACCGCGGCCTCGACCTCGGGGTCAACGGCGTAATAACCCAGGTCGACGGACAGCGCGATACGCAGTCCCCTTACATTCGAATCCGCCGGTATCGGGAACTCGATCTTGTCAGGCAAGGACGTAATGTCCCGCTCGTCGGGACCGCCGGCAATATTCATGAACAGATTGGCGTCGCTGATGTTTCTTGTCAGCGGGCCGAAATGCGATATGTTGTCGAAAACCGTAGGCAAGATATCCATCGGAATACGGCCCAGGCTGGGTTTCAAACCGACGATGCCGCAAAAGGAGGCTGGAATGCGCACCGAACCGCCCATGTCCGTCCCTTCCGCCAACGGCACGCATCCGCTTGCTACCGCTGCGGCGGACCCTCCCGATGACCCACCGGGCGTGCGGCTCACGTCCCAAGGGTTGGAGGTCCTGCCCCAGAGTGGGCTTTCGGTGAAACTACTGTGGGCGAACTCAGGCGTTGTGGTTTTTCCAATCACAATCGCCCCAGCCTGCTTGAAGCGCTGCACAATAAGGGCGTCCTCGTTGGGCACGTAGTGTTCGTACATCGCCGAACCCCTGGTCATCACCTTAGCTGCTACCGGCGTTACATCCTTGACGCCAAAAGGCAGTCCGTGCAACGGTCCTATGTTGGTGTTCGTCATCAACGCCTGCTCCGCCTGCTTGGCCAATTCCATGGCTTCATCATGATAGATGAAACAAAAACAGTTCAGCTTGTCGTTGACCTCGTCGATACGAGTCAGGCACGCCTGCATAAGCTCTGTCGGTGACAGGGTCTTCCGCCGGATGCCGCGCGCAAGCTGATGCGCGGGCGTGTATAAAAGATCTAAATCGGCCATGGCATTCAACGATAACATCTGCGTCGAAGATGGTCACAGGTTTTCGGGCGCCGATATGAATCGAGCATCGTGCCCCTATAACTCCAGATATAACGAATCACTATTCTGGATTTCGCGTCTTTGCCGACGGAGCACCACTGGAGATTCGCCATTAATGGTCTTAAGCCAGCGCGCGCCACAACATTGTGCTGCCCGAAACCATGAGGACTACCAGCACCAGACGGTGAAAACGCTGGTCGCTGACCCGCTCGCGCAGTTTTGCGCCAAGAGCCATGCCAACACCAACAGGCAAAACAGCAGCTGCCGAAAGCATTACGAGCCTCCCGTCAAGAATCTCGAACCACAACAGTATTAGAGTCCATGGGACCACGCACGCGAGATATAAGAAGCTGATTGAAGCGACGAAGCGCTCTTTTCCTAGCCCGGGGATAGAAACCAGATAGATGATCAGCATTGGTCCAAACATTGACGAGAGCCCGCCTATGACCCCACTGGCCAACCCGAACACCAGGCCTGCCGGTTTTTCGAAAGCCTTGGAAAGACGCAGCTTATACGCGGAACCCTGCAACACAGTAAAGGCAATAACTAAAAGACCGACGGCCAGTAAGAGGGAGCGTTCATCGATATTAGAGAGAATTACGACACCGGCATAGGTTCCTACGAGGATTGCCAGGAATGATGGCCAGAACCGGGAAACGGCCGAGGAAATCTGTTTAGCCTGGAAGGCCTGCCAAACATTGGCAAAGACTACGGGGAGCGCCATCAGCACGACCGCCGTTTGCACCGGTAGAACCAGTGCCATCAATGGAACGGTGAGCAGCGGCGTGCCGACACCCAGTGCGCCTTTTATCAATCCCCCGCACAAAAACGCGAATGTGCACCAGGCAACGATCTGGAGATTTATCTCGTTGAGCATGGTCTTTCAGACGTGAATTTGGTCAGTGCTGTAAGGCAAGTTTGCCGACCGGCGAATCAAGCCAGTGCACACCGCCCTCGTCGAAGCCGCGAGTTAGATCCGATTGTTCGTGGCCAACGAGGTTCATCCACCCCAGTGTACCAAACTGTAAGTACAGGCACGGTTCGACTTGACGAGCGGTTAACGCCGTTTTAGTCTGCCTCATCGCCCAAACAAATGGCTGGAAAAACATGACAGAAGTCAATGATCACGCCTCAGCCGTCGATGACTCAAACGACGAACTGATCCAGGTAGATGACCTGATCTTGAGAGGTCGTATGGCGATAGAGCAAATTGCCGTTGCCGACCAGAACCGGGTAGACGAGTTGGTGACCGCGCTAGCCTGGTCTCTTTACAAACCGGAAAACGCGCAGCGGCTGGCGGAGCTCGCAGTCACCGAC
This sequence comes from Arenicellales bacterium, assembly GCA_050256425.1. Lineage (GTDB taxonomy): Bacteria > Pseudomonadota > Gammaproteobacteria > Arenicellales > UBA868 > UBA868. The sequence continues at coordinate 2,775 of JBBWVW010000006.1, read as the reverse complement.
ACCGGGATCGGGAATGTCCACGACAAGGTCAAAAAAAACCAGCGCAAGACGTTTGGCACCTTGCGAGACCTGATGCGGGTGCGTACGGTAGGCGTTATCGATAACGACCCCGAGCGCGGCATCAGTCAGTACGGCAAACCCGTTGGAGTTGTCGCAGCCATAACGCCTTCGACCAACCCAACGGCCACACCTGTCAACAAGGCCATGATGGCGATCAAGGGCGCCAACGCCATCATCATAGCCCCCTCGCCGAGCAGTTGGACCAGCACCAACGCCACAGTAGAGCTGATGAGAGCGGCGCTGGCCCACGTGGGGGCGCCGATCGATCTGGTGCAGATCCTGCCCCATCCCGTCTCGCGGGCCATGACCCATCTGCTTATGGCAAAAGCCGATCTAGTGGTTACGACCGGTTCACAGAACAACGTGCGTGCGTCTTACAGCAGTGGTACCCCGGCCATCGGAGTGGGCGCCGGCAACGTTCCGGTCATCATCGATAACAGCGCTGATCTGGATGGCGCCGCCGGTAAGATCTGCGCCTCCAAAACGTTCGATAACGCTACCTCTTGCTCTTCGGAAAACGCTCTGGTAATACTCGACGACGTCTATGCAGGCGCGCTTGACTCCCTGAAACGGGTCGGCGGTTACCTTGCCAATTCCAAAGAAAAAGGCCTCATTGCCGAGCAGCTCTGGATTGACAATAAGCTCAACCGCAACTTGATCGCCACCAACCCCGATGTTTTCGCTGACAGGGTCGGCTTGGGCGACAGCGCTAAACAGTCACGTTTTTTTATGGTAGAGGAGGATGCTTTTAATCCTGAGTCACCGTTTGCCGATGAAAAACTTTCTCTGGTCCTGACCATTTACCGCGCGCGGGATTTTGACCACGCGTTAACGCTGGTATCGAACATTCTCAAAGTTCAGGGCAAAGGTCACTCGTGCGGCATTCATACTTCAGACATGGGTCACGCTCGAAGGCTCGCGGAGCAGATCGATGTCGTGCGAGTACTGGTTAACCAGGCCCATGCTTTTGGAAACGGCGGCAGTTTCAACAATGCGCTCAACTTCACGCTCAGCATGGGCTGTGGCACGTGGGGAGGCAACAGTATCTCCGAGAACCTGAACTACAAACACTTCATCAATATTACGAATCTGGTCACCACCTTCGCGGAGGACAAACCGTCTGAGGAGGCGCTGTTTGGCGCTCATTTCGCCAAATTTGGTCGCGACTGATGGATACGGTCAGGTATTTTATAGATCGCTATGCTGAGCAGTGCCCAAAAGATGTTTGGTTAATATCTCCAGACTCCAACAGAACTTTCACCTACGGTGACTTGCAACACGGGGCGCGCCAGATCGCGGCAGGCCTCGACCAACTTGGCGTCGGAAGAGGGGCCAAAGTCTCGTTCCTCGCCGAAAACGGTGGATGGACCGCCCTTGTTCATCTTGCGATTATGGCAAGTGGCCGTGTTGTTGTGCCACTGAATGCCGTAGCTGGAGATTTACAGTTGAGGCACGTACTTCAGCACTCCGACACAAAGATCGCATTCGTTGCGCCAGCCTACCGCGAAAAACTTACGGCTTTACTCGACCAGGTGCCCCGCGAGATCAAGTTGATCGATCTCGATCCCGTCACCGGACCAGCTTGGCCGGACGGGCCGCCACCTGACGACCGGGCGAACCCCGAGCCAGCCGCATCCGAGCCAGCGCTGTTGCTGTACACCTCCGGCTCGACAGGCCTTCCCAAGGGAGCCGTACTTAGCCACCGCGCCATTATCAACGGTGGGCGAAACGTGGTAACCGGGCATAACCTCACCAACTCGGACCGCGCGTTGTGTGTGCTACCGATCTACCACATCAATGGCGCAATGGTCACCGTCGCTGCACCTCTGGTCAGCGGTGGCAGTGTGGTTATGCCCTCGCGTTTTCGGGCGAGCACTTTCTGGCCCTTCGTCGCGCAGTACCAGTGCACCTGGTCGAGTGTGGTTCCCACTATCATCAAATATCTCCTGGATCGCGCTGAGCAGGAGCCCTACGACTTTGGCCGCGATGAACGACTGCGCTGCTTTCGGTTCGGCCGCTCCGCCTCGGCGCCATTACCAGTAGTGGTACTAGAGCAATGGCGTGCCGTGTTCGATGTGCCAATGATCGAAACATTAGGCCTTACCGAGACCGCTGGTACCGTAGCTTGTAACCCCATGCCACCGGGCACCTGCAAACCAGGCTCCGTTGGCATCGCAGTCGGCAACGAGATCAAGATAATCGACGATGATGGGCAAGATTGCGACCCGGGCGTCGCCGGAGAAATTGTGATCCGAGGCGATAACCTGCTGGACTACTACTATCAAAGCCCCGATGTCACAAAGAGCGCCTTCGTCCAGGGGTGGTTCAGGACAGGAGATCTTGGCATGCTTGATGAGGATGGCTACCTTTTCATCACCGGACGCTTGAAGGAACTCATCATTCGCGGCGGCGAAAACATCGCACCCCGCGAGATCGACGACGTTCTGTACCGACACGACGCCGTCCTCGAGGCGGCCGCGGTGGGTGTCGATGATGAAAACTACGGGCAGGAAGTTGTCGCCTGTGTCGTGCGACGAGACGGTCACGACTGCAGCGAACAGGAACTGAAGCTACTGTGTGAGACCGCGGTGGGCAAAGTCAAAACACCCAAACACATCTATTTCATGGATGACCTGCCGAAGGGTCCGTCTGGAAAGATTCTGAGGCTAAAGTTGCCGGACATGATCTCGTCGATAAACTCGGCACCGTCACAGT
>JBBWVW010000005.1:0-5264 GCA_050256425.1 Arenicellales bacterium | reverse complement strand
GATCACCCCGGCACCGATGACAACTGCATCGCAGCAATAGTGATCGCTCAAATTGAGACCCCCAAACCGGACTCCACGGTTAACAGATTCAGACCTGTTTTTGAGTTTCTCAAAGAACAGTATTAATCAGTTGGCAATGGTGCCCACTGTAGTAATGATTCCCGTCAGGTAGTGATGGTACTTGAGATAACCGGCCGGGGTGCCAAGGTACCCATCGACACCCCATGCGTTATTCAATGTCACGTCCATTGAAGAGAAGTGTTCGCTGTCGTAAATGGGATCGAAAGCACCATGCGTGTGATAAGACGCCGTGGTGATGGTTCCAGAAGGCACGTTCAACGGCGAACCCAGATTGACTTTATCCACGGTACCTTTTTTTGGCTCGCCAGCGCTGAACGTAGCATCAGTATTGCGATACACCCAGCCTCCATATTCGAGGTTCTGGGCAACTGACGTCGGGTTGATGCCGTTCACTACATTGTAGGCTGCATCGTTTTGAGTGGAGTAACGCAACCGCGAATCGGTGCTATCACTACCGGAGCTGGCAACCAGAGCGATTCCAACTGCCACCGCTGCCAGCAACGCGGTGTGGGCAATGCCCGCTTGATCTTCATCGCCCTGGTTCGCAAGCACCCCCCCGGGTCGTCCAAAATGTCCAGACAGACTTACCATCCAGCGCTGATAAGCGCCATCCGCATAGCGCGTGCTGTTGCCCTGGCGAAATTGCACCGCCAATTGGGCCAAGGGACCTAGTCCCATTTGCCAGCCTATTATGCTGAGTCCCGCCTGGTCAGGAGCAGCCACACGAGTCGCCCGTAATTGCCCCAGGGGTAAATTCAGATTCAGCGCCAGTGCGTGAGCCGCTACGCCATCAGGTCGATCAACCTGGAATACCTGGGCACCTGCCTGCCCCGAACGCACGCCCAAAAACCAGCTCGTTCGATCAGGAGCATCATCCGCTTCAATCAGTGAGCCGCCGGCTGTCCAATGCAACCCAAAAGGATAAAGATCAAAAGCAGCACCAGAAAAACTGACGCCCGAATTTCCAATTGAATGAAACAAGCTGGCATCACGACTGGAATAAGCATCTGCGAAAGATGAAAGGCCCTCGCCACTCCCCCAAAAACCGCTTGCACTGAAACTTGGCTGGTTGATACTGCCAACAAACATCTGCTCATCGCCAGCAAAACCTGCCAGTGTGCGAAACTCATCAGCCCCAGCGATCGGTGATACTTGCATCCACAGTGGCGAAGTCGATTCAACTGTTTCAGCCGCGGCAGGCAAAAAAGCCAGCCAAAGAAAAAGCAAGCTAAAAGGCAGCGAAGTCAGTAGCGCTCTGGGCATGTCGGTGAAGATCAAAAAGAAATACGAACGAGGCACAGACTAACTGATCCTAACTGGACTGCCAACTCCCCTGACTCGGGTCGCGCCTAAGATACCTGTGTAGCCGCAAGGTCTGTAGGATCGCTTGATGAAGTTCCGTGAACTGTTGCTCGCCAGTTGCGTACCCTTGACCTGGGGCCTGGGATTTACGCTATCCAAAGCCGCGCTTGCTGAGTTTCCACCTCTTATGTTGATGAGTATGCGCTTTCTTATTGCTGCGCTTGTTCTAGTCTGGTTCGTACCGTTCCCGCGCAACTGCCTGAAGGATCTATTCTGGGTAGCGCTGGTCGGCTCCACGATCCAGTACGGCCTGACCTTTACCGGGCTTTCAATGATCGATGCCTCGCTTGCCATTATCGTGGTACATCTGGAAGTTCCTTTTGCTGTACTGCTGGCGGCAGTTCTATTTCGTGAGCGCCCAGGCCTGCAACGCCTGTTAGGAATGACTGTCTCCTTCGTCGGCATCATATTGATTGCTGGACTGCCGAGCGCGGAAGGTCAACTCTTCGCGATTGCGTTAACAGGCAGCGGCGCGCTGGTCTGGTCGGTGGGGCAAATCATGTACAAGCGCATCAGCGACCGCATTACCGGGTTAGCCGCAGTCGCCTGGATCGCGGTTATGGCTGGGCCGCAGATGCTCGTTGGGTCGATGCTGTTTGAGAGCGGTCAACTGACAGCCCTGATCAACGCCACCTGGGTTGGCTGGGGGAGTGTCGTGTATCTCGGCTTGGTCATGACTGTACTTGGCTATGGAATCTGGTACACCGTGCTGGCGCGTAACCCGGTATCTCACGTGATGCCGGTGCTTTTACTGTTGCCGGTTTTCACCATTGCAGCTTCGGTACTACTGCTCGGAGAGCGACCCTCGCCCGCAGTCCTATCCGGTGGCGCAATCGTACTGTGCGGTGTTGCGCTGATCGTCTTTGCCCGCTCCCCGAAAGGACAGAAAACTGCAAACGCTCCATAAGAATCCCCCCAGACTGGTTTTATTGGGATTCAGATAAAAAAGCGTTATCGGAGTAAAATCGCGGTTGGAATGTTTTAGCCAGCGTACTGCATGCAGGACACCAGCATTGTCGTGCTTTTAGTGTTGCTCGGTGCTACGGTCTGTTGTGGCGGCTAAAGCCGTATCCAGTGAAAACCTCGCACACCCCATGAGTTCGATTCTGGTCGCACCAATACCCGCGCTGATTGATACTTGGAGAATATCGCTTCTGGAACTTGCCCCGCGGCGCCGTGACCTCGAAAAACTTCTCAACCCGGTCGAACAAGCCCGAGTTACGCGGTTTGTTTTCGATCACGATCAGGAGCGCTTTGCTATCGCCCGGGGCGCCTTGCGTACAGTGCTTGGACATTATCTGTCGGTCCCTCCGGCCACTATCGGGTTTAACTACGGACCCCACGGAAAACCGTCCGTGCAGGAATGTACTCTGGAATTCAATCTCTCACATGCAGCTGACTGGGCCTACCTGGCCATCAGCAAGAGTGCCCCGGTCGGTATCGATGTTGAACGCTTACGCGTACCCGCGCGCCATGGATGGCTCGATCTTGCGCGACGCTTTTTTTCTGCATCCGAGGTGGCCGAGCTCACTGCCATGCCGCTGGATAAACAGACCGAAGCTTTTTTTGCCTGCTGGACCCGCAAGGAAGCCTATATCAAATTACATGGCCGGGGATTATCGCTGCCATTGGCGCAATTCTCGGTAAGCACCGCCCCTGACTCGCAGGCAACCCTGCGCACTAGCGAATGGTTGCCCGGCGATGTGTCCCGCACAGCCATGCACGATCTCAGCGCGCCGCAAGGGTATCGAGCTTGTGTCGCGGCTGGCACTGAAAGTAGCATCATCGTATGCCAGCGTCAGTGGGCCGACTTAGCGTTAAAAAAGTTTTGACGAAAAAAAGTCACTGAGTGCTCCGGCCCGTTAGAATTGAAAGCATGAAATACGAAAACATTCTGCAAACTATTGGTGCGACACCAGTCGTTCGTCTTAACAGCTTCAAGGATCACCAGGCGAGCGCTCTGTGGGTAAAGCTCGAGAGTTTTAATCCGGGCGGCTCAGTCAAGGACCGTCCGGCACTTAACATGATCGACGACGCGGAGCAACGCGGCGTGCTCAATCCCGGAGACACGATCGTTGAGCCAACCTCCGGTAACACCGGGATTGGCCTCGCCATGGTTGCTGCCGTCAGGGGCTACCCCGCAGTCTTCGTCATGTCCGAGGACATGAGCGAGGAGCGCAAGGTGATTCTGCGCGCTTATGGTGCCCAGGTGATACTCACCCCTGCTGACAAAGGCACGGTCGGTGCAATCGAGGAAGCCCGGCGCCTGGAAAAAGAAAAAGGGTATTTCTTTGTTGGCCAGCACTTCAACCCGGCTAACCCAGCATCGCATCACCAGACGGCACAAGAAATTGTTGATGATTTTGGAAAAGACCTCAAAGCCGTAATCTGTACCACCGGTACCGGCGGAACCATCAGCGGTTTATCGAAAGTTCTGCGTGAAGCGATCCCGGGCATCGCAATTATTGCTACCGAGCCGGATAACTCGCCCATTCTGTCCAAAGGGGTGGGCTGCAAGCACCGCATTATGGGTACCGCGCCCGGATTCATCCCAGATACTCTGGATCAAAACGCTTACGACGACATTATTCCAACAAATGCTGATCAAGCCATAGCCACCTCACGGCAGCTCGCCGAACGCGAAGGGATTTTTTGTGGCATCTCCTGTGGTGCCGCGGTCGTTGGAATGCTCGATTACGCCCGGCGTGACGTGGCCCGGGACCAGCAGTTGCTCGCTATCCTGGCCGACACCGGTGAACGGTATCTCAGCACCGAGTTATGGGTTTGACCCACATACCGCGCCACCCATCGTTTGGCACGCTCAGGCTCGCCTCACCCCAAGATGGGGCACGATTCGCTTACCCAGCTGGTGCAGGGCCTGTTCAGGAGGAAGATTCATAGTGCAGGCCAACCGCTGTAGCTTTTTGTTCGGCATTGAACTGCCGCGCCAGCCTCTCAAGGTTAGCTAGAATAGACCGGTATCATGGCTTACATCGTGCACGTCACAGCGGTTGTTGAAGGCGATCTGGAACGAATTGAGGAGTTGATCAATGAGTACAGGTACAACTGCTTGCAAAACCAGCCGGGAATGAAGGGGTTCTATGTGTGCCGCCCTGCTGACCACCCCAATGTATTTCTCTATACCCAGATTTTCAAGGACATCGGCGCACATAGGGCGCACATTGAAGGTGACGATCCCCGCATTTTTTTTGCCAAGATGGAAGACGAAGGTTTTGAGTTCCAGGGGCGTTGGATGGCCGGAAAAGAAATCGACTCCGTCCCGGAGGGGCAGCTACTCAATTGACCCACTCGTGTTAGTTTTTTGCGCCCTCTACACCCACCCTGTTAGGCCTGAATTCGAATCTCGAAAGCCTTTATGAGCGCCTGAACAACCCGATTACATTCTCTAAGGCATAAAACGTAGGGCTAGATATGGGCGGATACGGATGGAATCTTCTGATTTTCTTGGCTGGGCTCGCAATTGGCTGCGCGCTAGGCAATCAATGGATCAGAATGTCGTACTACTGGACGCAAAATAAGATAAGGCACTTTAGAAATCCTCATTAGAACTGCCCAATCGGCCTCAATAGTCAAATATGATATCGACTGCTGTTTTGAACTCACGGTAGCTTTTCGGCACGAATGTTGATTCGTCAAAAACAACTGCACTAAAAATGGCGTAAAAACAGGAGGCTATGGCGCGCCCGAAGGAATTCGAACCCCTGACCTCTGCCTCTGGAGTGCAGGCCCGCCAATGCAACAAGTCCTTGAACTCCTTAAAAATAGGGCGCCAATTTCACGCACTGGGACCTGTATAGACT
>JBBWVW010000004.1:0-5790 GCA_050256425.1 Arenicellales bacterium | reverse complement strand
TCGACTTCGCGTTGCCGAACGCAGTGAGCATAAAGCAAATCCCCTCGGGTGATGCACATAGATGAGTTCTTCAGACACTGGAGGCGTGTCGGATAATACCCCTAGCCACCCTATCGGATAAGTTTTCTCGTATATCTGCCGGACTGCTGATGGAATAACAGTACGACTGACACCGTGATAGCCATCGCATCCCGCGATAAACTGGCAATCAACCCGATGCGTCTTTCCGCCTTTACGAAAACTAACGTACGGACTATCAGTGTCAACCTGCTGCGGCAGCACTTCTTCTGCTTCATCAATAATAATGCCATTCATTGCATCTCGCGCATCGAACAGATCTCGAGTGACTTCAGTCTGGCCGTAGACCATGACCGTTGCGCCACCGGTAAGCCCTGCAAGATCAACACGATGGCAACCACCGCTGAAAGCGATGTCAAATCCCTCGTGGATTAATCCCTCACGATCCATCCGTTCAGATACTCCGGCCTCGCGCATAAGGTCCACGAATCCCCGCTCGAGAACGCCAGCACGGATACGACTCAGCACATAATCACGACTGCGTTTTTCGATAATGACTGTATCAATGCCTCTCATATGCAGCAGTTGAGAAAGCAAAAGGCCCGATGGACCCGAACCAATAATTGCGACTTGCGTTTTCGTGTTGGAATCCTTTCGTTGTAGCAGGTCCGACCTGGATCAGGTCCAGTAAAGTGCCATCGGGTTATCAACCAACAGCGCTTGCTGCCTGGCGGTATCGGTCGCGATTCTGGGAATAAAGTCTACCAGCAGACCATCATCGGGCATATGTGACTTCATGTTGGGATGGGGCCAATCAGTACCCCATAGCACGCGGTCAGGGAAGTGCTCCACCAAAGTCCTGGCGTAAGGCACCACATCAGCGTAGTCCCCTCCCGAGACAGTTAACCGCTCAGGGCAACTCACTTTTGTCCAGATATGGTCATTATCTTCGAGCAAGGTCAGGAACCGCTGAAAGTCTCGATGATCCGAACCCTTGGAAACATCCGGGCGGCCCATATGATCAACCACCACCGGCGTTGGCAGCTGGGTAATAAAAGGAGCCAACTCTTCGAGATCCTGCGCCTCAAAGTACACAACACTGTGCCATCCTAGGGTCGCAATCTTGTGGGCGATCTTCAGGAACGACGCCCTTGGCGTGGAATCCACCAGCCGTTTTACAAAATTAAACCGTACTCCTCGCACACCGGCCCGATCCATCGCCTGCAACTCGCTCATTCCAATGTCATGATGAACTGATGCCACCCCGCGAGCCTGCTCGCCGGCTGTGGCTAACGCATTAAGCAGTGCCGCATTATCGCGCCCATGACAAGTTGCCTGAACGATAACGTTGCGAGTGAAACCAAGATGGTCGCGTAATGCAAAAAGCTTTTCTTTGCCCGCATCACATGGCGTGTACTTACGCGAGTGAGCATAGGGAAATAAAGCCGCAGGGCCAAATACGTGACAATGCGCATCGACCGCTCCCACCGGTAACTTAAATACTGGCTTCGATGGGCTGGAGTGAAAAGGCAAATAATCAGGATCCATTTCTTGTTACCCAATAAGAGTTTTCAGTCAACAAAAACCGCACCATCAAACAATTTCCTCGCGGTGCGCACGACGGCCGCGCTGACAACAGCGCCAGACGCATCGGTATCAACCAGGACAGTCAGTTCGCCACTGGGATGCTCGATTCGTAATTGGGCTGCAGTTTCATCACCGACCTGTGCCAATGCAGTAGCACACGAGCCGGGGAGCATGCAGGCTGTAGCAACACTCACGGCACCCAGCACCCCGATCGAGGCATGACAGCGATGGGGGATAAAAGTGCGCGTTGCGATCGTACCTCCAACTCGTGGACTACTCACCAGCGTCATTTTTGGAATGCTTTTGGCCCGCACGTCGCCAAGATTCATCCGCGGGCCAAGCTGCAAGCGGATTGATTCCACACGAGCTTTCAGTTCATCGTTGGCATCAAGCGCTTCCCGGGTTTCGTCACCGTCAATACCCATATCGGCTGCACGCATAACGATCACTGGCATACCATTATCAATACACGTCACCTCGACACCATCAACCATATCAATCACATTGCCGGTAGGCAGTAGAGCCCCACAACTGGAACCTGCAGTATCTCGAAAAGCGATTGGAATTGGACTCGCAGTGCCCGGGACGCCGTCTATTCGCGCGCTACCGGTGTAACTGACAGTCCCAGAGGGAGTCTGCACTCGCGCAACCGCTATCTGGCCGGTGTTCTCCATAAAAATTGAGACCGGGGTCTCATCATCGCGGGGGAGGACCAAGCCCCTTTCTATTGCGAAAGGGCCCACAGCCGCGAGCATGTTGCCGCAGTTCTGGGCATCACCGACGATGGCTTGATCAACAAATACCTGCAGAAAAAGATAGTCAATGTCTACGCCTTGACGGGCGGAAGGCTTAATAATGGCAATCTTAGACGTCAGCGGATCAGCGCCACCCATCCCGTCGATCTGGCGCGCATCGGGAGAACCCATCACTCTCAGGAGTAAGGCATTGCGGGCTGCTATGTCCGAAGGCAACTCATCGGCCAGAAAAAAGCCCCCTTTTGATGTGCCGCCCCGCATCCACATGCAGGACAACCCGTCAGACATATTTGAGTCCCTTAGCCTCAAGGCGGTCGCGCATGTTATAGATGTCCAAACCGAGTGTGCCTGCCTTCAATTTGGCTCTCTTGCCGTCCTCGCTCGCGATACGCTCGCGCGCCTTTTCCAAAACAACGGGCGCAGTCTCTCGGGGGACTACGCAAACTCCATCGTCGTCAGCAACGATTACATCACCCGGGTTAACCAGTGCGCCTGCGCAAACAATGGGTACATTGATCGATCCAAGCGTCTCCTTAACCGTACCTTGGGCCGATATCGCTGTAGACCACACCGGGAAATTCATTTGTGTCAGGTCACGGACATCGCGCACCCCGGCATCAATCACCAGACCAACACAGCCTTGAGTCTGTGCTGATGTGGCAAGCAAGTCGCCAAAATACCCAGCATTGCAAGGAGAAGTTGGCGCCACCACAAGGATATCACCGCGTTGTAGCTGCTCAATAGCGACATGGATCATCCAGTTATCTGCCGGCGGCACTGAGACTGTCACTGCCGAGCCTGCCAGTTGAGCGCCGGCAAAGATTGGCCGCATACCACAAGCCAGTAATCCACTACGACCCCGGGCCTCGTGGACAGCTGCAACGCCGCATTGGCCCAACCCAGACACCAGTGCCGGGTCGGGTCGTTCAATATGTTGGGTAACGATATGCATTACAGCTCATCCACTGTGCGCGGATAGACCGACTGGAATCCCTCGGCATAACGGGCCGAACGCCCCCCGGCCTGACCACCTGAATTTCTACGGAAATGATTGCCACGGTTCTGCGCCAGGTTTGTATAGTAATCCCACAAATGCTGCTGCCCCGCCATGCACTCAATGGCGGCCCGCTTACGGTCCCAAACTGAGGTGATATCCAGAAAAACGTCCGGTTTCCATTGCATCTGCTCACTTTGGTGGGGCTCAAAAAGATAGAGTTGTGGGGCGCCCAATACCTGTTCACCGGGATTATGGCCCCATGCCTGTGCAATCATCCGGCACTCCATGGTCACTTGGGTGGCATAAGCATGATCGGTGTTGTAAGGGTCATACAAAGAATGGCTCATCAGGAATCCGGGCTGCACCGCACGCATCAGATCAGCCAGTCGGAACTTAGCCTGCCGATCCATCTCCAGCGGATAATCGCCCAAGTCGAAAAACTGAATATCGTGGGCAGCTAGCGCATGCGCCGCGGCTTTGGCTTCATTGCGCCTGGATGCTTTGACTTTTTCGAGGGTTGCGCCCTGTTCTTTCCATAGCTTGGCTGACTCACCTCTTTCGCCGTAAGACAGGCAAACGATGGTGACTTCATAACCCAGTTGCTGATGCAATGCGATAGCGCCGCCAGCTCGCCAGACAAAATCTGCGGCATGAGCACTAACAACAAGTACAGTTTTACGATCCGTCATGGCGCGTGATTCCAATTTTCAGGTAATCGATCTTTCCCAGATGCCAGCTATCCTGCATGATCTGAGGTTCACTTCCTCTTTCTCCAATTGAGTTGTTACTATAGACTAATTCCTCCGGCCGACAACGTTGACACTCAGCGCCAATATATCTTCTGGCATGTGAGACCCGGATCGAACACCGGAACACAGTTCGACTCGATATTACATGGACGTCTGGCCGGTACAGACACATTGGGCTGCTGGAACCCAGGTCACCGCCGGCGCCGAGGGCGCGCCTGACGTCGTGTTGTTTTCCACTTAAGAGAATTGTACGAATGACGCTTAGCAATGACTATCAGGATATCCCTGGCACCTATGTGTTTGATGCTAAACATTCCCGCCTAGGCTATCACCTGAACATGTTTTGCATGTCACTGCGCCACGCGGAAAACCGAGATGCTTTCAAAGCCAATGAAATCAACTATCTTGAACGATTCACCATGTCCCAAGAGCAAAGGGATGCTGTGCTGGGGCGCCAGTGGAATGATATGCTGCGTCTGGGCGGGAACATCTACTACACCTCTAAGCTCGCAGCGACAGACGGTCTGACCTTTCAGGATCTGGCCGCTATCATGACAGGTAGCAGCCGCGAGCAATATCGGAAAATGATGGCGAACGGTGGTCGACCCATTGAGGGTAACCGCAGCAAGTCGGAATGGACGCATGAGCGCTAAGATCACTGGCGGCGTCGCGACCTCACATGTCCCTGCGATAGGCGCGGCGATTGATCAGGGAAAAACCACTGATGACTACTGGGCGCCATTGTTCAGAGGATTTGAAAAATCTCAACAGTGGATAAAGGACCTTAATCCAGATGTGGCTATTGTCGTCTACAACGATCATGCGACAGCCTTTTCGTTGGAGTTGATTCCCACTTTTGCATTGGGCTGCGCTGAAGAGTTTCCTATCGCCGACGAGGGCTGGGGGGCGCGCCCAGTGCCCCCGGTTTACGGGCATCCGGACCTCGCCTGGCACATCGCACAGTCCCTGATCCTGGACGAATTTGACCTCACCATCGTTAACCGTCTGGAAGTAGATCATGGTCTGACCGTGCCGCTTTCTCTTTTGTTTGGCCAACCTGCCCAGTGGCCCTGCCCGGTGATTCCACTTTGCGTAAACGTAGTGCAGTATCCGCCGCCCACGGGCAACCGCTGCTACAACCTGGGAAGAGCAATTCAACGTGCGGTGGAATCCTTTGATGAAGACCTGCGGATTGTGATTTTTGGTACCGGCGGTATGTCTCACCAACTGCAGGCAGAACGCGCTGGATTAATTAACTCAGAATTTGATAACCGATTTCTCGATGATCTGGTGAATAGACCAGACAAAGCCCGGGCGATCCCGCATCTGGAATACCTGCGAGAAGCGGGTTCTGAAGGCATCGAATTAGTGATGTGGCTGATCATGCGGGGCGCTTTGAACAAGAAAGTGCGCGAAATCCACCGCCACTACCATGTCCCCGCATCGAATACTGCGGTTGGTCATTTAATCCTGGAGAACGATTTGCGGTGATGACGAAAAACACGCAGCGCCAACCATGAAAATCTGTGTTGCTGGTGCTGCAGGCGCCTTTGGCAGAAAGCACCTGGAAGCTATCACGGCCATCAATGAAGTAGAGGTGGCTTCCATTGTCGACACAGTCCCGGATTCAATACAGGATATTGCCAAGGAACAGCAAATTGAACACTGGACCATCGACTTGAGC
>JBBWVW010000003.1:0-4686 GCA_050256425.1 Arenicellales bacterium | reverse complement strand
CGGTATCCGGTAGCGCTGACTCGCCTGGAAACTGAATCGGCTTAAAAGAGCATTTGGGCACAACATTGTTTCGTGAGGCAATGCGTGGTTGAATCGGCCCGTGGTAGGACTCCTGATTAAGCGGTATGTATTCCAACACCTCGTTATTGCGAGTTTTACAGGGTTGATGGTGTTGGCTTCTCCCATTGCCGCGGCCGGGGGCTTGAACATGCTCAGCCAGCGGCCTGAGGCGCCCAACTTTGAGTTGCAAGATATCGGCGGTCAGCCACACCTGCTGTCGCTGTATCGAGGCAAGGTCGTGCTGCTCAATTTCTGGGCCAGCTGGTGTGCGCCATGCCGTGCCGAGATGCCCAGCCTGCAGCGGCTGCATGATCTACTCAAGAACGAGGACTTGGTGATCCTTGCGATCAATATCGGAGAGCGCAAGCAGGACGTTGCGAACTTTTATTTTCAAATCGACCCGCCACTCAGTTTTACCATCCTGATGGACCCCGATATGTCTGCCTCCCAATACTGGCCGGTGCGTGGTTTGCCGGCCACCTTTCTGATTGATCGTAGCGGGCGGGTTTCTTATATCTCCCATGGCCCGCGGCGTTGGGATGCGAACGACGCCCTCAAAGTTATCCGTGGTCTGCTGCAGAAGATGCCTCAGGCAGCTGTGTCGGGTACCGTGGCATCAATTCCAGTTTCCTGACCCCTTTGCCGTCGGCCCTTTGGTCGGTGCGCGTCGTTTGTTATGTCTGATCTCATGCCGCTGCAGATGCTGGCTATTGGCTTGATTTTTGTATGGAGTGGCCTGGTGCGCTCAGGTATCGGCTTTGGCGGCGCAGCAGTGGCAATGCCACTGCTGCTGTTGATTGTCGATAACCCGCTGATTGTCATGCCGGTGATCGCGGTGCAGTTGTTGTTGTTTGCTGGGATCACAACGGCCACACGGCGGGCGAGTGTCGACTGGGCTTTCATTGGCCGCTCGTTTATCGTCATGCTGCCATTCAAAATCATCGGCCTGATCGGCCTTTTGAACCTGCCAGGCTCGATCCTGTCGGTCGTAGTCTTTGTTGTCACCGGTGCCTATGGGGCGAGTTACTTGCTTGGGGTCAGTTTTCGCAGCAACAGTGTCTGGCTGGATCGAGCGCTGCTGGCACTAGGTGGTTATGCCAGCGGTACCTCATTGATCGGCGCCCCGCTGCTGGTGGCGGTGTACGTGCGTCATGTCGCGTCCGAGCGACTACGTGACACCCTGTTCGTGTTGTGGATACTGCTGGCGTCGATGAAACTGGCGGCGTTTCTCGCAACCGGCGTGGATATGCAGTGGCAGGCACAACTGTGGTTACTGCCCTGTGGGGCCGTTGGCCATGTGCTGGGTCTCAAGGTGCACCGCCGCCTGTTGACGGCACAAGGGGGATTCTTCATGCGGGTGGTGGGAGCGGCCTTACTGGGGGTATCTCTGGCAGGCCTTGCACGGGTGATCTTCTGACACCATGTTCAACATGTGAGTCTGCGCGGGCAGACCCTTCTATAATTGCGCTTTCACTTTCGTCTGGGTTGCAGCCAGACCCTGACCGGCTATCCGGATATTTAAATACCAGACCATGACTGATACTATTAAACTTGCTACCGACACCTTGCTCGCACCTGCCGGGCTTGAGACATCCGATATCGACCGGCTGATGGGCCGCCTGCTGAGTCAGGATATCGACTATGCAGATCTTTATTTCCAGTACAGCCGCCAGGAGGGCTGGGTACTGGAGGACGGCGCCGTTAAATCGGGTAGCCGCAGCACTGACCAGGGAGTGGGCCTACGTGCTGTCAGCGGCGAGAAAACCGGTTTTGCCTACTCGGACGAATTCGTACTGCCGGTGCTTGCCCAGGCGGCGGATGCTGCGCGGGCCATTGCCAAAAGCGGTGGGGCGACTTCGCCGGTGCACTGGCGTAACGCAAAGTCGCCAACGCTGTATACCCCGGCCGATCCTCTGTCGAGCTTGAGTGACCAAGACAAAGTTGAATTGCTGCAGGCAGTGGAAGTGCAGGCCCGCGCTTGTGATCCGCGGGTCAGCCAGGTCATGGCAAGCCTTGCCGCGGTGCACGATGTGGTGCTGGTGGCGCGCAGCGATGGGCAGATATCTGCAGACGTGCGCCCACTGGTGCGTCTCAATGTGACTGTGATTGTCGAGCAGAACGGACGGCGCGAGCAGGGCAGTTGCGGCGGTGGCGGGCGCTTTGGCTACGCCTGGTTGCGCGAGGAGGACCGCGCCGGCTCTTATGCGCGTGAAGCCGTGCGCCAGGCCCTGGTAAATCTCGAGGCCGTGGACTCCCCCGCTGGTACCATGACCGTAGTGCTTGGTCCCGGCTGGCCCGGCATCCTGCTGCATGAGGCAATTGGCCACGGCCTGGAAGGTGACTTCAATCGCAAGGGGACCTCGGCTTTTTCCGGGCGCATCGGCGAGCAGGTGGCCTCCCCGGAATGCACCGTAGTCGATAACGGCACTATTGCTGACCGGCGTGGCTCATTGACCATAGATGATGAAGGCACACCGTCCCAGAACACCGTGCTGATTGAGAACGGTGTGCTCAAGGGCTACATGCAAGATACCTTGAACGCGCGCTTAACTGGTACCGCTAGTACGGGCAATGGTCGGCGCGAGTCCTATGCCCACCTGCCGATGCCGCGCATGACCAATACCTACATGCTGGCGGGCTCGCACGACCCTGGTGAGATCATCGCCTCGGTGGATCAAGGCCTGTACGCCGTAAATTTTTCTGGTGGGCAGGTGGATATCACCTCAGGCAAGTTCGTGTTCTCAGCCAGCGAAGCTTACCGCATTGAAAAGGGCAAGATCGGCGCTCCGGTCAAGGGTGCAACGCTTATTGGCAATGGCCCAGATGTACTGACCCGGGTCGCCATGGTGGGCAATGATCTGGAGCTGGATTCGGGAATTGGTACCTGTGGCAAGGATGGCCAGAGTGTGCCGGTGGGCGTCGGACAGCCCACTTTACGCATTGACGGCCTGACCGTTGGAGGTGTGGAGGTATGAGTCAAAAACCACAGGCCATGGATTCGATTTCGACTGGCGCACCGTTGGATGATGCACCTCTGCATGAGGCCGTTCAGGTGGCGTTGGCAGAAGCCAGCCGGCAGGGGGCATCGGCTGCCGAGGCAGCTGCGAGCCTGGGCCAGGGACTTTCGGTCAATGTACGCATGGGAGAACTCGAAACTGTTGAGCACACCCGTGATCGAGGCCTGGTGGTTTCAGTGTATTTCGGCCAATGTACTGGCAGTGCCAGCACCTCAGATTACGCATCGGCTGCGGTACGCGAGGCTGTACTTGCGGCTTGCAGTATTGCTCGTTACACCCAGGAGGATCCGTGCCATGGCCTTGCCGATCCCGAGCGCCTGGTAACAGACCCGGTGGATCTGGATCTGTACCACCCGTGGCGTCCTTCAGTGGATGAGGCCCTCGACCTGGCGCTGGCGTGTGAAGACAAAGCACTCTCAGCTGATGTACGCATAGATAACTCCGAGGGCGCATCGGTTGATACCCATGAAGGATGTGAGGTCTACGGCAACACGCACGGATTTATCGGCTATACCCGCAAATCCCGCCAGGGCATCAGTTGCTCGGTCATTGGCAGTGACAACGGTGCCATGCAGCGCGATTACTGGTACAGCGCAGCACGGCGCTTCGGTGAACTCGATAGCGCTGCCGAGGTGGGTGAGCAAACCGCTGCACGGACACTGCGCCGCCTCGGTTCGCGCCGTATCCCCACCTGTCAGGCGCCAGTCATCTACGAGGCGCCGGTCGCTTCCAGCTTGCTGTCACATTTCATCGGCGCCGTCAGTGGCGGCGCGCTTTATCGCAAGGCATCTTTTTTGCTGGACCACCTGGGTAAGCAGGTCTTTCCCGAATTTGTGCGTATCCACGAGCAGCCGCTGTTGATAGGCGCTATGGGCAGCGCTTCCTTTGATAACGAGGGTGTTGCGACTGCGCCGCGCGATATTGTTCGCGATGGTGTATTGCAGAGCTACGTGCTGGGCTCCTATAGTGCGCGCCGGTTAGAGATGGAAACCACCGGCAACGCCGGCGGTGTGCACAACCTCACCATTGATCCTGGGGAGCAGGATCTTGACACGCTGATCAAAGGTGTAGAAAAAGGCCTGCTGGTGACTGAGCTGATCGGTTTTGGCGTCAATACCGTTACTGGCGATTACTCGCGTGGTGTATCAGGTCTTTGGATCGAAAACGGTGAGATTGTTCATCCGGTAGATGAAGTCACCGTGGCGGGTAATCTCAAGGATATCTTCTCCAACATCGTGGCCGTTGGAAACGATGTGGATCCGCGGCGCAATATTCGCTGTGGCTCCATCCGGGTGGATGGCCTGACTATTGCCGGAGAGTAACACCTGTAGGGTTGGCTTGATGCTGTTGGGTCGTATTCCGAGTCGTGGGTCTTACAAGGTTGTTGCAGTTGCGACCTCACGACAAGCGCTGAGCGGATTTCTCATCCAAGTTACGCATTTCCGGTCGCATTTCGGGCTAGGTGCCATACTTGCGCACATGGACCTGGGCACTGTCGGCAAGCGTGCGGACATGATGTAAATGGACATTATCTTTCTGTTAATTCCGCTGGCGCTGGTACTCGTGGCACTGGTGATCTGGGGGTTTTCTGGGCTGTGCGCCGTGGCCA
>JBBWVW010000002.1:0-14503 GCA_050256425.1 Arenicellales bacterium | reverse complement strand
GCAATGGCCAGATGCGGTCGTACCCTGTTATCTTGCCCAATCGGGCCATGATACCCACCTCGCTGGCTCAACCCGTGACGTTAACTATGCCGCAGAGCTGCTTTGCCAGGGTTTGACTAATTTTTCGTTCTCGGATGATCTTCCAGGCGAAGCGGCGGCCGATGATTCTGTTACCACCGAATTTGACGTCATACTGATTGGAGGTGCCGGTAAATGCGGAGAAATCCAAAAAGCTCTGCTGAATAAGTTGATGACCGAATGCCTCGCGCGAGGAGGATTTGTTGTTGTCGGCGATCCCTCAACTCCGGAAGAGGAAAGCTTCGATTGGGAATGTGATGTCAAGGAAAGGGCAGCCCGACATGTGACGAACGAGAAGGTATTGGTGTTCCCTTCATTGGCTTCACCCGAATTGTTAATTCGAGAGGCGTTCCTTCAGGAACAAAAAGGAGCCTGGCGCCACATCGCGAAATATCTTGATGAGTCCGGGCGCTCTCGGACCGCTGGTCTGAGCCCCGAAGAGAGTGTGTGGCAGACCTTTGAAAGACATCAAGACCTTCCGCTTTCAAACGTTGATCGCTATCAAATCTTTTATGAAACGTCTCAGCATGAGGAGTCGCCTTTGGCTGCAGACTTCCTTCATTCGTCGATCGGTGACCGTAAACAGCAGTTTTGGACTCAGACTGTAAAACCCCGCGGGGAGGGATTTGTTCGCCGGTGCAAAGCCCCACTGGATCTGGTAGACAGTTCTGGGGTAAATGTTGAGAACGAACTTGGGATCGCTCATCTTTGTGAAAGCGAGGCCTATCGGCCTGGTGAGACCTTGTCCGAACGAATGCTGAAGGCTTTGCAAAGTGGTTCCAGACCCGACATCACATTTGGGCAACTAGCCCAGCAATACTACTTGTTCCTCTCGGAACAACTTAATGGGCGTTCAGTCAAATTGATCGACCTTTTGCCTGATAACATAGTTGTCGAAGGTCAAGACACCTTAGATACAATTGATCAGGAGTGGACTACCACTGACCCCATTTTTAACGCCGATATCGCGTTCATCCGTGGTCTAGTCTATTTTCTCTCGCGAAACACACTAGCTTTAGATAGGCTGGTGCAAGCCCGATACTTTGGACCGACTCATGGGGACTTCTTGCGCGGGATTATTAGCGGTGTCATTAAATCAACCGATCGATTGATTCATCAGTTAGTTCAGTTCGAGGACGGATTCCGCAAGGCGACCCTGGACCGTTTTGGCATTGTAGGGATCCCCACAATGTTGAATCGCCGTTTCGGTGATCACGAAACTGTAAAGGTCGACGTTCGTCTCGGTTTTGGACCGAATAGTGGGGATCACCAAATCTCGATTCCGTTCAGTGCAAGCTCCGCCGGTTATCGCGCAGACTGTCAGTTAGTAATTCCAGTCACCGGCTTGCCGCCCACTGAGCTGACAATCTTGTTCGATCCTCCGGTTGGTGAAGTTCGACTCCATTCTCTTCGATTGCATTTAACCGATGGATCAAATGGGGTAGATCTTCTCGATTTATCGGGCCATAGACGAGTATCTGAATCGGCTAGCCGCATCGAGATGGCTGGCGACGGATTAATCGACATTGCAACAGAGCCTTCAGTGACCAGGTTGATGTGTTTTGCCCTGTCACAGGGCCGGGTTTTATCTGGGCGACTTGGCAAGGTGGTATTGGATCTCGTGTTTTCCTGGCCTGAGTTAGGATTTCGGATTAGTGACCGTCCGGCTCGTATGAGCCGCCTTTGGCAGAGGGAGGCGGCGTTGGCTCAGGTTGAGTCCCAGCTTCAGGTGTCGAGACAAGAATTAGCGCGACGGACCGCGGAATTGGAACTTCTTAAATCCTCGAAAGCATGGCGGCTCGCTGAGATCTTGCGTCGGATTGTCTATAACGGGGTTCTCCTACGTGTTGTCCATAAGCCCGAGCCCAAAGCGGCAATTGAGATGCTTCAGGCTGAATCGGCCACTCCTACCGAACGCCTTTCAACCCTCGTCGCTCAATCGTCCGCTATTCCTAGTGCTGCGGAGGCCATAGTCGCGAGCGAACCCTTGATCAGCGTAATTCTGCCAGTTCATAACACCCCAAAATCGTGGCTCGCCGACGCTGTTGGTTCCGTCCGAAATCAAAGCTACCCTCATTGGCAACTAGTTATTGTCAATGATGGATCGAAATTATTGGAAACCAGGGAATTTCTCGATAAGCTTGACGATCCGCAGATCACAGTGATCCCATTAACGCGGAGTTGCGGCATTTCCGGTGCCACCTGTGTAGGTATTGAATCTGCACACGGGGAATTTATCGCCTTTCTCGACCACGATGATATGTTAGCGCCAGAGGCGTTGAAAAGCGTTGTGGAGGTTATTCAGCGGGACACGCCTGACATTTTGTACACCGACGAAACTGCATTCAGCGATTCGACCGACAAAAAGATCCAAGGTTATTTTGGGACGCCGCATTTAAAGCCCGACTTCTCTCCGGACTTGCTGTTGTCGCATAACTATATTACCCATCTGCTTGTGGTTCGAAAAAGCCTGATTGACAGTGTAGGGGGCCCGCGGTCGTCGTTTGATGGTGCACAAGACTACGACTTTATTCTTCGTTTGAGTGAGCAGACAGATAAGATCGCGCACATTGCCCAACCTTTGTACCACTGGCGACAATCACACCAGTCGACTAGCCTCGATACTGGAGTGAAGCCCGAGGCTCACACGAGGGGGGGTGAAGCGCTTAGAGAAGTGCTAGGGCGTCGGGGCATCGAAGGAGAGGTTCTCATGGCGAATGCTCCGCACTTTTTTCGCGTTCGGCGAGAAATCAAAAAACATCCGTTGGTGAGTGTGATTATCCCTTTTCGGGACGAACCCAGGCTTCTGCAACAATCTATTAGTGCGATACTTGAGAGGACCCGCTACTCGAATTTTCAGATACTCGGCGTTGACAACGGAAGCGTCGACGAGTTGACGCTTGAAATTAAAGACAGGCTGGAAACGATGTCCAATCGCGTTTCATTCGTCTCCTTTGATAAGCCGTTTAATTTTTCCGAATTGGTGAATTTCGGGGTATCCCAGGCTAAAGGGGAGCATGTGGTATTGTTCAACAACGACATCGAGGTAATCAATGTTGATTGGCTAACATCGATGCTGGAGCACTCACAACGACCGGAGATCGGTGCGGTCGGCGGTAAATTATACTACCCGGACGATACCATCCAACATGCAGGTATTATCGTTGGAATCGGGGGTTACGCCGGACACAGCCATAAACACAAGCCCGGCGGAGACCGCGGGTACCTTAACCGGTTGAATGTGATACAGAATGTCTCTGCGGTCACAGGCGCTTTGTTAATGTGTGAAAAATCAACGTTTACCGAAATTGGCGGTTTCGATCCCGTTAACTTCGGGGTCGCCTGTAATGACGTGGATTTTTGTTTGAGGTTGATAGAAAGTGGTTATCGAAACGTATTTACCCCTTACGCGCTAGCCTATCATTTCGAGTCGGTGAGCCGTGGTTACGAAGACACCCCAGAAAAGAAAACGCGTTTTGAGAGGGAGGTCGATGCCTTCCGGAAACGTCATGCGCAGATATTAAAAGAGGGCGACCCATACTACAATCCAAACCTTCGCCTGGATGTAGAGGACTTCTCGATTCGCCCGCTTGATAATGATTAGTATTCCTAACTGTTTAGCTAGAGCTTGGTATGGCCCAGATTGAGTTATCGGTGGTGGTGCCGGTCTATAACGAGGTTGGTAATCTCGAAACCCTGCATCAAGATATCGTAGAGGTGCTTGAGGCGGTAGGGCGCTCCTACGAGGTGCTATTTATTGACGATGGCAGCACTGATGACTCGTTGGAGATCCTTCAGGGTCTTCAAATGGGTAATCATTGTGTTCGAGTCATCGAGTTTCGCAAAAATTTTGGCCAAACCGCAGCAATCGCTGCGGGTCTTCGATATTCTAATGGCGCTGTTGTGATTACGCTGGACGCTGATCGCCAGAACGACCCTCGCGATATCCCCTTGCTGCTTAGTGAAATCGACAAGGGCATGGACCTGGTATGTGGATGGCGGCATCAAAGGCAAGATGGACTCTGGCTCCGACTACTGCCGTCCCGAATTGCTAACTCCCTAATATCGATGACGACCGACGTTAAGTTGCATGACTACGGTTGCACGCTAAAAGCGATGCGTCGGGATGTGGCCAAGAACTTACGTCTATATGGCGAGATGCATCGTTTTATCCCGGCAATTGCAAGCTGGTATGGCGTCAGAATGACAGAAGTTAAAGTGCGGCATCATCCGCGGGTATCAGGTGTCTCTAAATATGGCCTGTCTCGGACCTTTCGGGTTCTGTTAGATCTTTTAACCGTCAAATTTCTAATGGGCTATTCAAATCGGCCGATCCATTTCTTTGGCGGTATTGGTCTCGTAAGTAGTGCTGCTGGCGGTACCATTCTTGGCTGGTTGTTCGTTGAACGGATTTTCTTCGGGGTCGCGCTTGCGGACCGCCCGATGCTACTTGCCGGAATATTGCTCACTTTGCTCGGTTTTCAGTTCATTACCGTTGGACTCCTAGCAGAACTGCAGACGCGTACTTATCACGAATCCCAGGACAAACCGATCTATGAAGTCCGGCACACTTACGGGGACAGCCAGTAAATCGAATGCTGGGTTTTTCGCGGACTGCATTGCTAGCTCTCGGAACATATCCCAATTGCTGCACTCATTGCCGTGGAAAAAGTCTCAGTAATTTTTGTTAACTACAATTCTGGCCGGTTTTTGGCTGAATCTGTCCTTAATCTTAAGAGTCTCTCGGACAACCTTGAGATAGTCGTTATCGATAACGGGTCGAGTGATAAGAGCGCGGATTATCTTCGTGCCGATAGTAGTGTGAAGCTGATCTGTGTCGGTGAAAACGTTGGCTTTGGGTCCGCGGCGAACATTGGGGCGCGACTAGCGGCCGGCAAATACCTGCTTTTTCTCAATCCTGACGCTTTTCCCTTGCCTGGCACCATCGCCAAGATGGCAAGTCATCTGGACCTTGCCTCCGGCTGTGGCACTTGTGGGGCTTTCATAGTCGACTTCCAAGGACGGGAGCAAAACGGGGGCCGCCGCAGCGACCCTAATCTTGTGCGAACCCTGGGCAAAGTGGCTTCCTCGGTGTTCTCGAGACTAAGGTTTCCTACCTTTGACTTAACCTTGGACCCTCTGCCGACTTTGCCAACCCCGGTCGACGCAGTATCTGGCTCCTGTATGATGGTTAGAGCAGAGGTTCATCATGAGATTGGCGGATTTGACGAAGCGTTTTTTTTGCATTTTGAGGACCTAGACTACTGCCGTCGGACCCGTGATGCCGGGTGGGGGGTCGATTTTCTACCGACGGCTCCCGCGTTTCACTACCAAGGCGGATCAGTTGGGGTCTCGAGAGCGATAATGGCAAAACACAAGCAAGCGAGCCTGAGACGGTATCTAAGAAAATTTAGTCGTTCAACTCCGATAGTTTTGAGTCTGCAAATGTCAATTCTTTTGATTTTCGAACGAGTAGGATTGCTGATGTTTCGGGTTAGCCGAAATATGCGATCAGAAACTGATGGTCTGGCCTCTGGGATTGCCCAGTTTCGGCGAATAATTTCCGGAAACCAGCCGGTGGTCTTAATCATGGGCGGTCGAAGCGAAATTGGCGCACCCCTTTGCGGGCGGCTAAATGCCGCCGGTATTGCTGTTGTGTCTGTTTCGCGATGCGAGAGGGAAGCCGCGGATTTTCCAAGGACATCAGTGGTGCACCCGGAGTTGTTTAAGCGCAATCTGGTAGCGAATCGGCTTGACATTATTGGAATTGTAAGCCTGTGCCCTATCTGGGAATTGCAAGCATACGAACAATCGTTTGCCACGCTTGGCTGCGATCGAATTCCTTGGATTGTTTTTAGTTCTACGAGCGTGCTAACTCGCGAGTCTGAAATTTCTAGCGATCCGAACGGGGCCGTTGCACGATTGAAGTCTGGCGAAGAATGGCTCATGCGCCGACGACGCTTGAGTGAGTCGCGGACCCTGTTGGCGCGACCGACGGTTATTTATGGAGGAAAATATAATAACAATATCAATTTAATCAAACAGATAGGGAGATATACCCGACTGACTCCGCAGCTCAAGTTCGCCAGTGGCTCACGCTGTCCTGTCCATGCCGATGACCTCGCGGAATGGATCGTGGCACTCCTTAAAATATATACCGGTGACCGGGACGCCGACCTGACGACCACCGAGGTCCAAGGCGGTGAAGTCCTAACCTTTAGGGAGATGGTCTCGCGCACTAGTCGCTCTAGTGGGCTGACTACCCGGGCGATAACTTTGAGTCGGAATGTATTCCCATTTGCTCTGTTTCTGGTCGGCCGTATTCCTTTTTTGCCAAAGATACCCCCGAAGTTGGTCGAACGCCTCGAACGTGACTTTGTTTTTGATAACCGCGAAGCCCAGGCGCAGGCGCCAATCTCGATGCGTTTCTTTCACCCCTGAATGGCTGGCGCCGCCAGACAGCTGATGTTTGCCCCAACTGGCTAATATGGTTGCTTTTCTTTTCGGATTTATTTGTTCGGCCGGCGCATTATGGGTGTTGTTGAAGCGACCCACCCCATTACTGGTGTTAGATGCACCGACGGCGCGTGGCTTTCATCAGACTAGCGTGCCTCGAGGTGGTGGGATTGTAATAACCGCCACAGTTTTGTTTTTTGCAATCTGGATTGCTCTTCGAGCTGGGTTCGACTGGGCTGGAATCATTTCGGGCATTGGGTTGGTTGGTATATCGGCGCTCGGCTACCTGGATGACCGCTACCACCTGTCGGTTAAAACCCGTTTGGCGGCGCAGTTCCTGTTAATGGGGCTGGTTGTCCTGGTTACGTTGGATTCGGCGGGGTGGCGATTCTTTAGCTACGAGGTAAACTTACCGGCCTATGTAGTATTCGTACCTGCGCTTGTGATCTTGGTCTGGATGGTCAATCTTTTCAATTTCATGGATGGCGCAGATGGGCTTGCGGGGCTCCAATCGTTAGTGGCAGCACTTACTTTGGGCTACTGGTTTGGCGGCGCCGGAATCACGGAACTCGCGATTCTGAACTTCTCGTTGGCTGGTAGTGTTGCGGCGTTCTTGTGGTTTAATTGGACGCCCGCGAGAATATTTTTGGGCGATTCGGGGAGTCTTGCGCTTGGAGCTTGGTTTGGGTGTATGGGCGTCATCGGAGTGACGCAAGTTGGGTTGCCTTTTGAAGCATTCCTCGTGCTGTTCGGGTTCTTTGTGTTTGACGCCAGCCTCACTCTAGCGCGCAGACTTTTCCAAGGGAAACCTTTATCCGAACCGCACCGGGATCACCTCTACCAGAGGCTTATCCTCGCTGGCTGGAGCCACCCTCGGGTAGCGCTCTTGACTGGATTCATTGGCTTGTTGATGGCTATTTTCGCCAGTCTTATTGTAAAGACACCCAATTGCAGTTTATGGTGTGTTGTGGCTGCAGGTAGCGTATTGGTATTGTTCGCGATTTGGACGTCAGCCACTGCTAAGACCCCTAACCAATCAAGAAATTGACGCAGACTGTTTTTGAAAAAATTCTAGCAGGTTGGCGTTACTTGCTTGGTCGCTGGCCGGTGTTAGTTCACGACGGGCTCGCCGTCCCGGCAGCGTGGCTGGGCGCTTATTGGTTCCGTTTTAATTTGGACCAAATTCCGGATATTTTTCTTGATCAGGCTATAGCTATGTTGCCGATTGTACTGGTTTGGCACTTGGCGTTTTTCGCAATTTTCGGTGTCCACCGCGGCGCGTGGCGGTTTACGTCTACTCATGATCTGTCAGTGATACTTAAGTCTGTGCTCGTCGGCACTGGCGTCGTCGCTGCGACAATTTTTGTTGTCACGGGCCTGGTGGCGGTTCCGCGATCGGTTTTTCCGTTGCACGGACTGTTTCTGATCGGACTTCTGATCGGCACAAGAATTGTTTACCGGCTATTCCGAGATAACCAGGTGAGGCGGGGCAAAGGAAAAAGAATTTTGATAGTAGGGGCCGGCGCTGCTGGGGATATGCTGCTTAAAGACATTCGCCGAAACCGAGAGTTAGACTACGATATTGTTGGCTTTATAGATGATGACCCCGCAAAGAAGGGGCGAGAAATCCAGGGAGTTCGTGTGCTTGATCGCTGCGCGTCGATAGGGCCGCTGGCACGCCCCTTGCAAATTCAGTTGGTGTTGATAGCCATCCCGAGCGCAAGCGCTGAACAAATGCGCTCGGTTGTGGAATCTTGCCAGAAGGCCGCTGTTGCCTTCAGGACGTTGCCCAAAGTTCAGGATATTCTCGATGGAACAGCGCGTAGCACCGACTTGCGATCGGTTGAACTTGACGACCTACTAGGCCGTGACCCGGTGGCCTTGGACTGGAATTCAATGGGGAGGATGATACGCGATTCGACGGTGCTTATCACCGGCGGAGGCGGGTCGATTGGCAGTGAATTGTGCCGCCAGGTCGCTCGCCTTAGTCCAAAAGAAATCATTCTGGTTGAGCAAAATGAGTTTAACCTGTACTCGATAGGCCTCGAGGTCGAGGAAAAGTTCCCCTCGGTATGTGTTACCAAGCTTCTGGGCGATGTGTGCGATAGAGCGGCCATCAGGTTTATCTTCGACAGGCACAAGCCTGAAATAGTCTTCCATGCAGCGGCATACAAACATGTGCCGATGCTCCAAGGACAGATCCCCGAGACTGTTCGAAATAATACAGTTGGGACAATGATCGTGTCGGAAGCGGCAATCGCAAATAACGCACGAACGATGGTGTTGATATCTACCGACAAAGCGGTGAACCCCACCAGTATGATGGGGGTTAGCAAGAGGTTGTCTGAAATGGTTGTGCAGTTGAACAACCTCCCAAACCGGACCGCTTTTATCACCGTCCGGTTTGGGAATGTGCTTGGGTCAGCTGGGAGCGTCGTGCCGTTGTTCGAGCGTCAGATTCAAGCCGGTGGGCCGGTGACCGTTACAGACCCGGAGATGACCCGCTATTTCATGACAATATCGGAAGCCTGCCAGTTGATCTTGCAGGCTTGCGTGCTTGGTAGCGGCGGCGAGATCTTCGTACTAAATATGGGTGAGCCGGTTAACATCGATTATTTAGCCCGGCAGATGATCCGGTTCTCGGGAAAAATTCCTGGAGAGGAGATTGCAATTGAATACACGGGGCTGCGCGCCGGAGAGAAACTGACAGAAGAACTCTTCCATGCCGACGAAAACCTGGCCGAAACCGCATACGAGAAGATACTTCTTGCTGCCAGCCGTTCAATTGAGGCAGACCGATTACGTCAAGGCCTTATGGAGATAGAATCCGCGTGCAGTCAATACGACTATGAACAGGTTCGCGCAATCTCCATCAGTCTGGTTCCCGAATATTTGGCGACTGCTGAAGAGCCGCAAACCAAATCCCCTACCGAGGCCACTTAACCGCAACTGCATTAGCTCTTGGGCGTTAATACAATCAACGCCCCAAACGACGGGTGATCGAGGTAATGCACTTCTTTGAATCTGATACGTCGGGTTTCCTGAATCGCCAGGCTCTCCCCCGCATGTAAATTTTGTGATGAACCGGACAACCCAGCAGCAGGTGCGATCTTCAACCCAGGGCGATAAAGTATCGAAGACTGTAGGAAAAAAGGCCCGGTTGTGTAAAGGCGAAAATAGGTTGTCAGTCGAGATTGAAATTCCGGCAGTGCACTCAATAACCGGTATTGTGTTGTTCCAAAAGGGGACGATGGGGTTTTGATGATGCTGCTATGCGCCAGAATGTGATAGCCGACACGAGCTTCGATAAGCTTACGTGCCGCGCCTAATCGCCCCGCACCTGGGGGAAGGATTCGTGGATTTTTAGAAGATAGCCTATGTCGATGCATCCTGGATTCAGCGAGGAGCACAGGTGCTTCTCCGTGTAGCGCTGTTTCTGTGCCTGGTGAGGTGTCAACGGCAAAAACGAGAAGCTCCAGTTCATAGCTGTCTGTTGCGAGGACGGGTAACCCGAACATTAAAAGAACCAACACGAAGGCAGGATTGATCAGCCAGATCGTCGCTGGCTGGATGCGAGCCGAGCCGGCGCGAGATCGGTAAACGCAGGATAAGCAGGTCATTTCATTCGAACAAGGGTAGGCGTTTCAGCGGCTGTGCGGAGTCCAGTATGTGAGTTAGCCACTCGCAGAAGACAACACGATGCTCGGGCTGATCTAAAGCCACTGTAAATCCGAGTTCCAACGGGGAAATCATACTGAACACTCCAGCCTCGCGCGTTAACAGATGAGCAATTCTTTGCGGATCGACGGAAGCGGTTTGCAGAAAGGCTATCCGACCCCGGGACTTTCCGGCCTGGATCACGCGAACACCCTGTGCGGCGCCGTTTAGCTGAAGAGCCGCAAGACGAAAGACCATACTGCCTTCTTCTGGCAAGAGCCCGAAGCGGTCTATGACCTCCAGCTGTAACTCATGCAACGACTGGTGATCATCGCACGCTGAGATCCTCTGATAAAACACCAGGCGTAAATGCACATCCGGGAGGAACGCCTCGGGGAAGAATGCAGCAACGGATAGATTGATCTCAGGCCGGTTGGTGAGTGATGTTTGGGAAATTGCGGTATTTGAGCCTGGAGAAAGATCTCGAATAGCCCGGTTTAGGTATTCGAAATACATTGAAAACCCGATTTCCTCGATCACCCCACTTTGGCCCTCGCCGAGTAGTTCACCCGCACCTCGGATCTCAAGATCATGATTGGCGAGCTCAAATCCAACACCAAGTTCGGTCAATTGCTCAATGGCGGCGAGCCTGCGCTGCGCGGCTGAGCCCAAAACTGCCTCAGGTGGAGTGAGGAGAAACGCGTAGGCCTGGTGCCTTGAACGCCCAACGCGCCCGCGCAGTTGATGCAATTGAGCTAGCCCGAACCGGTCAGCCCGGTTAATAATGATAGTGTTGGCGCTGGGTACGTCGATGCCGCTTTCGATGATGGTGCTACACACCAACACATTGAATCTCTGGTGGTAAAAATCCCGCATTACTGACTCGAGATCTAACTCTCGCATTTGCCCATGGGCCACCCGGACTTGCGCTGTCGGGACGAGTTCGCGCAAACTGGCGGCGGCCCGCTCTATCGATCGGACGTCGTTATGGAGGTAGTACACCTGTCCCCCACGATGTATTTCCCGAAGGCAGGCCTCACGAATGAGGCTATTTGAAAACGGCCGAACCGTAGTATCGATAGCTACCCGCCCGGCGGGTGGCGATCCAATGAGGGATATTGAACGGATTCCGGACAGAGCAATATTGAGCGTTCGCGGAATAGGTGTCGCTGTTAGAGTGAGCACGTCAACGCGTTCGCGGAGCTTCTTTAGAGTCTCTTTCTGTCGCACGCCGAAACGATGTTCCTCATCGATAATCACCAGCCCTAGCCGGGCGAAATCGAGGTCTCCCTGCAGTAATCGGTGTGTCCCGACTACGATATCTATTGTCCCAGTCCGTAGGGCCTCGACGGTACTTGCATTTTGCGCCTTGCTTTGAAAGCGCGACAGACACTCGATGCGCACAGCGTGGCCCGAAAAACGTTCCCGAAATGACTCGAAGTGCTGTTGAGTGAGTAAAGTTGTCGGCGCGAGGACCGCGACCTGGCGACTATTGCTGACAACCACAAACGCTGCTCTTAACGCTACCTCGGTTTTGCCAAAGCCGACATCACCACAAACAAGCCTATCCATGGGTAGGGGGGCCGTCAGATCATCAAGAACCTCATTGATCGCTGCCTCCTGGCCGATAGTCTCGTCGTAAGGAAAACCGCTACAAAAGGCCGTGTAGTCATCCTCGGGGACCACAAAAGCCTCACCCTCACGAATTTGGCGCAATGCCTGGGTTCTGAGAAGTTCTGCTGCGGCATCCCGTGCGCGCCTCGTGGCACGATCGCGGGCTTTATCCCATTGTTCTCCTCCGAGCCGATGCAGCGGTGCTGTCTCCGCATCCCCACCAATGTAGCGCGATAAAACACCAACGTTCAAGACGGGAACGTAGAGCCTGCCTTCATCTCGATACTGAATGATTAGAAACTCCGCTTCTTCATCACCCACCCCGATATGAGTCAACCCCAGGAAGCGACCGACACCGTGATCCTGGTGGACCACCGGGTCTCCCGAATGGAGTTCTGCGATAGATCGGATGATCTGGTGAGCGTCCGCGGACTGCGCATGGCGACGTCGCTGGTGAACTCGTTCGCCGTACAGTTGTGACTCGACGATAATCTCCACCCCGGCATCCGAAATACACAGCCCTCGGTCCAGGGCTGACACGGTAATACCGGTGATCGACGACTCCGAGTCAAGAAAAGCATCCCAACTGGGATACTCCAAAGTGGCGATCTGTTGATGTGCAAGTAGTTCCACAAGCGTTTGAGCGCGGCCGGTCGTCTCCACGTTAAGTAAAACTCGTGGAGCCTCGGGATGAGTCAGCCGTTTGATCAGGCGCGCAAATGGCTGTTCGGCCTTATGATTGACCGGGTATTGCGGTAACTCTTTGGCGCAAAAGGGGACGGTCTTAGCGGTGCCGGCATCGCCCGAGGCGTTGCATTGTATCTGCCGGAAGGTCTTCAAGCGTTCTGCGGCTTGGTCGGGCGTCAGCGCGACCGAAGCTGGGGGCATGGGTCTACGTTCAGGATCAATGCCGGCCTGAGAATAGCGATCCTCGAGCGTAGCCCATTCGCCAGCCATAAGTGCAGAAAGGTCGGAAGGAACGACACAGCATGTATGCGCCGGTAGGTAATCGAAAAAAGTTCCTGGCGAATTAAAGAAAAGCGGTAGATAGAACTCAATGCCAGCAGGGAAATTCCCCTGACTGACCTCGCGATAGATAAGTGAACCCTGGGGATCGCCAGAAAATTGTTTCCGAAAGTTTGCCCGAAATGTCTCGATTGCTATTGAATCGGTAGGAAACTCCCGAGCCGGAAGAATGGAGAGTTTTTCAGTCAGCTGGGTTGATTTCTGGGTTAGCGGGTCAAAATATCGGATATTTTCCAGCTCGTCCCCAAATAGATCCAGGCGAAACGGCCATTCATGGCCCATCGGAAAGACATCAATGAGCCCCCCGCGCACCGCGAACTCCCCCTGGGTTAAGACACGAGAGACCGAAAGGTAGCCGGAGTCGGCCAGACGGTCTCGAAAAGTTGTCAGATTGATCCTCGCGCCTCGAGATAAGTCGAAGCTGCAGCCTGAGATATAGTGCGTCGGTGGCATCCGGTATATCAGTTGGTCTAGCGCGAGCAACACGATAAACGGTTGCCCACTGGCGAGTCGGGTCAGCGTCTTTAAGCGCTCGGAGGTGATTTGGGGGTGCGGGGAGTAGTGATCGTAGGGGAGGCACTCCCAACCCGGCAAGATGCAGACCTCGTTATCATTGTCCGAGAGAAAAAAGCGGATTTCATCACTGAGTAGCTGAAGTTGCCGCGCGGACTCGGTAACCACCACGAGGTGCCGAACCTGACGGCTGACCTGGCGAATGGCAAAGGCGAGCGCAGCCCCCGGTAACCGGCCCCAGGTGGTCACTGAGTTCCCGTCGATAGGTGATTGGATTGGGAAAGGGAGTGAGGGCAACGACGGGGTGCGAGACAGAAATGGGTAATCTATTTTATCGTAAACTTGGTAACTATCAGGAACCCCTGTACACCTAAGCACTAGCCCAACCCCTTAGATTGCTGTAAATTGAATTGATCTAGGTTAAATAACAGTAACTAAGACGCCCCCAATCCCTTAAAAGGAACCCGCCATGCCAGAGGCTATCCGCAGCTTGTCTGCACGCCCGTATCTGCTGTTTTTTGCAGTTCTTGTCACAGTCACAGCATTACTGATTGGCACCACCGAATCCTTTTCTGCTTCTTCTTTAAAGGTTATCTCTCCTAACGGGGGTCAATCCTACGTTGTAGGTTCATCGCTCAAGATCAAATGGGCTAAAGGCAATGGCGGTGCCAAGGTCAAGGTCACCCTCTTAAAAGGAGGCAAGGGATACCTTGCCATATCTAAAAAGACTAAAAACGATGGCAAGTTAACCTGGAAGATCCCCTCTAAGGTAAAAGCCGGGGGAAACTACAAGATCAAGATCCAGTCTTTATCTGATACCAAAGTATCTGATACCAGTAACAAGTCTTTTAAGATCACCAAAGCAAAGAGCACCAAGACAGCCGCCCTTAAGGTCACCAAGCCCAATGGCGGCAAGACATATAAAACCGGCCAGAAGATGGCTATCCTCTGGGTCAAGGGTAATGCTGGGGCTTACGTCAAGATCACCCTTTTAAAAGGTAAAAAAGCCTACAAGGTGGTATCTAAAAAGACTAAAAATGACGGTAAGTTCACCTACACCATCCCCGCCACCATCAAAGCAGGTAAAGCCTACAAGATCAAGATCAGCTCCACTAAAGATGCCAAGATAAGCGATACCAGTGATAAAGCCTTTACCATT
>JBBWVW010000001.1:0-32134 GCA_050256425.1 Arenicellales bacterium | reverse complement strand
GTAGTCAGCATCAAAAAGTGGATGGGGGTCAGCTCGAGTTTCAGCGTCGGTGGTAAGGTAGTGCACCAACGGATTCAGACCCTGCTCGGCAACAGTGGGATACTGTGTCAGGTAGAAAGTGGTGTCGAATAGGGGGTGCGGATTGGTTCTTTGTTCGAGGGTTTTTTGCAAGTAGTGCACCAACGGATTTATACCCTGCTCGGCAACTTCAGGGTAGCGATCTAAGTAGTACGGGGTATCAAACAACAGGTGAGGACTCCGCCTTTCTAGCCAACCCGTCTGAAGAAAATGCAACAGTGGATTTCCTGCTGCAGCTACAGCATCTGGGTCCTGTTTCGTATAGTAGTCAGCATCAAAAAGTGGATGGCACTTCCGCCCCTCCCCAAGACCGAACCTAACAAAATGTATAGCGGGTGGGATGTCTTGTGCCGCAACGTCTGGGTACTTGTCTAAATAAAACGATGAGTCAAAAAGTGGGTGTGGATCGATGTTCTTATGACAGCCAATACGCAGAAAATGCGTCAAAGGCGTTTCGTTTTTGACTCTGTCGATGAGGCCATGAGCGCAATAAAAGGCTTGGTCAAAAAGTGGATGGGGGTCAGCTCGAGTTTCAGCGTCGCTGGTAAGGTAGTGCACCAACGGGTCCTGCCCGCTGGACAAGGGTTTGGTTAATTGAGTTTGATAGTATTTTGGATCAAAAAGCCCGGAGTTATTAGCGATACGGTAGGCGCGGATGAGTGTGAGAGGATTGCGGGGTAAAGAGAAAACAACCGTTCGCGCCAGGCTAAGTATCGGGCGCAAGCGATCAGTGCTGAAGGGCAATCCGCGTCTCATCCTAGCGAATGGCTGGCGTTAGTCACCGGCAAAACTGACAAGCGTGCGAACCGGAACATCCATAGCTGCAAGTTTTTCGCGGCCGCCAAGATCCGGCAGGTCTATCACAAAACTCGCGCCAATGACGTTGGCCTTTACGCTGCGCACAAGTTCCACCGCGGCACAGGCCGTACCGCCCGTGGCGATCAGATCATCAACGATGAGCACGTTCTGGCCGGCTTTCAGGCTATCGGTATGAATCTCCACCTCATCGCTGCCGTATTCCAACTGGTATTCCACCGATATGGTCTGCCAGGGTAGTTTGCCTTTTTTGCGTACCGCAACAAAACCTACCGATAATTGGTGTGCGACCGCACCGCCGAGGATGAAGCCGCGGGCCTCGATGCCGGCAACACAATGAACGCTGCTGCCGGCGAAGGGTTGCACCAACTCATCCACGGCCCGGCGAAAGCCCGACGGATCCTGAAGCAAAGTCGTGATGTCACGGAAAATGACGCCCTTTTTCGGATAGTCGGGGATCGAGCGAATCAGGCTTTCGATACTCATGACGTCTTCCTGGTCAGCGCCCGGCCGGCCACGGCATCGAGCTTTGTCAGCATTGCAGGGTCGCGGGCATCGGGATGGGTAATGAGTGCGGCATCAAGAGCACGATCATCGCCGGATGGGCAAAGCGCAGGGCGCTCAGACAGGCGCCCTGCTACCGTACGGATTAGTCGGCGGGCCTTGTCGGCATTGTCCAGCAATACCCGGATAACCGCATCGACGTCCACGTTGTCGTGATCAGGGTGCCAGCAATCGTAATCGGTAACCATTGCCACCGTGCAATAGGGAATCTCCGCCTCGCGGGCAAGCTTAGCCTCGGGCATGTTGGTCATGCCGATGACGTCACAATTCCACTGTCGGTACAGTTGTGATTCAGCCAACGTCGAGAACTGGGGTCCTTCCATCACCAGGTAGGTGCCCCCACGCTGCATCGGGATACCCCCGCTCTCACAGGCTCTCGCGCACCAATCACCCAGTCGTGGGTTGACCGGGTGCGCCATGGACACATGCGCGACCATTCCGGCTCCAAAAAAGCTTTTTTCCCGGGCAAAGGTCCGATCTATAAACTGATCGACGATGACGAAAGTGCCGGGCGGCAATTCTTCGCGAAATGAGCCCACGGCCGAAAGCGATATAAGGTCGGTTACCCCGGCCCGTTTTAAGGCATCGATATTGGCGCGGTAGTTGATCGTGCTCGGGCTGTGGCGATGACCCCGGCCATGGCGCGGCAGGAAGACCAACTGTACGCCGTCCAACTCGCCAAAGAGCAGTTCATCGGATGGCTCGCCCCAAGGGCCGCTGATCTTTTCCCAGCGTACCTTGGCCAGCCCGTCGATTTCATACAGGCCGCTACCGCCGATCACGCCAAGCACAGGCGCTGGGTGGCACTCGCTCATGCTGAAGTTCTCCTACCGTAAAATCGCTTGTTGCGCCCAAACGAGCCGATTATGTCATGGCCCGTCTGGGATAAGGGTTAGATCAGAAGAGTGAGGCGCCGAGTTCCTTTACCGCCGCCAACATATCCGGTTCATCGGTCAGCGACTCAGCGATGGCGCTGCGACAGGCTGTTTTCGGATCAACACCGCTGATCATCAGTTTGGCCGCGTGCACCAGCAACCGGGTACTGGCGCCCTCTTCCAGCCCATTGCCCTTGAGGTTGCGGGTCATGCCGGCATAACGCACCAGTAACACGGCGGTTTCATCATCAATGCCCGATTCGCGCACCACGATATCGCGTTCAAGCTCGGGCGAGGGGAAATCGAAGTCAATGGCAACGAAGCGCTGGCGTGTGCTCTGCTTAAGGTCCTTGAGGACGCTTTGGTAGCCTGGGTTGTAAGAGATCGCCAGGCAAAATTCTTTGGGGGCGCTAAGCAGTTCACCGG
Organism: Arenicellales bacterium; assembly: GCA_050256425.1. GTDB lineage: Bacteria > Pseudomonadota > Gammaproteobacteria > Arenicellales > UBA868 > UBA868. The sequence continues at coordinate 29,375 of JBBWVW010000001.1, read as the reverse complement.
TCTTTTCCATCGCCAGTTGCCGCCGGTCGTCGGCCAGCGGATGTATTACCACGGTGGTGTCCTTGCGCGCCTCAACGACTTCGTCGAGATAACAAAGCGCCCCAGTGCGAATGGCCTGCACCAGCGGTCCGTCTATCCAACGGGTCTCACCCCCAACAATCAGGTAACGCCCCACGAGATCCGAGGCGGTCAGGTCATCGTGACAGGAGACAGTCACCAGGGGCCGTTTCAATCGCCACGCCATATGCTCCATGAAGCGGGTCTTGCCGCAGCCCGTTGGCCCTTTGAGCAACACCGGTAGCTGGTTGACCCAGGCTGCCTCAAATAGGGATATCTCCTGTCCTTGCGGGGCATAAAAGGGCTCGGTTTCGATAAGATGGCTGTCGGGTTGGGATTGGTGCATGGGCTGTTATCCAGATCCAGAGCCGGTGAGTTTGGTTTGTCACAAGAGCGGATGAAACGCGCAGGATACGACACTTAAGCGTAAATCTACAAAACCCTCATCAGCTCGAGTCACTAATAATAGTTATTTACAATATTAACAAAAACGAATATAATTAAATATACTTAATTAATTGAAGAGATACCCGTGTCTGGACAAAAGGCTGCCCAAGTCCTGAAAATGCTGGGAAATTCTCATTGCCTTTGCATTATGCTGCGGCTGCTGGGCGAGGGGGAAACTCTGGAAAACCTATCCCAGGCCACCGGATTATCACCAGCAACGGCCACCTACTATGTGAACCGGCTGCGCCAGCGTAACCTGGTCAAGGGCGAACGTCAGGGCCACAAAGTCTTTTACAGGGCCAACGCCGAAAATACGGATGCTTTGGCGCTGTTGCAGAGCGTGGCGGCGTTGTACTGTGAACAGGCAGAGTGCCAGTTAAGTCTTTTCCCTGCCCCAAGGCCGTTTAAAAGCTGGCCTGCATCAGGTTTTTTCCAAGAGTTCAACACCAAAAGCCGTTTATTGATCCAATGCACCCACTTTCGCGGGGATTAGCGACTAACGGGTGCCAGACCCGTACACCAGCGCGGCCCACCCGTGGCCGGGAGGCGAAGCGATGGCGAGTTTCATCTACAGGTTGTGCAGGGGATTTTTCGAGCAGCACGGCTACTGGCCTAACGTACTTTTGATCAACGCCAGCCATCTTCAGGCCCTGGGCAATGATCTGGGGTCGCTTGAACACGCCCATCAATTACGCAGGCGTTTAGGGTTGGAGGTGCTGGTGCGCAAGCATGCCTTGCACCCAAGGGTTATCTGGATGCAAAGGGGGTGCGCGCAGCCAGTTGAGCGTGCTCTTGCCCCTGCAAAGCAACGATCCAACAATCCCATCCAACAATCCCAGCCGCTAAAAGCCTGGACAGGCTCTTTTGAGAGAGCGCCCGTTATTTTCAGGGCCAAGGTTTAGGTACGGATGTGCCCGCTCAGACGCTGAACGGTTCAGCCAGTTTTTTTCGAACGGCCACGTTTTTCAACCGGACGTAACGTGGCAGACCGTTTTTGTCGTAGACCGGGTAGTCCTCTCCTCGAATCAGCGGTTCCAGGTAGCGCCGGCAGCGAGCCGTGATACCGAAGCCATCGGGGCTGATGAAGTTGCGTGGCATCATTTTCTCACGGTTGGCAACGCGCTTCAGGCTGGCTTCACCGATTTTCCAGCGGTAAGGTTGGTTCGAGGTGCGCACAATCACGGGCATCACCGCGTTTTTGCCGGCCAACGCCATTCGCACGGCCGCCGCGCCGGTGGCGTAAGCGTGTTCTACATCCGTGCGTGAGGCGATATGGCGCGCTGAGCGTTGCAGGTAATCGGCAACCGCCCAGTGGTACTTCAAGCCCAGATCTTCTTTGACCATAGATGCCACGACCGGGGCAACACCGCCCAGCTGAGCATGGCCAAACGCGTCCCGCAGGCCCTGATCAGCCAGAAACCGGCCATCTTTGTCGCAAACGCCTTCCGAGACTACAACAGAGCAGTAGCCGAAACGGCTGACTTTCTTATCGACCAGAGCCATAAAGCGTTTGCGGTCAAAAGCCACCTCGGGGAACAGGATAATGATGGGTATCGGGGTTTTTTTATCGCTGGCCATGCCGCCGGCTGCGGCAATCCAGCCGGCATGGCGGCCCATAACCTCAAGGATAAATACCTTGGTTGAGGTTTTAGCCATCGAGGCGACATCGAAACTGGCTTCACGCGTGGAGATAGCGATGTACTTGGCGACGGAGCCAAAGCCCGGGCAGTTGTCGGTGATCGGCAGGTCATTATCGACCGTCTTGGGCACATGGATGGCTTGAATCGCAAAGCCAGTCGTTTTCGATAGTTGCGATATTTTGAGGCAGGTGTCGGCAGAGTCACCACCACCGTTGTAGAAGAAATAGCCAATATCGTGAGCGCGGAAAACGGCAATCAGTCTTTCGTACTGCGCACGGTTTTCCTCAAGACTCTTGAGTTTGTAGCGACACGAGCCAAATGCGCCCGAAGGCGTTGTTTTGAGTGCAGCAATCGCGCTTTTGCTTTCACGGCTGGTGTCGATAAGGTCTTCGGTCAGGGCGCCAATAATGCCGTTACGGCCGGCGTACACCTTGCTGATACGGTCGCGGTGTTGCCGGGCGGTTTCGATTACCCCGCAGGCGCTGGCGTTAATGACCGCGGTTACCCCGCCGGACTGGGCATAGAAGGCGTTCTTGGCTTTGCTCATAGCGTGATGTTCTCGTTAGGGAGGCCCGGATAAAGGATTTTGGTCGGGCAAAAATTCATGATGGGACGCAATGTTATCTGCTTAAATGAGAGGGTAATCGGCTCGGAACACGGTTCTGGGGAGAGCCGTATGGCCTGTTCCATCGGCAAGAATGATTTTAGCGCAGTGCTCGAAGGGCGTCCTATGAACAGAACTTGCGGTACCGGTTTGGTCTTTGTATGCCCCACTGTCCATTGACAGCACACAAAAGGTCACTATAGTGTACGCCCCTTTTTCGAGCCCCTCGCATGGCTAACGTTACCGTTGAGGTGGGGTTGATAGGCTGTTGCCAAGTGGTGTTTTCGGCTCCAGTCACTGTTTTGTGGAGATGTCATTATGAGAATCGTTTTGTTGGGGGCACCCGGGTCCGGCAAAGGAACCCAGGCCAAGATGATGGCCGAAAAGTACAAGGTTCCCCAGATTTCCACGGGCGATATCTTGCGTGCCGCCGTCGCAGAGAAAACGGAGTTCGGCAAGAAAGTCTCAGCGATCATGGAAGCCGGAGAGTTGGTGTCAGATGACATCGTGATCGACGCGGTCACCGATCGCCTGCGGGCTAACGAAAGTCGCCGTGGTTTCGTTCTGGACGGCTTTCCCCGCAATATCCCACAGGCCCAGGAACTGGATACCCGACTGGGCTGGCTGGGTCGACCGCTGCAATTGGTGTTGCAGTTTGCCCTTGATAACGAGATTGTGATCAAGCGCGTTACCGGCCGGCTAAGCTGTGGTGAATGCGGTGCGATATACAACCGCTATTTTTCTCGCCCGAACCGGTCCGGGGTGTGCGATAAATGTGGTTCGAAGCAGCTTTCCCACCGATCTGATGACAACGAGAAAACCGTGCGTGCGCGCCTGCAAACCTATGATCAGGATACGGCGCCGCTTAACACCTATTACAAGGCGCAGCACAAGTTGCGCACTATTCAGGCAGGTGGCGAGATGGAACAGATCTTTTCCGTCATCTGTGAAGTGGTCGATATAGAGATTCGACCTTTGGAGAAAAAAGTCACCGCGCCGAAGTCCGCCCGCCCCCAAGTGGTTGCCACGAAGCCGGCAACCAGAAAAATAGTGGAAAAAAAGGCAGCCGAAAAACCGACCGCGGCCACGGTGAGAAAAGCCACCAAAAAAGTGGCGAAAAAGCCAGAAGCTAATAAACCCGTAGCCAAGAAAGTGGCTAAGAAGGTTGCGAAAAAGGCCGCCAGCAAAGTGGCGAAAAAGCCAGCAGCCAAAAAGGCCGTAGCCAAAAAAGTGGCAAAAAAGCCAGCAGTCCAAAAGGCCGCAGCCAAGAAAACGGCCAAGAAGCGCCCGGGCAAAAAAAGGTCGGCGCGTTAAAAGGAATTATCGATGAGCGTTTACCCTACCACGCGAATGCGGCGCCTGCGCAAAGATGCGTTCAGTCGCGCGCTGGTGCGTGAATCACGATTGTCCATAGACGATCTGATCCAGCCGGTCTTTGTTTGTGACGGGACCGGGGTACGTCAGGCAGTGTCGTCTATGCCGGGCGTCGAACGCTTAAGCCTCGATCTGTTGCTGGAGCGGGCCGAAAGACTCGATGCCTTGGGGATTAAGGCCATTGCTATTTTCCCGGTGATCGATGCCGCGCTCAAAACCACTGATGCGGCTGAAGCCTACAATCCCCAAGGTTTAGTGCCGCAGGTGGTCAGCGCTTTGCGTGAGCACCTGCCCGGAATGGGCATCATTACCGATGTGGCATTAGATCCGTATACCAGCCATGGCCAGGACGGCCTACTAGATGAAGAAGGATACGTCAGCAACGATACGACGGTAGAGACACTGGTACGCCAGGCGCTGTGCCATGCTCGGGCCGGCGCCCAGGTGGTAGCCCCTTCGGACATGATGGACGGGCGCATTGGTGCGATCCGTGACGCGCTTGAGGAAGAAGGCCAGGTCAACACCCGCATCCTTGCCTATTCGGCCAAATATGCGTCGTCTTTCTACGGCCCGTTTCGTGACGCCGTAGGATCTGCAGCCAATCTCGGTAGCGGCGACAAGCACTCCTACCAGGTGGATCCGGGCAACACCGATGAAGCCTTGCGCGAAGTTGAATTGGATCTCGCCGAGGGAGCAGATATGGTAATGGTCAAGCCCGGTATGCCGTATCTGGATGTGCTGCAGCGGGTCAAGCACGAGCTGGGTGTACCGACTTTTGTCTACCAGGTCAGCGGGGAGTACGCCATGCTTTGCGCTGCCGCGCAGAACGGCTGGTTGGATCGCAAGGCAGTTGTGCTCGAATCCCTGCTGGCTTTTAAACGCGCTGGTGCAGATGCCATCCTGACTTATTTTGCTGAAGAAGTTGCACTTTGGATGCAAGAGCAATAGCCTTTGACTCAAGCTCGGCCTGGCCGGGATTTTTCTACTTTCCTACAGTCATCATGTCATCACATCCTCGCCCTACCCGTATTGTTTTACACCAGCGCTCTCGTACGCTCGAAGTCGAGTTTAATGACGACAGCCATTTCATGTTGCCCTGTGAGTACCTGCGGGTGTACTCGCCCTCTGCCGAGGTACGCGGCCACGGGCCCGGTCAGGAAGTGCTGCAAACGGGCAAAGAGACTGTCAACATCACCCAGGTAGAAGCGGTTGGCGCCTACGCCGTCAAACTGCATTTTGACGATGGCCATAACACCGGCCTCTACTCGTGGGAGACCCTGTTTGAACTGGGAACCCACCAGGATCGTCTCTGGCAGGCCTACCTGGACGATTTGACCAAGGCGGGTTACGAGCGCAAACAAGACGCCTGAACGTGCCCACGCACCATTTCGATCATGGGTGAAAAGGCAACACATTTCGGCTTCAGCGAGGTAGACCCTGCCAAGAAGGCTGCCCGGGTCGGCCAGGTCTTTGAGTCGGTAGCCGATCGTTACGACCTGATGAACGACCTGATGTCACTGGGAGTTCATCGGTTGTGGAAAGATTTTGCCCTGGCGCGCAGCAGCGTACGTGCCGGGCATCGGGTGTTGGATGTTGCAGCCGGCAGTGGTGATATGACTGCACGTTTTGCTCAACGTGTCGGCGATACCGGGCAGGTTGTGATGACTGACGTTAACCCAGCTATGCTCGAGCAGGGCCGCAAACGCCTGATCGACAAAGGCATTGGCGGCAATGTTGAATTTTTGCTCGCCGATGCCGAGGCGCTGCCATTGATCCCAGGGGGTTTCGATTGTGTGTGCATCGCTTTTGGTCTGCGCAACGTCACCCGTATTCCCAAGGCGCTGGAGTCGATGGCACAAATGCTTCGCCCTGGCGGGCGTGTGGTGATCCTGGAGTTCTCGCACCCGGTGTCCGAGTGGCTGTCGCGCGCCTATGATCTTTTTTCTTTCTCAGTCATCCCGCCATTGGGCCGCATGGTGACTGGTGACGAAGCGAGTTATCGTTATCTCGTGGAATCGATTCGGCGCCATCCGGACCAGAACCGGCTCAGCCAGATGATGCGTGAAAGCGGTTTTGAGGACGTCAGTTACCATAACCTCAATGGCGGTATCGTGGCCCTGCATCTCGGTTTTCGTTACTGAAGCGCGGCGTGGACCAGTGATGGATTCTTTACAGCACCGGCTCGAAGGCGTACTTAATCGCGTGATCAGTGATTCCGGCGCATTGCCCCACTTGCGACCCCTGGAAGGGCGCGTGGTCGCGGTATTGGTTAAAGGGCTTGCGCGCACCGTGTATTTTTCAGTTCATGATGCTCAGGTGCGACTCACGCCCGCACCCGCGGGGCGGGCTGATGTCAGCATATCCGGGACGCCTGGTGCTTTTACCCGTGTGGTCACGACCGGTTTCGATCCTGCGGTTTTTCGCGACGGCAGCCTGACACTCGAAGGGGACCCCGAAACGGTTTCCGATCTCAAGACTCTGCTGGGCGCTTTGGACCCAGATGCGGAGGAGGCTCTGGCGCGGGTGCTTGGCGATACCTTGGCGCACAAAGCGGCTAATGGAGCGCGAATGCTTGGCCACTGGGCGGCCGATGCGGCAGATTCGGGCACAGCCAACGTAGCAGAGTTTCTGGTCGAGGAGACCCGGCTGCTGGCCAGCCGGCCACGGGTAGAACGTTTTATTGCCGGTGTGGATCAGTTGCGTGACGACGCCGAACGGCTACGTCAGCGCATAGAGCGTTTGGCGCATTCCCACAAGGCCAGGTAGGGCAAGTGCTAAAAAGCTCCTGGCGAATGTTACGGATTGTCCGTGTACTGGTGCGGCACGGACTCGACGAGTTCGTGTTTGCTTTGCATCTGTTTCGCCCGTATCGCTTTATGTTGTTCGTGTTTCCAGGGTACTGGGTTCGTGACCGGAATGTACCCCGCGGCCAACGCCTGCGCGAAGCCCTGGAAGAACTGGGGCCGGTTTTTGTCAAGTTTGGTCAGGTGGTCTCGACTCGCCCGGATCTTATTCCTGCCGACATTGCTGTGGAACTAACACGATTGCAGGACGATGTGCCGCCATTTGCCAGTGACAAGGCCCGCGAGGTGATCGAACGTGCCTTAGGCGCGCCGCTCAGTGATCATTTCGCCAGTTTTGATGCTCAACCCCTGGCATCGGCATCGGTGGCACAGGTGCACGGGGCAACCTTGCACGACAGCACCGAGGTGGTAGTTAAAGTGCTGCGGCCCGGGATCGAGAAGGTGATTGAACAGGATCTTCAGTTGCTCTACCAGTTGGCACGGCTGGCGGAGAGGCACTGGCCGAACGCCAGGCGCTTGTGTCCGCTTGAGGTTGTCGATGGGTACGACAAAACGATCCACGACGAGCTCGACATGATGCGCGAAGGCGCGAACGCCAGCCAACTGCGTAGCAACTTTCTGGATTCAAAGATGATCTACGTGCCCCAGATCTATTGGGACCACAGCTGTCGCGAGGTCCTGGTGATGGAGCGTATCGAGGGTATTCCGATACGCGATATCGATGCGATCCGGGCCGCTGGCATAGATTTGCGCAAGTTGGCCCATAACGGCGTTGAGATCTTTTTTACCCAGGCCTTTCGCGATGGCTTCTTTCATGCCGATATGCATCCGGGTAATATTTTTGTCAGCCCACAAGGCCAATATCGGGCAGTCGATTTCGGTATCATGGGCACGCTCGCCGAAGCCGACAAACGTTATCTTGCTGAGAACCTGCTTGCTTTTTTTAACCGTGATTACCGGGCAGTCGCTATGGCTCACCTGCGCGCGGGCTGGGTGCCGGCCACGACCCGCCCGGAAGAGTTCGAGGCCGCTGTGCGCACGGTCTGCGAACCGATCTTCGCCCGGCCGATCAGTGAGGTCTCTTTTGGCCACCTGGTGATTCGCCTATTCCAGGTTGCTCGACGTTTCGATATGCCGGTACAGCCGCAATTGGTGCTGCTGCAAAAGACTTTGCTCAATATCGAAGGCCTCGGCCGGCAGCTCTATCCCGAGTTGGATCTATGGGAGACGGCGAAGCCTTTTCTTGAGCGCTGGATGCGTGAGCAGGTTGGACCGCGGGCTCTGGCCCGGGCACTGCGCCGCGAACTGCCCACGGTCTTACCGTTACTGCCAGAGTTGCCGGGCTTGGTTCACGAATTGTTGCGACGCCAGCGTGACGGTCAGCTGGTTTTTCGTACCGGGAGTGACAATGCCGAGCAGCTCGCTCGTGATCTACGGCACCGCACCCGCCAACGCGATGGTCTGATGCTGGGCGCCGGATTGCTGCTGGGCGCAATCGCCTTGTTTCTGGGGTCTCAGGTTCTGGCTCTGGGCGTGCTGGCCGCTGCAGGTGCTGGTTTGCTGACGGTTTGTGGGGCGTTGCTGGTTGGGATTTTCAGCCTGGGTCGCTAGAAGAACAACTTTAAGTTGCATGCTGCCACTGGTGCTAATTGATGACGGTCCCCGAATCGGTTAATCCCCAGTTTTTTACTTGGTTTTTGTCACCGAAATCCTTATAATGCTACTCAGGATATCTAAGCGTTGTAAATAGTCGAAAACCCGGTTGTTTTGGCACTTTTCTGCCATAACAGGCCAAATAACTACCGGAAAAAACGTATAGGAGATACCAGATATGCGCCTGACTACCAAGGGCCGTTACGCGGTCACCGCCATGTTGGATCTAGCACTGCAGGAGGGTAGACGGCCCGTTACGCTCCAGGATATTGCCGTGAACCAGGAGATATCACTGTCCTACCTGGAGCAGCTTTTCGCTCGTTTGCGTCGCAACGGGTTGGTCAGCGGTACTCGTGGCCCCGGTGGCGGCTATCGCCTGGCCAAGGATATGGATCTGATCTCTATCGCCTCGGTCATCTCGGCGGTCGATGAGAAAGCCGATATGACCCGCTGCGGCGGTAAAGCCAATTGCCAGGATGGCCACAAATGCCTGACCCATGAATTGTGGGCCGAACTCAGTGAGAAAATATTCGAGTTCCTAGATGGTATTTCACTGGGTGATCTGGTGCGACGACCAGACGTGATCGAGGTTGCCGAGCGCCAAGAAGCGGTGCGCCAGGGTCTGCGTTCAGGCCGCTTGAAGACTGTGGTGGTTGAGGCAAGTTCTTTGGCCAGCAACAATTGAATCAACCTCAACGTGTAATCAGGGAAACGCAATGAATTTGTCAGTGACAGACCTGGATGAACTGGTTGGTCGGGAGTACAAGGAAGGCTTTGTCACGGACATCGAATCCGATACCTTGCCGCCTGGCCTGGATGAAGACGTCATCCGTTTTCTTTCGGCCAAGAAAAATGAGCCCGACTTCGTTCTTGAGTGGCGACTGGACGCCTTTCGCCGTTGGCAGAAAATGAAGCAGCCCAACTGGGCCCAGGTCAAGTATGCCCCCATAGACTTCCAGGCAATCAGTTACTACTCGGCACCCAAGAGTGACGCGGATCGACCCAAGAGTCTCGATGAAGTGGATCCCAAACTGTTGGAGACCTACAACAAGCTGGGTATTCCGCTGCAGGAACAAAAGGCTCTGGCCGGGGTTGCGGTGGATGCCGTGTTCGACAGCGTGTCGGTGGCGACCACCTTCAAGGATAAGTTGGCCAAAATCGGAGTCATTTTCTGCCCTTTGTCCGAGGCGTTGGCAAACCACCCGGATCTGGTGCGCCAGTATCTGGGCTCGGTGGTCCCCGCGACGGACAATTTCTACGCTGCCTTGAACTCGGCGGTTTTCACTGAAGGTTCTTTCGTCTATATACCCAAGGGTGTGCGCTGCCCGATGGAACTGTCCACGTATTTTCGGATCAATGCCCTGAATACTGGCCAGTTCGAGCGCACCTTGATTGTGGCGGACGAGGGCAGTTACGTGAGTTATCTCGAAGGCTGCACAGCACCGATGCGCGATGAACACCAGTTGCACGCGGCCGTGGTCGAGCTGGTGGCACTCAAGGACGCTCAAATCAAGTATGCCACTGTGCAGAACTGGTATCCGGGTGACGAGGAAGGCCGTGGCGGAATCTACAACTTTGTAACCAAGCGTGGCGTGTGTCGTGGAGACAATTCCAAGATCTCCTGGACCCAGGTCGAAACCGGTTCGGCCATTACCTGGAAATACCCCAGCGTTCTGCTCGAAGGCGATTCTTCGGTCGGCGAGTTCTATTCAGTGGCGCTGACCAATAACTGCCAACAGGCTGACACCGGAACCAAGATGGTGCACATCGGCCGCAACACCTCCAGCACCATTATCTCCAAGGGCATCTCTGCCGGACGCGGACAGAACGCCTACCGCGGTCTGGTCAAGGTGCTCAAGGGTGCGGAGAACGCGCGTAACTATTCCCAGTGCGACTCGTTGCTGATGGGAGATCGTTGCGGCGCACATACTTTTCCTTACCTCGAAGTGAAAAATCCAACGGCCACGGTCGAACATGAAGCGACGACTTCCAAGATCGGTGAGGATCAGCTGTTTTACTGTCGCCAGCGCGGTCTTTCAGAAGAAGACGCCGTGTCGATGATCGTGAACGGCTTTTGCAAAGAAGTGTTCCGTGAATTACCGATGGAATTCGCGGTCGAGGCGCAAAAACTGCTCGACATCAGCCTGGAAGGCGCCGTTGGCTGACACCATCGCGGTTTCCCGACAGCAACACGGCTAACGCGTATCGCACCCGGCACAGCCCGGGCCTGCACAGTACAACCCCTAAACCCAGATACTGGAGAACCTGACGAATCATATGTTGAAGATAAGCAAACTGACCGCTACGGTCGATGGAAAGGCGATACTCAATGGTCTGGACCTTGAGGTTGGACCCGGTGAAGTGCATGCCATCATGGGCCCCAATGGCTCAGGCAAGAGCACCCTGGCCAATGTGATCGCCGGTCGCGAGGGTTACGAGGTGACCAGCGGATCGGTCAGTTTTCTCGGCCAGGACCTGTTGTCGCTGGCACCGGAGGAGCGAGCCCGTGAGGGGGTTTTCCTTGCTTTTCAGTATCCGGTGGAAATCCCCGGGGTTGCCAATGTGTCCCTGCTCAAAGAGGCGGTAAACGCGGCGCGCCAGCACCGTGGCGAGGCAAAACTGGATGCGATGGATTTTCTGAAACTGGTAAAGGAGAAACTCAAGCTGCTGCAGATGAAAGACGAATTCCTGTACCGTTCGGTTAATGAGGGCTTTTCCGGAGGAGAGAAAAAGCGCAATGAGATTTTCCAGATGGCGGTACTTGAACCACGTCTTGCGGTACTGGATGAAACCGATTCAGGATTAGATATTGATGCGCTGAAAGTCGTAGCCGGTGGCGTCAACGCGCTGCGCGCCCCGGATCGAGCGGTGATTCTGGTGACACATTACCAGCGACTGCTTGACTACATCGTACCCGACTATGTGCACGTGCTGGCCGGGGGGCGCATTGTGCGCTCCGGCGACAAGCGCCTCGCACTCGAGCTCGAAGCACAAGGTTACGGCTGGGTTGAATCGGACTCTACTGCGGCCCCGGCAGCGTGAGCGAAGCGATAGCAAATGTTGCTGCCTATGTGGCAGCCCAGCGCGAACAGGCGCCGGCACTGCCGGCCTTTGGAACGCCATCGCTTGATGCCAGCCGGGCGCGGGCACTGGAGTCTCTCTCCCAGCTTGGCTTGCCCAGTCAGCGTGACGAGGACTGGAAATACACCTCGACCCGGGCGATTACCCGCGCTGCGTTTACCCCAGCCGTCGCCGGTGCGCCGTGTCCGCGCGAGTTTGTTAACCAAACAATGATCGATGGTCTCGATGCCTGGCGGCTGGTATTTGCTGATGGGTTTTGGGTGCCAGAACTTTCGCTACTCGACGACATGCCCGCGGGTGTGCAGATCTCAGGCCTTGGCCATTCGCTGGGGAGTGACCCGGAGCGTATAGCCGCCCTGCTCGGCAGCGCCCTGGGGCAGGCCCCGCATGGCTTTATTGCCATGAACTCGGCGTTCATCGGCGATGGTGCGCTCATCGAGATTGCCCCGGGTACCCGGGTCGACAAGCCCATAGAACTGCTCTTCATCTCCGGCTGTAGCGGTGAGGGTTTTCTCAGCCTGCCGCGAAATCTGGTGATCATGGGCGCCGGCAGTCAAGCCACGGTGATCGAACGCCATGTGTCACTGGCCGACGAAAGATTATTGAGCAATTCGGTTTCAGAACTGATCCTCGCTGAGAATGCGTCCCTGAACTACCAGGGCCTGCAACAGGTCGCCCCCCGCGGCTTTCATGTGGGCGGCATGTTTGCCCGATTGAGTCGCTCGGCCCGACTTCAAGCGACTGCCGTGACGATAAGTGGCGCCCTGGTGCGTAATGATACTCTGGTCAATCTGGATGACGAGGGTGGTTTTGCGAGCCTTGATGGCTTGTACCTGGCTTTCGGCCGCAGCCACTTTGATAACCATACCCACATCACGCACAACGCGCCTCATTGCGTCAGCCGCGAACACTACAAGGGGGTTCTGGGTGACCGCGCCCACGCGGTATTTCATGGTCGTATCGTGGTCCAGCCGGGTGCGCAGAAAACCGATTCGGTGCAAAACAACCAGAACCTGTTGCTTTCTGCCGATGCGGAGGTGGATACCAAGCCGCAACTGGAGATTTATGCTGATGACGTCAAATGTGCCCATGGTGTGACGGTTGGACAACTGGACGAAACCGCCGTGTTTTACCTGATGTCCCGTGGCATCGACCGTCAGGTGGCCCGGCGAATGTTGACCCAGGCTTTTGCGGCCGACGTGCTTAACCGCGTTGAGCCCCCGGCACTGCGTTCCTATCTCGAAGCACAAGCGGCGCAGCGCCTTTCATCGGAGCAGGTCCGCGAACCTGAGTCCTGATGAATTCGGCTGCGCTCAACCAACACCCAGCAACGCTCGATGCGCGCGCTTTGCGCGCAGATTTTCCGGCGCTGGGCCAGCAGGTGAATGGCCATCCGCTGGTCTACCTGGACAACGGTGCGACTACCCAAAAACCTCAGGCGGTTATCGATGCAGTCGCGGATTTCTATTCCCGTGATAACGCCAATGTGCATCGTGGTGTGCATCGTTTGAGCCAGCGAGCCAGCGATCGTTTTGAAGGCGCCCGCGAGAAAGTGCGCGCTTTTATCAATGCCCCATCGTGTGCCGAGGTGATCTTTACTCACGGCACGACTGGCGCCATCAACCTGGTGGCCCAGAGCTACGGCCGGTCAATACTGAAAAGGGCAGACGAAGTGCTGGTCAGCACGATGGAGCACCATGCCAATATCGTGCCCTGGCAATTGTTGTGCGAGGAAACCGGGGCGACCCTTAAGGTGGCGCCAATAAACCATGACGGTGAGTTGTTGCTCGAGGATTTTGGCAAACTGCTCTCAGAAAAAACACGCATTGTTGCGCTGACCCATGTCTCGAACGCGCTTGGCACCATCAACCCAATCCAGAAGCTGACCCGACAGGCACACGAGGCCGGGGCGGTGGTCCTGGTCGATGGCGCCCAGTCGGTGGCGCATGGGCCGATCGACGTGCAGTCTCTGGGCTGTGATTTTTTTGCATTCTCGGGGCACAAACTTTATGGCCCGACCGGGATCGGGGTACTGTATGGTCGCGAGGCGTTGCTTGAGGCGATGCCGCCCTGGCAGGGCGGTGGCGACATGATCCGCACGGTCAGTTTTGAAGGCTCCACCTGGAATGCATTGCCTTACAAGTTCGAGGCGGGAACCCCGCACATTGCCGGGGTCGTAGGCCTGGGCGCCGCCATCGATTACCTCGACGCCATTGGACTTGATGCGATCAGCGCCCACGAACAAGCATTGCTGGCCCTGGCGACACAGCGGGCCCACTCGCAACCTGGTATGCGCATTATCGGCAACGCGACCGACAAGGCAGCCATTATGTCCTTCGAACTGGATGGTATCCATCCGCATGATGTGGGCACGATTCTTGACAGTGCCGGCGTGGCGATTCGCACTGGCCACCATTGCGCTATGCCGGTAATGCAGTTTTTCGATGTGCCGGCAACGGCCCGCGCCTCCTTCGGTCTGTACAATACCGCCGAGGATATCAACGCGCTGTTTGACGCCATCACCAAAACGCAGTCCCTGTTTGCCCGATGAACGACCTGCGTGATCTCTATCAGGAAGTGATCTTTGATCACAACCGCAGCCCGCGCAATTTCGGTATGCTCGAGCACCCGACACACCAGGCCTACGGTGTTAATCCTTTGTGCGGTGATGAGTTCACGGTGTCACTGGTATTGGATAAGGACGGGGTGATCGAAGACCTGCGTTTTGAGGGTCGCGGCTGTGCGATCTCTACCGCGTCGGCATCGATCATGACAGAAACACTGAAGGGGCTTTCCGCACAGCAGGCGGATCGTTACTTCGACGCCTTTCACGCGATGGCAACCGGCGAGACGCCATCGCAGACGGATCTGCCGGCCTTGACCAAGCTCGAGGTGTTAAGCGGTGTGCGTGATTATCCGGCGCGGGTTAAGTGCGCAACCCTGGCCTGGCATACCGTTCGCTCGGCACTGCACGACACCGGTGCCAGCGTGACCACAGAGTGATAGCGCGCGCTTGACTTGCAAGACACGGAGCTACAAATGATAGAAACCCCAGACCAAACCAACCAGCCTGACCCCGCGACGTCTCCAGGGGCGCAGGGCGATGACATTGAATCTGGCTCCACCGATGCCGCCGCTGACAACCCGCCTTCGGTTAGCCTGCAATCGGTCGCCGATGATGACTCGCTGCTGGATCGGGTGATCAGCGGGATGCGGGAGGTATTCGATCCTGAGATTCCGCTGAACATATATGACCTGGGTTTGATCTACCGTATCGACATCGATACCGACAACCAGGTGGCCATCGATATGACCCTGACTTCCCCGAACTGTCCGGTCGCGGGTTCCCTGCCAGGCGAAGTCGAGAATGCAGCGCGCGGGGTTGCGGGAGTTGCCGATGTGGTTGTTGAACTGGTCTGGGATCCGACGTGGGACCCCCAAGTCATGAGCGAGGCGGCGCGTCTTGAACTGGGATTGTTTTGATGGGTGAATGGGCCAGTGTCGCCCGAGTGGATGAGGTGAATGCGAACGTTCCGCTGGTGGTAGATCTGGATGACGCTACGATCGTACTTATCCGTGTTGATGACGAGATAACCGCCATAGAAGATATCTGTACCCACGACGGTGGTGACATCTCCGAGGGCTGCATTGTAGATGGGGCGATCGAATGCCCCCGGCATGGCGCCCGGTTCTGTCTGCGAACAGGCAAGGTATTGTCACCCCCGGCCTATGAACCGTTACACGTATTTCCGGTGCGCATCGAAGACGGCAAAGTCAGCGTGCGCGATGACCGCTGGGACTGATACCCGACCGCATCTGCTTCAGCGCCGGGTCCGGCGCCGCCGGTAGCGCGTCACCAGCCACAGCACGGGTCCCAGCACAGCGATTTCCAGGCCGATGGCTAATAGGTTATGCAGCGAGAAAATTTGACCGATGACGTCAGCCAATCCGGCACCGCCGCCGCCGTGGTCAAAGTGGCTGAATATCGGCGCCGGAGAGATAAAGTAGGCAGAACTGAATGGCCATAGGAGCGGGATGCCAAACGGCGCACCGGTATCGGCAGCGAGCCAGTCACCCAGGAGGTGGCTCAAGTAGATGAAAAAGGCCAGCACGGCCCAGCGCGCCGGCAACGCCCGGGCGAACACAGCGACTGCTATGGCAAAAACCAGCGCTGCGGTAATCGAGTGCGAGGGCCCGTGATGAAAGCGGTTGGGATCACCCATCAGGATGCCGGGCAGAAAATCGAGGTCGGCTGCACACCCTGCAAAAATCACCAACGCCGGCCACCAGCGTTTGCGACCACAGGGCGGCCGGCGCAAGCCGGTTACGATGAATGCGAGAATTGAATGTCCAATCGGACTGGCCATCGGGAAGTACCAGGGGAATGAGCGAAAGCCAGCTGGAAACAAGCCGCGAGCACTATGCACTGCTGGTGCGGGTCACCACGCGCTGGAGTGATTATGATATGTTGGGTCACCTCAACAACGTGGAGTATTACCGTTACTTTGAGAGCGCGGTGCTGACCCTGCTGCACGAGACCGGCCTGGACTGGCGAAGTGACCCGGTGATTCCTTTTGCCGCAGAAAACGGCTGCCGATTTTTGCAGCCGGTAGCGGTATCAGGGCATGTCGACGTGGGTGTGCGCATCACTAAACTGGGCAACAGCAGTGTGCGCTATGAAGTCGCCATATTCATGCCGACACAGGACACGCCCAGTGCCCACGGCTTTTTTGTTCACGTGTTTGTCAACCGAAAGACCGGTCGACCGACACCGCTGCCCGAACCGGTACGGTTGCATTTTGCCCAACAGGTTGATGCGCTGACCCGCGCCGAGTCGCGCCGGGTCGAGCATGCCCAGCTACTGCCGACAACGCCGTCGGCCGATGCGTAACTGAATATATAGTGTTAGGATTTTCCCAATTGAGACCAAAGCCCGAATCTACCCAGCCATGACCCGCAAGTTGTTCATAAAAACATTCGGTTGCCAGATGAACGAGTACGACTCCGCTCGTATCGCTGATCTGATGGCTTCTTCACATAATATGGCGCTCACTGATCAGCCTGAGCAGGCAGACATGCTGTTGCTCAATACCTGCTCGGTTCGCGAAAAAGCCCAGGAGAAAGTTTTTTCCCAGTTGGGCCGTTGGCGCGAGTGGAAAAATGATCGGCCAGAACTCGTGATCGGGGTGGGCGGCTGTGTCGCCAGCCAGGAGGGTGAACTCATACTGCGCCGGGCCCCCTACGTGGATCTGGTGTTTGGACCTCAGACTTACCACCGCCTGCCGGCAATGCTGGACGCGTTGATGCGCGAGCGCCGACCGCGAGTGGATATCAGTTTCCCCGAGATTGAAAAGTTCGATGCCCTGGTGCCACCGAGCAGTGACGGGCCGCGTGCCTTTGTCTCGATCATGGAAGGATGCAGCAAATACTGCACCTTCTGCGTGGTGCCCTATACCCGCGGTGAGGAATTCAGCAGGCCCTTTGACGAGGTCATCACCGAGATCGTTGAACTCGCCGAACAGGGTGTTTGCGAGATTACCCTGCTGGGGCAGAACGTAAACGCCTACAGCGGTGCCCGCCACAGTGGCGGGGTAGTGGATTTTGCCGAGTTGCTGGTATATGCCGCCGAAGTGGATGGTATCGAGCGTTTGCGCTACACCACCTCGCATCCGGTGGATTTTTCACAGGCCTTGATTGACGTCTACGGCCAGGTGCCACAACTGGTGAGTCACCTGCATCTTCCGGTGCAAAGTGGATCGGATCGGATTCTGGACGCCATGAAGCGCCGCTATCAGATTGCCGATTACGAGCGCATCATCGAGCGCCTGCGCGAGGTGCGGCCTGATCTGAGTTTGTCATCGGATTTCATTGTTGGTTTTCCGGGCGAGACCGAGGCAGATTTCAGTGCCACCCTGGCGTTGATTGAGCGGGTGGGTTTTGATCATTCTTTCAGTTTTATTTACAGCGCACGCCCCGGAACGCCGGCAGCGGAGCTGGCTGATGCTGTGTCAGCAAAAGAAAAGCGCCAGCGCCTGGCGCGGTTGCAGGATCTGGTTTCCCGCCAGGCCGGCGCCATCAGTGCGGCAATGGTGGGCACCTGTCAGCGGATCCTGGTCGATGGCATATCACGCAAGAACGCCGGGCACCTGAGTGGCCGTACCGAAAACAACCGGGTTGTCAATTTCTGCGCCGATGATGCCCGCATCGGACAGTTTGTTGACCTGCGTATTACCGAAGCTTTGCCCAACTCGCTGCGCGCTGAAGCCATAGCGGCGGTGGCAGCCAACTCTGCTATTATGACCTCTGTCTCCGTGGGAGTCGCAGCACCGGATTGAACGACCCAACCAGCCCTATTACCTTTCTTCTGGATCCCGAGGACAACGAGCGCCTCGCAGATCTTTGTGGTGAGCACGACACCTACCTCAAGCAGGTCGAAGCGGGACTCGGGGTACGCATATCACACCGTGGCCACCTTTTTTGCGTCGACGGGGGTGACCAGGATGTGCGCAATGCGCAGGATGTGTTGCTGGCCTTATATGCCGATACCGGCGTGTCCGGCACTTTGAGCCCAGACGGGGTACACATGGCGATAGCGCACATCCCGAACGATAAGCTCAAGGGTCGCCCGAGCCCAGACGACATCGTAATACGCGTGCGCAAGATCTTGATCCGCGGCAGGAGCCCCAGCCAGAAGCGTTACCTCAACAACATACTCAAACACGATATCAATTTTGGTGTCGGGCCCGCCGGTACCGGCAAGACTTTTCTTGCGGTGGCCTGTGCGGTCCAGGCGCTGGCGGATGAGCAGGTCGAGCGCATCGTTCTGGTGCGCCCGGCAGTCGAGGCCGGCGAGCGGCTGGGCTTTTTGCCTGGTGACATCGGGCAGAAGGTTGATCCTTATCTGCGACCCCTGTACGACGCGCTTTACGAGATGCTTGGGTTCGACCGGGTTGTCCGACTGATGGAGCGCAACGTCATCGAACTGGCGCCACTCGCCTACATGCGTGGGCGGACTTTGAGCGACGCTTTTGTCATATTGGATGAGGCGCAAAATACCACCGAGGCACAGATGAAGATGTTTCTCACGCGCTTGGGCTTTGGTGCGCGCGCGGTGATCACCGGCGATCCTTCGCAGGTGGATTTGCCGAGCGGTACCCGCTCCGGGTTGGTCCACGCAGTGTCGTTGCTGTCTGCCGTTGAGGGGATCAGCGTGACCCGATTTACGCCCAGTGACGTGGTGCGCCATCCTCTGGTGCAGCGCGTGGTAGAGGCTTATGACGGTGAGGATTGTCCGGCTGAG
Organism: Arenicellales bacterium; assembly: GCA_050256425.1. Taxonomy (GTDB): domain Bacteria; phylum Pseudomonadota; class Gammaproteobacteria; order Arenicellales; family UBA868; genus UBA868. The sequence continues at coordinate 10,415 of JBBWVW010000001.1, read as the reverse complement.
TGAATCCACAAACTGATGTACAACTGGCCAGTCGCTGTGAAAGCATGCCGTCACCCGATCAGATTCGCAACTGGACCGGCGCGGCTTTGCGCGTCCTGCAGTGCGATCAGGTCTGCCTGACTGTGCGTATGGTAGACGAGCCTGAAATGACCCAGCTCAATGAACGTTTTCGTGGCCGGTCGGGCCCGACTAACGTGTTGTCTTTTCCTTTTGAGACGCCGCCGGGGTTGCCAGAGCCAACTTCACAGCTGGGAGATATCGTGGTTTGTGCGCCGCTGGCCGAGCGCGAAGCACTGACCCAGACAAAAGCTGTTGAGGCGCATTTTGCGCATCTGGTGGTTCATGGCGTGCTGCACTTGCGTGGGCACGATCACCAGGGAGAGCGCGAAGCACAAGAAATGGAAACACTTGAAAAAACGATCCTTGCCGGCCTGGGCTTTAGCGACCCCTACCAGGGGGTCTGAGTTTTTCATGCCTATTGAGATCAAACCATCTGGCGAAGCCGCTCGGGGCAACGTGTTTCAGCGCCTGGGCCATCTGTTGCGCGGCATCCCCTTTACCCGAGGCCAGCTGTTCACCACGCTGCGTGAGGCCCGGCAGCGTAACCTGCTGGATGACGATACCCTGCAAATGATGCGCCGGGTGGTCGAAGTATCAGACCTGCAGGTTGAGCAGGTCATGGTTTCGCGCGGGCAGATGGTGACTGTCGATTCCCGGCAGACTCTGGACGATGTGCTGCCGCTGATTACCGAATCCGCACATTCGCGTTTCCCGGTAACCGATGGCGACAAGGATGGCGTGATAGGCATTTTGCTGGCCAAGGATTTGCTGCACCAGCTGCAAAGCAACGGCGGGGATGCACTGCCATGGGCGACATTGCTGCGCCCCGCGGTTTTTATTCCCGAAAGCAAGCGTCTCAATGTACTGCTGCAGGAATTTCGTGACAGCCGTAACCATATGGCGATCGTAGTCGACGAATATGGCGGGGTTGTTGGCTTGATTACTATTGAGGATGTGCTTGAGCAGATCGTCGGCAATATTGAAGACGAGCACGATGTTGATGGTGCTGTTGGTATGGTGCTACGCCGCGGCTCAGATTTTTGCGTCATCAAGGCGATGCTGCCGATCGACAGTTTCAATCATTTGTTCGGGCTCAATCTGAATCCGCTGGAATACGACACCATGGGTGGGTTGGTGACCGGAGCGTTGGGCCATGTGCCACACCGCGGTGAGACCATCAAGGTGGAGGGTATTACGGCCGAGGTGTTAAGTGCCGATAGTCGTCGGCCGCGCCTGCTGCGTATTACCGACTTACCCCCTAGCGATTAAACCTGCCCACCAGCAACGGTGATGTGTTTGTTTGGTGTCTGGTTTCGAGTACTGCTGGCGCTGGTAGCCGGGGCGCTCTACCCTCTTAGCTTTGCGCCTTTGAATCTGGCGCCCCTGGCACCCTTGTCATTGGCCATTCTTTTTTTTGTGTGGCGTTGTGCGTCGGCGCGTGAGGCCGGGGTACTGGGCTTTGTTTTTGGCCTGGCAACCTTCGCGGTCGGTATCTCCTGGGTCTACGTCAGTTTGCACCAATACGGCAATATGCCCGCGCCGTTGGCGGCAGTCGCGGTGATGATTTTCGCCGGGCTGATGGCTATCTACCCGGCGCTGGCCGGCTGGGGTCAGGCGTGTTTCAGGCCTTTGTCGCCGGCGCTGCGGTGCATTACCGTCATGCCGGCATTGTGGGTGGCGGGCGAATGGTTGCGCGGCACACTGCTGAGCGGATTTCCCTGGCTGTACCTGGGTTACAGCCAGGTGGATACGCCGCTGGCATCACTGCTGCCGCTGGTGGGCACTCTTGGCGTTAGCCTGTGGGGCGCGCTTGCGGGCGGTGCATTGTTGCTGGTGGTGATGCAAAGAGGTCGTGAGCGAACCGGAGCACTGGCGGTGCTGGCGGTGCTGGCGATCGTCGTTGCACTGTCGCGCATCCCGGTGTTTGTGCAAGCCGTTGGCGAGCCCATTGAGGTTGCCGTTATCCAGAACAACATATCACTTAAGGACAAGTGGCAAAGCGGCCAGGCCGATGCAATAGCCACACGCTACTTTGAGGCCAGCCGTCCACTGGCGGGCGTGGATCTGATTGTCTGGCCGGAGGGTGCACTGCCGGCTTATCTGGATCAGATCTCGACAGGTTTTCTAAATGCACTGCGCCAGCACCCGTCCGACTTTCTCATCGGTCTGCTGGAGCGCTCAGAGTCGGCTGCCGGGTCGGATTACTACAACGCAGCGCTGGGTATCGGTGAGCAGCGCTCGCTGTATCGCAAGCACCAGCTGGTGCCTTTTGGCGAGTACCTGCCACTCGCACCCTTGCTCGGGTGGCTACTGGATTACCTCAAGATCCCGATGTCTGATTTTTCAGCCGGTCCTGGCCAACAAGCGCCGCTGCCGCTTGCCGGACAGCAGATCGGCGTCAGCATCTGCTATGAAGATGCCTTCTCTACCCGGATCAACACTGCTCTGCCGGATGCAACGGTATTGGCGAATCTCAGCGAAGACGCGTGGTTTGGTGATTCTCTTGCGCCACACCAGCGCCTGCAGATGGCCCGTGTCCGCGCCCTGGAAACCGGGCGTCCCATGATCCGCTCCAGCAACAACGGTTTGTCATCGCTGATCGGGCCTGACGGGGCAGTTAACGCGTTGGCGCCGCAGTTCGAGGCCGCCATTTTGCGTGGCACGGTGCAACCCATGACGGGCGTTACCCCGGCCGTGCGCTACGGCAATCTCCCGGTAGGAGTGGCTTGCCTTTTCCTGCTGGGCATGGGCCTTTGGCGGCGTAAAGCCGCGGGCGGCCACGCCTAATCGCGGTGCTAGACTGTGAGCATGGTCGGCAAGCCCAAAAACCCTCTGGTCGTGGCGATCTCCTCGCGCGCGCTGTTCGATCTTGAAAGCGGGCACAGGGTTTACATGGAAAAGGGTGTCGAGGCCTATTGTCGATACCAGGTCGAGCGCGAAGACGAACGGCTTGAGCCCGGCGTGGCCTTTCCTTTGGTCCAGAAACTGCTGGCGCTCAACGACCCGGCCGATGAGGCCCGGCGGGTCGAAGTGGTTCTGATATCACGAAACAGTGCCGATACCGGCCTGCGAGTTTTCAATTCCATCGCCCATTACAACCTGGATATCACCCGTGCTGCTTTTTCCGGTGGCGAGAGCCCTTTTCGCTACGTTACCCCGTTCAGCGCTGATCTGTATCTGTCTGCAGACCCGGCCAACGTCCGCCAGGCACTGGACTCGCACATCGCTGCTGCCACCATCCTGCCTTCGCGCGCCCACCACGATAACGATGGCCAGTTGCGCATCGCCTTTGATGGCGATGCCGTGCTTTTTGCCGATGATTCCGAACGCATCTACCAGTCTGAGGGTCTGGCGGCTTTTGCCGCAGCGGAGAAAAAAATGGCCGCCACACCTATGACCGGTGGCCCTTTTAGAAAGTTTTTGCAATCGCTGCACGAGTTGCAGTCCCAGTGGCCACGGCAAAACGCCCCGATCCGCACGGCGCTTTTTACCGCCCGCAGCGCGCCGGCGCATGAGCGTGTGATCCGCACCTTGCGTGCCTGGGATATCTGGATTGACGAGGCAGTTTTTCTGGGGGGTCTGGACAAGGGCGAATTCCTGCGCACCTTCGGTGCCGATATCTTCTTTGATGACCAGAGCGGGCACTGCGAGTCGGCCCGCCAGTATGTCGCCACCGGTCACGTGCCCCACGGGGTGAGCAACGACGCCGCTTAAGCCCGCCCGGCGCACCGGCATTGATATAATCCCCCCGCTTAAGGGGCGGTCACCGCTTTGTTTTTACGTTTTTCCCTACATAGGTTTGATATGAGACGAGTCCAATTTCTTCCAATGCTGTTGTGGTGTGTTTTAGGTGCAGCGTTGCCGGGCACTTTTGCCGGCGCGACCATTCCCTTGGCGGTAGATGGGGAACCGCTTCCCAGTCTTGCGCCGATGCTGGAGCGGGTTTTGCCCTCGGTGGTGAATATCTATACCGAGGGACGGGTACGCCAGAGTCAGAGCCCATTTCAGTCCGACCCCTTTTTCGAAAAATTCTTTGGCGGCCCACAGACCCAGCCCCGCGAACGGCGGGTCAGCGCTCTGGGCTCGGGGGTCATCATTAATGCCGATATGGGTTATGTGATCACCAACAGCCATGTCATTGAGGATGCCGAGCAGATCAGCGTTCGATTGCACGATGGCCGCTCCTTCGATGCCAAGCGCGTGGGTGTGGATGAGGCCGCGGATATCGCTGTTATCCAGATCCCGGCTGAACAGCTCCAGGCGATTCAAATGGGTGATTCTGATAAGTTGCGGGTGGGCGACTTCGTGGTGGCCATCGGCAACCCTTTTGGCCTGGGCCAGACCGCGACCTCGGGGATAGTCAGTGCGCTGGGGCGCACGGGCCGGCGCATCGCGGACTACGAAGATTTCATTCAGACCGATGCCTCGATCAACCAGGGCAACTCCGGTGGCGCGCTGGTGAATCTGCGCGGCGAACTGGTTGGTGTGAACACCGCTATTCTGGCGCCCGGGGGCGGCAATATCGGTATCGGGTTTGCGATCCCGGTAAACATGGTTGAGCTGTTGACCCGCCAGATCATCGATTATGGTGAAGTGCGCCGTGGCCGCCTCGGTGTCATTGTTCAGAACCTGACGGCTGAGCTTGCAGAGGCGCTGGATATCGATGCCACCAAAGGTGCAGTCATCTCGCAAGTGATGCCAGATTCGGCCGCGGCAGATGCCGGGCTGCGCGAAGGCGATGTGATCGTTGCCGTGGATGAACGAAAGATCGTCGGTGCCAGTGCCCTGCGCAATGTCATTGGATTGTTCCGGGCCGACGACGAGATTGAGATCTCCTACCTGCGCGATGGCGAGCGCTACCGCAAGCGCATTCGTATCCGCTCCATTGAGCCACCGGCCGGGCAGGGCCTGCAGATCAGCGAACGCCTGGAAGGCGCACGATTATCCGACATAGACGGCGACAACAGCCCGCAGGGCAAGCGCGGTGTGCGGGTCGTAGAAGTGGTCCAGGACAGCCCTGCCTGGCAGGCCGGGTTGCGCGAAGGTGATCTGATTATCTCGGTGAACAAACAGCCGATCTACAGCCTGGAAGACGTGCAGCGCGCGGTGGATCAGCAGGCCTCGATGCTGCTGCTTAATATTCACCGCGGCGAGTCGGCACTTTTCATCGTAATCCGCTGAGTCTGCGTATCTGCAAGCGAGTATTCCCACCCCAAAGTCCATAGCAGAGTAACCATGAAAGACAACCTGATCGCACCGTCTATCTTGTCTGCCGATTTTGCACGGCTGGGCGAGGAAGTCGACAACGTACTGGCCGCCGGCGCCGACATGGTCCACTTTGATGTGATGGACAATCACTACGTGCCTAATCTCACCATCGGCCCGCTGGTGTGCGAAGCGCTACGCAAGCACGGGGTAACAGCCCCGATCGACGTGCACCTGATGATCCGCCCGGTGGATCGCATCATTCCGGATTTTGCCGCGGCCGGGGCCAGTTACATCACTTTTCACCCCGAGGGGAGCGAGCATGTCGATCGCACCTTGCAATTGATTCGCGACCAGGGCTGCAAGGCCGGGCTGGTATTTAATCCGGCCACCCCGCTTACGCATCTGCAATATGTCATGGATAAAGTCGATATGGTGTTGCTGATGTCGGTGAATCCGGGCTTTGGTGGGCAGAGCTTTTTACCCTCAGCGCTGGATAAATTGCGCCAGGCCCGTCAGCTGATCGATGAGTCTGGCCGGGACATCCGCCTTGAGATAGATGGTGGGGTAAAGGTAGACAATATTGGCGCTATCCACGCCGCCGGCGCCGATACATTTGTCGCGGGCTCGGCAATCTTCGGTGCGGCCCAAGGGCAAGACCCTAACGATTACGACAGCGTGATCAGCGCCATGCGCGAGGAACTGGCCGGATCCGCTCGTTGAGGTATCCCGACCCGGCCACTGCACGGCCCGGGATGATGTTCGCCGCCCGCGGCATTATCTTTGACCTCGATGGCACTTTGGTGGATTCGGCGCCGGATCTGATCGGCGCCAGCAACCGTATGCTGAGCGCGCTCGGGCGCAGCACGGCCGATCCGGCAATCGCGCGCAGCTGGATCGGCAACGGCGCGCGACGGCTGGTTGAAAGGGCGCTTGCCGGTGATTTTGATGGCACCGCATCAGCACAGCTGATGGATGAGGCCTACCCCCTGTTTGAGCAGTTTTACCGCGAGGATCTGTGCCGTGACAGCGTGCTCTATCCTGCTGCCCGCGAGACTCTCGCGCAATGCCATAAGGCAGGTTTGCGGCTGGCCTGTGTCACCAACAAGCCTGCCGCTTTTACCCGGCCGCTGCTTGAGGCGCTGGGGGTTGCCCAGTATCTCGACCCGATCATTGCCGGAGATGATCTAGCGCAAAAAAAACCCGACCCGACGCCTTTGCAACATGTCGCCGGGCAATGGCAGCTGGCACCAAAGGACTGCCTGCTGGTGGGCGATTCGATCAGCGATTTTCGCGCCGCCCGGGCCTGCAACATGCCGGTGATGCTGGTCAGTTATGGCTACAGTCAGGGCCTGGATCTGGCGGAGCTGGGGCCAGACGCTGTGATAGACTCACTCGCCCAAGTGGCGGAACTATTTGAATTGACAGAAGAATGACAGGCGTGACTCACAGGTGGGTTATTGCTTGGCGATGGTGAAAACCCTCGTCTGGCCCGATAGCACCTTACTTACCTGTAACCGTATCGCGATGATTCTTCATGATCACCTGTTCCGCTAACCCCGCTCCGATTCACGCCGGCCCCTCCTGCCCCAACGCCCGGAGCGCGCCATGATCACGCGCGCTGAGTACGATCGCCTGGCCCGCGCCGGCTATAACCGGATTCCCTTGCACCGCGAGGTGCTGGCCGATCTGGAAACCCCAGTCAGCGCTTACCTGAAAATGGCACAGGGCCCCTACAGTTACCTGTTCGAATCTGTCCATGGCGGTGAGAAATGGGGCCGCTATTCGATGATCGGGCTGCCGTGTTCGACCGTGGTCCGGGTTAAGGCAGATCTGCTGCTGATCGAGCAGGACGGGCAGGAGATTCACCGCCAGCACACCGATGACCCTCTGGAGGCTATTCAGAAAATCCATCGCCAGTTCAACGTGCCCGAGCAGGATTCCATGCCCCGTTTCAATGGCGGGCTGGTGGGTTATTTCGGTTATAACTCGGTGCGCTTTATCGAACCGCACTTAGGTGACCAGGATTTGCCAGACCCGGTAGGTGCACCCGATATCCTGCTGATGGTCTCCGATGAGCTGCTGGTCTTTGATAACTTGAGCGGCCGGCTGCACGTAGTGGTTCACACCGACCCCGAATCGGATGATGCCTGGCTGTCGGGGCGTGATCGTCTGGATCAGCTGATCGAGCAGATCTCGAGTCTTTCGGTGGGTCGCGCCGCACCGGTCACCGAGGCCATCAGCGAAAGCGATTTTCGCTCCTCGTTTGCCCGTGAAGATTTCGAAGATGCGGTGGAGCGCTGCAAGGAATACATCCAAAGCGGCGATATCTTCCAGGTGGTGCTGTCGCAGCGCCTGTCGATTCCCTTCGATGCTGATCCGGTAACCCTGTACCGCGCCTTGCGCACAGTGAACCCGTCGCCCTACATGTATTTTCTGGATCTGGATGATTTTCATATCGTCGGCTCCTCCCCGGAGATCCTGGCGCGATTGGAAGATGGCGAGGTTACAGTGCGACCTATCGCCGGCACCCGCCGGCGCGGTCACAGCGAGGAAGAAGACCAGCGCCTTGAAGAAGAATTGATCTCTGACCCCAAGGAGCTCGCCGAGCATCTGATGCTGGTGGATCTGGGCCGTAACGACGTCGGCCGTATTGCCACCACCGGCTCGGTGACTTTGACCTCCAAGATGCAGGTCGAGCGCTACTCACACGTGATGCACATCGTCTCAAACGTTACCGGCGAACTGGCAGATGATCTGGATGCCATTGATGTGCTGCGCGCCACCTTTCCAGCGGGCACGGTATCGGGCGCGCCCAAGGTCCGGGCCATGGAGATCATCGGCGAGCTTGAGCCCGAGGGCCGCGGCATCTACGCCGGGGCCGTTGGCTACATCGGCTGGAATGGCAACATGGATACCGCGATTGCCATACGCACCGCCATCATTGCCGATGGCCAGCTGCATATCCAGGCCGGTGCGGGCATCGTTGCCGATTCCATAGCGGCCAACGAGTGGCAGGAGACCATGAACAAGGGCCGCGCTATTTTCCGTGCCGTGGCCATGGCGGTAGCGGGACTCGACCCGGCGGTACTGGAAGACTGACGTCGTGTAACACGGCGCTTGGCCCAAGGCGCCATTAGCGCGCTACTGCTGGCGGGTGTTCTTTCATGAAAGAGAAAACCAACGTTCTTTTTTTATTCAGCGATGAGCATCGCCGCGATGCATTGGGGTGTTACGGGCATAAACTGGTGCAAACCCCGCACCTGGATAAACTGGCATCACAGGGAACGCGTTTTAGTCAGGCCTATACTCCCTCGCCGATCTGTGTGCCGGCCAGAGCCGCACTGGCTACCGGCCAGTACGTGCACAACACCCGCTGCTGGTCCAACGCCCAGGCATACCAGGGTGAGCCGCCCAGCTTCGGGCACCAGCTGGTACGCCAGGGGCACCGGGTCGATTCCATTGGCAAGCTGCACTACCGCGGCAAAGACTACGACAACGGATTTGAGAACGAGATTCTGCCGCTGTATATCAAAAACGGCACCGGCTGGATCAAGGGCTTGTTGCGGGACCACGAATCGGTGATGGATGTCTCGGCCTATGCCCGGGAGATCGGGCCTGGCGAGGACAGTTACACCGGCTACGATCTTAAAGTAACCCGCCACGCCTGCGATTGGCTGCAAAATACTGCTAACCACGCAACAGCAAAACCCTGGACGCTTTTTGTCTCCTGGCTTCGCCCGCATTACCCGCTTATCTGTCCCCTTAAGTTCTACGCGATGTATCCGCTGGCCAAGATGGACCAGGCGCGTTTTCTAGATGAGCCGGATCTACCCCAACACCCGGTGTTAAAAACGCTTCGTCGCAACTTTAACTATGACGTGCATTTTGATGAGCACACCCGGCAGATCGCCCGGGCCTCGTACTACGGCCTGTGCAGTTTTCTGGATGCCCAGGTGGGCCAGGTACTGGGTGCGCTTCAAGCCTCCGGCCAGGTGGATAACACCCTGGTGATCTATAGCAGCGACCATGGCGATCACAATGGCGACCGGCGCATGTGGACCAAGATGTCGCTTTATGACGAATCCTCAGCGATACCCATGATGATCAAGGGTCCGGATATTCCCAAGGGCAAGACGGTCGATACCCTGGCCTCGCTGGTGGATATCTACCCCACAATATTGAGCGCCGTGGGCGCAAAGGATGATGGCATCACCCGCCCGGGTGTTGCATTGCAATCTTTGGCCACCGAGCCCGAATCTGACCGGGCGGTGTTATCCGAATACCACGACGGCGGATCCCCAGTGGGGCTCTTTATGTTGCGTACCGCGCGCTGGAAGTACAACTGCTACCCCGGGTTTGAGCCCGAGCTGTACGATATGCAGGCCGACCCGGGTGAGCTCAGCAACCTGGCCGGCGATCCCGATTTTGCGCAGGTGCAAAAGCGCTGTCACCAGCAGATGCTCTCGCTGGTGGATCCCGAGAAGGTGAACCGCCAGGCCCTGGCCGATCAGGCCAGCCTGATTGAAAAACTGGGCGGGGTAGAGGCTATTCTCAGCTCTGAGGAGTTTGATTTCACGCCGGTGGGCTAGTGCGCCCAGGTGCCCTGGCAACACCACGCCAAGGCCCGCGTCATGACATCATTGGGCCCGGGGGCGTTACTACGCGCTGTTCAGCGCTTTTAATACTGTGGCGTTTTCCCGTATGCGTTTTTGATCACTCGCCGCATTGGATTTATTCACAGGACGATTCTTATTCATAATCTTCCCTTTCTTCACTCGCTTTCCCATGGGGGACCTCTTTGGGGTTGGTCAAAAAATCAGGCCGCGATTCTACCAACTGGCGCACCATCGCGACAGCAGTCCTTTGCCCCAAAACCCCACACCCCAGGCAGATTGCGAGCCCGGATGCCGCAAATGATGAGTCTCAACTGGTAATATTGCACCGCTAGTGTGGTAATGCGTAACAATTCATCATAAGAATTAAGCCGCGGCCTCATCTGCCGAATTGCTAATTTCCCGGGGGGATTTCAGTTGCAACCAGACCTTAAGCACATCCGTGCCCTGGCGGCAATTAAGGAGCATGGGTCGTTTCGCCAAGCGGCCCAATCGCTCAGTATCTCTGCGCCGGGTTTAACAAAAATCGTCCAG